>JANXYP010000124.1 GCA_025355955.1 Chloroflexota bacterium
AGCCGGTACTGGCCTCAATATGGTTGCCTATGCGCCGGTGGGTGGCAGCTATGCCAACGCCCATCAATACAGCATGGTCGTGCCGGAAGGCGGCACCCTGACCAAGAACTTCACCCTGAGCAACAGCGTCGGCACTCTAACCGGCTACGTCTACGATGTGAACACCCAGGCGCGCATCGCCGGGGTAGTTTTGCTGATGGATAGTGACATTCACGATGGCTGGTCGAACACGACGCAGCCAACCGGTGGCGATAACGTGTACAGCATGGATCGCATCGCGGCGGGGCGCGCCTACTATCTGCACGCCTTCCCACCCAGCCCCTACACACCGGTAATTTTGCAGCTGAACATCAATAGCGGCAGCAATAGCTACAACGTGCCGGTGAGTACATCCACCACCGGTATCCAAGGTCACGTCGCGCTACCGGGAGGTGGTAGCGCAGTGGGGGCCGGTGTCTTTATCGGCTCTGGCGACGGTGGCAGCGGCACCTGCTCTACCACGACAAATAGTAGCGGCAATTATAGCTGCCCGCTGCCGCCTGACGATTACTTCGT
Source organism: Chloroflexota bacterium (assembly GCA_025355955.1). Lineage (GTDB taxonomy): Bacteria > Chloroflexota > Chloroflexia > QHBQ01 > QHBQ01 > QHBQ01. Next base: position 556 of record JANXYP010000124.1, read on the forward strand.
CCACGCTGTGGAGTTCAGCGGCTATCCCGGTCTGCTTACCGAGGTGCAATTGAGCAGCGGCTATCTCACCGTAAACTTCGCGTTGAACAACGGACCAGCAACGATCAGCGGGCAGGCACGTGACTTCAACCTCAGCCCCATCAATGGGGCGAACGTGCAGGCATTTGAACACGCTGTCCCTTTCGGCCACTTCCGCTCCGTGTTCGTGGGCAGCAATGGCGCTTACAACTTCACCGGTATGGGTAACCAGGCCAGCTATTTGATTACTGGCGCTGCCGTTGGCTACATTGAGCGCGACTATAATAGCGTGCCAATCCCTAACAACAACCTGAGCTTCAACTTCAAGCTGGGCCACTTCCCCGACGTGCAGGCCCAGAATCCAAACAGCGTGGTGGAGTTCCCTTTCTACTACGTCGAATATCTAAAGGCGGCGGGGGTAGTTCACGGCTTCCCTGATGGCACCTTCGGACCCTTGACCAATGTGAAGCGGGGCGAATATGCCCAACTGCTGGTGACAGCGATGGGCTGGCCGATTGACACCACCGGCGGGCCGCACTTCAGTGATGTGCCAACCAACTACGTTTTCTATGGTGCCATCGAAACCGCTGAAAATCGAGGTGCGATTAGCGGTTATCCCAACGGCACCTACCGCCCCAACAACAATGTGAGCCGCGCCGAGGCGACCAAGCTTTCGGTGGCAGTGTCCGGCTGGCCGCTACTCAACCCACCAACCGCCGACTACACCGACGTGCCAACCAACCACTGGGCTTATCAGTTCATCGAAACCGCCCTATCGCACGGGGCGAGCGCCAACGATGGCGGCGGCTACTTCCGCCCCAATGCGGCGGCCACCCGCGCCGAGACCGCCAAGCTCCTATGTGTGGCGAATGCGGCTGGTTGTCAGTAGGCGATGAGTTGAAGGTTGAAAGTTGAAAGAGGGAATTAAAGCTGTGGGGGGGGGTGAAGACCTGCCCCACTGTTTATTCCGGCTTTTGGGCCAGCACGAACAGGTGCTGCGCGGTCGGATAAGTGCTGTCGGTCACCAGCCGCGCCCAGATTAGCGCGAACCCCGCCGCCTGCAGCAGCTGCATATTAGTCGGCGCATCGTAGTGGCTCCAATACATTGCCGCACCGTGATAAATGCCCCGATCGTCGGGGTTGTCGTCTGCGCCCAGGCATAGCAACGCCAGGCCACCTGGCTTGAGCAAGCGGTGGAAGTCATACAGCAGCGCGGCGTGTTGCTCACGGGGGATGTGGATAATCGCATAATAGGAGCAGATTGCGTCGAAGGATGCTGCAGCAAAGTCTAGCGTGGTGATATCCTGGCAGGTGAAGGTTGCCTCCGGCACCAATTGGCGGGCCAATTGCACCTGGGTTGCCGAGAAGTCCACCCCCGTCACCACGAAGTGTCGGCTGAGGAGGCGGGTGACAGGCACGCCCGCGCCGCAGCCAGCGTCGAGTACCGCAGCCCCCCACTGGTAGCCGCCCAATCAACTCACCGAGCAGCAGCAAATCGGCCTGCGCCGTGTTGCGAGTGGCAAGATAGCTAGTCGCGATACGCTCATAGCCAGCTTTTACAATTTCCTTATCAACCATAGTCAGCCTCTATGTTAGGCTCATTTACCCTCGGTCGGAGTAGGATGAGTATGCCCTGGCCGCGGCGTATTAGTGGGCGCAATCGGCGTGTCGGTTGGTGGCAGCGGTGGTGTGTTCGTCGGCGGGATCGGTGTGTTCGTCGGTGGCGCAGCGGGCGGCTGCGTATTGGTCGGCGGTGCCGTAGGCAGCAGGTTCGGCGTATAGGTTGCAAAGGGGGTTAGTGAGGCGTTCGAGGCCAGCGTTGCGGTCTGAGTCGGGGTGCTACTGGCGGTGGGAGTAGCAGTCGGCGGGGTGCCGGTGACAGTAACGGTGGGATCAGGAGTGGGCGAGGGTTTGAAACCAGTGCCATAGATGGCGGTGCCGTTGACGTTTAGTTGCTGGATGAGCAAATCGGCGCGGGCAGCGATGGCTGGCGGCAAGGGGGCGAACTGGTGGGCAGCGTTGCTAGCCTGGCCTACGCTGAGAATCCAACGCAGCAGGTTGACAGTGGCAATCGCTTTCGCCATATCGTTCTGGTCGCGGTAGACTAGCAGCCAGGTGAAACCGGTTAGCGGGTAGGAGGTCCAGCCTGGCGGGTCGACAAGAGCGATACGCAGATCGTCCGGCACAGTGGTGATGCTGGCGGCGGCGCTGGCTAGCGACTGCGGGTTGGGGCTGACGAAGTTGCCCGCCTTGTTTTCGATGTCGGCAAAGGCTAGATTGTTGTCCGCCGCATAGGCCAGTGAAACGTAGCCGATGCTGTAAGACTTCTGCTTGATCGCCGTGACCATTGAGAAGCTGTCCTGCACCCCACTGCCCACCGGCCAGTGCGGGTTGGCGCTGGCTCCCACTGCATAACGGAAGTTGTCGTTGTGGACGGTCAGGTACTGACTGAAGATGTAGCTACTGCCACTGTAATCGGCACGGTGTAGCACCACAATCGGCTCACTGGGTAGGTCGACATTGGGATTGTCGGCGGCGATCAGCGGGTCGGACCAGGCGGTGATCGCCCCGCGATAGATGTCGGCCAGGGTGTTGGCGCTGAAGCGCAACCGCGTTGAGGAGTTGGGCAGGTTGTAGACAATGGCGAGACCAATGACCGCAGTGGGGATGTGCTCCACCACGCCGCCCTGGATAGTGGGGCTGACCATCTGCGTGTCGGTAAGCGGCACATCGGTGGCAGCAAAATCAACTGCCTTGCTACCGAACTGGCGGATGCCTAGGCCGGAGTCGGTAGGGTAGTAATCCACTTGCACCTTGTACTGGCTGGCATATGCACCAAAGTAGTTGGCGTAAAGTGGTGCGGGTATGCTGGCTCCTGCGCCGATCAGCTTGTTTGCGCCGCCAGCAATGGGGGCGAAGCTCTTCACCGCATAGGGGGTGAGCGAAGCGGTGGGACTGGCATCCGGCAGTAGGGTAACGTTTGAGCGAGGTACGATGGTGGGTAGACCCGGCTGGAAGGTGACAGGCGCGCTGTTGCCCAGGTCGCAGCCGACCAGCAGCACCGTGACGATGGCAAGATATAGCAACGCTTTATACCGCAATGGGCGGTTTGGCATCAAAGACTCCCAGATATAGAAGGTAGATGGCAGATGGCAGATGGTAGATGGTGGATAGTAGAATGCTGATTTCGTAGAGGCGAGCGGCACGCGCACTGGCGGGTTCGTAGGGATAGGTTGCACTTGCCTTTTTTGGATCATCCCTGGGTATATAACGCTGCTACGGGCGGGTTGGATACGAAGACTGCGAGGGGAACGGTAAAGTGGAAAGTTGCGCCGTGCGCGTTGCTCTCCGCCCAGATGCGCCCACCCTGCGCCGCGACGATGTGACGAGCAATCGCCAGGCCGAGGCCAGTGCCGCCCTGTTCACTACCGTCAGCTAGCATGGCAGAGCGGGCGCGGTCCACCTTGTAGAAACGCTCGAACACCCGCTCCAGGTCTTCGGACGGGATGCCTATGCCGGTGTCGGCCACGCTGACGGTTGCGGATGGCAGCTCGTCGCACTGCCCTGCGCTGACGGTGATGCTGCCTCCCGCCGCAGTGAACTTAATCGCGTTCTGCACCAGGTTGCCGATGACCTGGCTGAGGCGGGATTCGTCGGCCATCACCGTAAGATCGGGCATCGGCGCAAGAGTGAGCTGCAGGCCATGCCGCGCCGCCTGCTCCTCGGCGCGACTGACCTCAAGTTCCAACGCCTGCTTCAGCGAGATAGGGCGCAACTGCAAGGGGGTCTGGCCCGCCTCGATGCGCGAGAGGTCGAGCAGTTCGCTGACCAGGCGGGTAAGGCTATCGAGTTCGCGGTTAACCTTGTTGAGAAAGCCCTTTGCGGCAACGGGGTCGTCTTCGACTGCCGCCTGGGCGGTCTCCACCAGCAGCTTTGCGGTTGCCAGCGGGGTGCGAAACTCGTGCGAGACGTTGGCAACAAAGTCGCGGCGCACCTGTTCGATGCGGCGAAGCTGGGTGACATCCTGCAACACCACCAGCCCAAAGTGGTGCAGGTCGCGGCCTAGCACGCTGACGTTAGCCAGCAGGTAGCGGCGGTTGTAGCTGAGGTTGAACTCGCACCCCGCCTCCTGCCCGGCCATCACGCGACGCAGCAACTCGGCAAGCTCGTAATCGCGCAGCGAGTGGATTAGCGAACGGCCAACCACCGCTGCAGGGCTGAGGCCGAGCAAGTCGGCGGCGACAGCATTGCAGCGTAGCACGGTTGCGTGGCGATCAGTAACCAGCACGCCGACCGGCAACGCATCAACCAGGGTCAGCAATTCTGCGCTGCTATCCGGTTCGATTGGCGGAGACGGGAGGTTCACAGGAGTATCGAGGTAGCGACGGGTGGCGAACAGCAACGCCAGCGCGAAAAGGATCACCAGGGTAAGCAGCACCCAGTCCAATACAGACATTGCGACTTTCCCCCCTGCGCTTGCAGATAACACTATGCTATAATACTGATGCTGCTAGCCCTGGGCTGATATGGCAGCGCTATATTGTAGCAGATCTGCGCGGAGTGTAGCAAGGGGAATCGAGGTGGGGGGGTGTTAGTATTACAGCCTCAATTGGCATTAACGCGCCAGATTGGTGTAGGGGCGCATCGCATACGCCCTGCCACCCCATTGTCAAAGCCAATCGTAACTTCGCTATGTTGCCCAGCAAGTGAGGCTGTAATATTAGAGGTTATTGGGTAAACGTAGGAGTGGGCGGTGGCCCGCCCTGGTGATGGAGCTAAACACCCAATAACCTGTAACACACCCCCAAGGTGGGTGCGACTATCCGCATTCATGATCGACCGTGCCTTCCCATACGTACCACACATACGTACCGCCGCAACCCAGCATCCAGGATGTGCCAACCAGCTACTGGGCGTACAAGCAGATTGAGAGCCTCTATCACCGTCGGTATCATCACTGGCGCACCTTACTCCCCAGGTAGCAATTATCTCTGTTTCCACCCCGATGACCCCATCCTACACGGCGAGTTGAGCCGCGCGATATTCAAGGCAATGCAGCCTCATTTACCAAAACGGCACCTGGCAGCGGTGCAGTAGTAGTTCGCATAATCGGCTGCTTCTATAATCTACAATCTACATTTCTAAATCTGCAATCCCACATAGTACCTATTTACTACCCCAAATCCTTGTTCGTCATTCGGTGCAGTGGTAGAATAGATGTGATACAACCATCTGCTACCCGCCCCTGAAGGAGAATTACCATGAAGTTTCCGCGCCGCCTCATCCTCGCCGCTGCCTTGCTGCTATTTGCCTTGGTCATAATCCCTAAGCCCGCTTATCACACTTCCGCCGCGCCGCAGAAGTTGGTGCTGGCTTTCTATTATCCGTGGTATGAACAGAATAGCTGGGATGCCAGCAAGATGAGCGCCTTGCCGTTTGCCCCCTATAGCTCTGATGACCGCGCCACCACGGTGCGACAGGTGGGCGAGGCCCACGATGCCGGTATCAATGCCTTCGTCTCCTCATGGTCGGGACCGGAGGGCCGGATTGACACCAACTTCGCTACCCTGCTCGATGTCGCAGAGCAACGCGGCGACTTCAAGGCGGCAGTCTACTTCGAGACCGGCCTGAATATGCTGCAAGGGCAAGCCAACATCATCAAGTATCTTGGCTACGTGCGCGACCACTACCTCGGTCGCCCCGGCTATCTACGCAGCGACGGCCATCCAGTGATCTTCTTCTGGGCGCAGGGGCAGGCGGGCAGCCCTACCCTCTGGGCTTACATCCGCTCCCAGATAGACCCCAACCATGACCAAATCTGGATTGCCGAGGGCGACAAGAACAGCATCGGCTGGCTGGATGTGTTTGACGGGCTGCATGATTACGGCGCGGCCAAGTGGGTCGACCCGCCCACCCGCGACAGTTTCGCCAACTGGGACCGTAGTATGGCGGCCACGGTCAGCGACTACAACCGCATCCACGGCGCGAACAAGCTGTGGGTGGCGGGAGTGCAGCCAGGCTATGATGACTCACGCATCCGCAGCGGCAACCCGGTGCGCCCCCGCAACGACGGCCAGTATTACACCGCCAGCTTCGATGGCGCGATTGATGCCAACCCCGATTGGATCGCGATTGTAAGCTATAACGAGTGGCTGGAGGGCAGCCAGATCGAGCCAGGGCAGGGCTACAACAACGCCTACCTCGACCTCACTCGCAGCGAGGCCGCCAAATATCTCGGCAGCGCGCCGCAGCCTACATCCACCCCGCCACCGATCGACACTGCTCTGCCTGGCGACACCAGCGGTTGCAGCGGCGCTAATCAGCAATTCTTCAGCGCCACCGGCTTCTGCGTGCAGGATGCTTTCCTTGCCTACTGGAACGCCAATGGCGGGCTGGCCCAGTTCGGCTACCCGCTCGGCCCGCAGCATGATCAAACCAGTAAAACCGATGGCAAAGTATATAGGATGCAGTGGTTCGAGCGGGCGCGGTTCGAGTGGCACCCAGAGTATGGCAACGACGGGGCGGTCGCGCTAGGCTTCTTCGGGGTCGAGGCGGCGCAGGCCGAGGGCCGCAACCTGGCCGCGCCACCCTTCGCCCGCGCCCCAAACAACGGCCAGGGCCAATACTTCGACCAGACCAGCCACAACATGGCGCATGGCTTCGCCCTCTACTGGCAGACGCATGGCGGGCTGGCAATCTACGGCTACCCCATCAGCGAGGAGTTCGTGACCAATATTGGCGGCAAGTCATTCATCGTGCAATATTTCCAACGGGCGCGGTTCGAGCTGCATCCCGAACTACCATCCGCCTACATTGTCAGTCTCGGCCAACTTGGGCGTGAGCTACAAGGTAATTAGGCAGCAGGTGCAATGTGCCAGAACCTTACCGCAACCTTCCTGCAATGCAAAAAAACTGAAAGATGATCGTGACGCAGAGGTGTTGACAACGGTGCATATATCGCGGATAATAGCAAGAGTAATTTCCGCAACTCCGCAATCAAAGACGATCGGCGGGAGGGCAGTTGACGACGATGATCTCCACCCTTGAAATGATGATACCAACAACCAGCAGTCAGCTTGACCGCATTGACTACATCTCGCGCTGGCGCGAGATGGTCGAGTCGCGGCAACGCCAAATCGATGAACGCCGCATCGGCTATACTGAGGCCGTGGGTTGGACCGAGCAGGTACGTAACTTCCACAACGCTCTGGCTCGCACCCGCTACGACGACTACGGCAGGCCAATGCGCGACCCCTTCCTCGCCCATGTCGCGGAGAAGGTCTACCCGCGCATGACGGTGCTGGATGTGGGCGCAGGCACGGGCCGCTTCGCCATTCCACTCGCCCGCCAGGCTAGCCGCCTGATCGCCACTGAGCCGTCGGCGATCACACGACAATTGCTAACCGACAATTGTGCCGCCGCCCAGCTTGGCAACGTCCGCATCGTCACTAGCCCCTGGCCTGCTGCACTGGCTGAGGTGGGGGTGGGTCAGGCTGACATCACCATCTGCTCACACGTCCTGTACCCGGTCAGCGAGATTCAGCCTTTCATCACCTCTTTGGAGCAGGCGACGCAGATGAGCGGCTTGCTCTTTCTTTACCTACGGACTGGGCAGACCACTGATAGCACCCAGGAGTTGTGGCGGGAGCTATACGACGAGCCGCTCACCCCTCAACCCGATTACCTCGATGCGTATAACGTGCTAGCCCAGATCGGCATTGCTGCCAACATCACCATAGTGAAGACCGGCCTGCGCTGGCGCTTCGACTCGCTCGATGATGCAGTTGCTATCTATCAGGATCGGCTCTGCGTCCGCCCCCGCGATAGCGTCAGGCTCAGGCAGTTGCGCCAACGCCTGCGCGAACTGCTGGTCGAGGAGGAAGGTGCGCTGCTGATGGGTAGAGCGTCAGCGTCACAGTCGGCGATCATATGGTGGCAACGCTGCTAGTCCCTCGTCAAATTATCCGGGCGAAAAGCATGAGACCCCAGGGTTGATCAACTAAGCCCCTAGCGTGGGTTGAGGGGAAATCTCGAAGCTACGATCATGTTCAGCGCAGTTGCCAACCCTGGTGCCACGAACGACTCGCTTACGATAAACATGGTAGTTGGGTAAGATTCTCCTCCAACCCCCGCCGGGGGCTTTTTGCATTTACGTGCTGTGCTACACACATAACTGGGGAATGACTTATGATTTTTACCGCTTGCTATCACTCCATGACAGCCAGTATAATATGTTCGTAGCTTAAACAAATCAGACTATATCCTTCAAAGGAACATATAGAACATGAGTATGGATGAGGCCCGCTTCGAGGCGGCGATGACCACGTCACAGTTCGTGGCGCAGATGCAGGAGAACCAGGAGACCTTTATCAGCAACTACCAGCAAGCCGAGATGGACGAGGCCGATCTTGCCTTCTTCCGGTCGCAGGGGCCGCTGCGGGCGCTTGCGCTGGTAGAGGATTGGTGTCCCGATGTGGTTGCCGCACTGCCGATGCTAGCGAAACTGGCCGACGCGCTAGGCGATGATACACTCAAGCTGCGCGTGTTGCTGCGCGACCAGAACCTCGACATTGCTGATGCTCACCTGCAGGATGGCGCTTACCGTGCTATTCCGGTGTTCATCTTTTTCGACGCGCAGATGGGTGAGCTTGGACACTTCATCGAACGCCCAGCTGCCGTGACCAACGCGCTGCAGCAGGCAGGCGCGGAGTTCCTTGCCGCCCACCCCGACTACCCGCCAGACCGTGACCAACGCACTGAAGAGCAGAACGCCGCCTTCGGCGCTTACCGCCGTGAGTTCCGCGCCAGCCATCGCCATGAGATAAATCGGATGCTGATCGCCGACCTGCGCCAACTGCTGACATAACTCCCATCCCCTATTTCGGGGGGTTAGGGGGAGGGCCAATCATCCCCCCCCATCTAGTATTACAGCCTCGGTTGCCAGGCAAGGTGCGGTAGTTACGATTAGCCTGGACACTGGACAACAGGGCGTAGGCGATTCGCCCCTACACCATTCTGGCCCATTTATGCCAACTGAGGCTGTAATACCAGGGCGGGGCAACTTGACAAAGGAGAGAGCATGGAGACCATCCTGATAGTTGACGATGAGCCGACGCTGCTGGATACGCTGAAGTACAATCTGGTCAAGGCTGGCTACAACGTGCGTACCGCCGAGGACGGGCTGGAGGCGTTGCAGACGGCGCGGGCTGCCCGACCCAACTTGATCCTGCTCGACTTGATGCTGCCAGGGTTGGACGGCATCGAAGTCTGCCGCCTGCTACGCCGCGAGAGCGACGTGCCGATCATCATGCTTACTGCCCGCGATGAGGAGATTGACAAGGTGGTTGGCCTCGAACTTGGGGCCGATGATTACGTGACTAAGCCGTTTAGCCTGCGTGAACTGCTGGCGCGGATCAAGGCATTGCTGCGCCGCAACGAAGCCGCCCGCACCCGCACCGAGGTCAAGAATGAACCGATTAGCCCTAAAGGCAGCATCCTGCGTGTCGCCAACCTCAATATTGACACGAACCAGCACCGCGCTACCCGCGACGGTATGGAACTCAACCTCAAGCCACGTGAGTTCGAGTTGCTGGCTTTCTTGATGCTCAATCAGGGCCAGGTCTTCTCCCGTGAGCAGTTGCTCGATAAGGTGTGGGGCTACGAGTACGTGGGTGACAGCCGCACCGTGGATGTCCACGTCCGCTGGCTGCGTGAGAAGATTGAGGTCGACCCCTCCGACCCCCATCTGCTAGAGACGGTGCGCGGGGTGGGGTATCGGTTGAATAGCAATGGCAAGTTAACTAACTCATCCTTCGCAGCAGCCAGTATTTGCGCCACTCATACCATCCCATCGCCAGCGACAACGCCAGCCCCAGCCTGCCATCCTTCCAACCCTTTAGCGATATGTAGCGGCGACAGAACTCACGCAGCGGTTGCAGCACGAAGTTGCGTAGCCGCGCCCGCTGCCCCTGCTGATAGAGGATGCGTGCCTCGAAGGCGGTGTAGTAGCGCTGCTTGGCACGGAACTGCGCCCAGGTCTCATAGTTGTAGTGGATGAGCGGCTCACGCAACTTTGCGTCGGGGCCGCTCAGTTGCGCCAACTCATGCACTTCACGGCTCTCGTCGTAAAGGGCAGCGGAGCGGCGTAGCAGCCGCAACTGGTAGTCGGGATACCAACCCGCGTGCCGCACCCAGTGGCCGAACATATAGTTGCGCCGCGCAATCCAGTAGCCCGCCAGACTCTCCTCCCCCACCGGGGGAGGCTGGGAGAGGGTGGGCGCCGCCAGCCGCTGCTTTATCTCCGCAATCAAGGCCGGAGTAAGCCGCTCATCAGCATCGAGGAACAACACCCAGTCACCGCCCGCCGCTTGGAGAGCGCGGTTGCGCTGCGCCGAAAAGTTGACGAAATGGCTGATTTTCACCCTTGCGCCAGCCGCTTCAGCCAACCGCGCCGTGTCATCGCTGGTACGATCGTCAAGCAGCACCAACAAGTCGTCGGTTAGCGAACGCACGCTGGCAAGGCAGGCGGCGATGTGCTTGGCCTCGTCGCGGGCGATGACCACAGTGGTGATTTTGGATTTTGGATTTTGGATTTTGGATTGAGGGTTCACAGCCGGAATATCTTACCATAAACGTGCCAACGCTGGCACAGCTCGGCGTAGTCGAACGCGCCGCGTCGCTGCTGCCGCCAGTCGTCGAG
>JANXYP010000380.1 GCA_025355955.1 Chloroflexota bacterium
ACCACGAAGATCGCCATCTCCCGCCAACCCCGTATCCAGCCCAGCACCCCGCCCAGCACAATGATGGGTACGAATAGCTGCCATTGCTCGATGTTTACCACTACTGGATTCATCTTGATACCCTCTACTTCCGGTTCGCCGCAGGCGGTGCGGTCTGCTTGCTGATGTTCAGCAGCACTCCCGCGCCCGCCAGGGCGAAGATTAGCGCGCTGCCACCCGCGCTGATGAACGGCAGCGTAATGCCAGTGAACGGGATTGAGTTCGTCACCGCGCCGATATTGATCAACGCCTGGAAGCCGAACCAACTGGTGATGCCGGTTGCCAGCAACGCGCCGAAGCTGTCGGGCGCTTGCAGGGCGACGCGATAGCCGCGATAGACCAGGCAGCCGAATAGCAGGATTACCAGCATCGCCCCCACCATGCCCAGCTCCTCACCGATGATGCTGAAGATGGTATCGGTGTACTGCTCCGGCAGCCAGCTAAACTTCTGGCGGCTGGCCCCCAGCCCCAGGCCGAAGAACCCGCCACTGCCCAGCGCGACCATGCTCTGGATGGCGTGATAGCCGCTGCCCTGCGGGTCTGACCAGGGGTTGAGCCAGCTATCGATGCGCCCGCTACGGTAGGAGGCGGCCTGGATCAGCAGCACGAAGGTGCCTGCCGCCAGCACCATGCCCGCGCCCAGTTGCAGCAAATCGGCCCCCGCGACGAAGAACATCCCCACCCCAATGCAGACGAACACCAGCGAACTGCCCATGTCCGGTTCGCGCATAATCAATGCCACCACCAGGCCCAGCACGATGCCGAAAGGGATGAGGCCGCGGGTCAGGTTGCCCACCTTGTCGCTGCCGCGCAGCGACAGCCAGCTTGCCAGATAAAGCACGAACGCCAGCTTCGCCAGTTCGCTCGGTTGGAAGCCCTGAGAGCCGATGAAAATCCAACGCTTCGCGCCATTGACATCATTCAGGCTGCTGCTGGGCATAATCAGCACCAGGGTAAGCAGCACGATTGCGGCCAGCATTGCGGGCAGGGCAAAGCGCCGCCACACATGATAATCCACCCGCATCATCACGAACAAGGCCACCCAGCCGATTACCAGATACGTTCCCTGCTTGAGCAACTCGGCGGTGCCGCTGCCCAGCGCCTCCGCTGCGGTGGCATAGCTGGCGCTGTAGACCATCACCAAACCCAGCAGCGAGAGCGCGCCGATCAGTGACAGCAGCCACAAATCGGGCCGCTGCCGCTCGGTTGCGGTAGTCGCGATCAGTTCATCGTTGCGTCCTCGCGCCAGTGTTGCCACGCTAATGCTCCTCGCCAGTGCTGAGGTTTGAGGTTTGAGTAGTTGACCTCCTACCTCAGCAGTGCTCTCATTATACATCTAATCCCACGTTATGTAAACATGAATTATGTCAAGTTTGTGATGCAACTTGATGGGCGGACAACGATTCGCCCCTACGAACTTACGCTAGGCCAGGGCGAACAACAGTTTGCCGCTACGCACCAGTGCCAGGCCAGGGTGAACAACGGTTCGCCCCTACGAACTTACGCCAGGCCAGGGTGAACAACGGTTCGCCCCTACGAACTTACGCCAGGCCAGGGCGAACAACGGTTCGCCCCTACGCACCAGTGCCAGGCCAGGGCGAACAACGGTTCGCCCCTACGAACTTACGCTAGGCCAGGGCGAACAAGGGTTTGCCCATACATATTGCCAACGCCAGGGCGAGTGCAACCCGCCCCTACCAGCTTGGGCGAACAACGGTTCGCCCCTACGAACAATAACTTGCAACTTTCAACTTGCAACTTTCAACTCAAGTCCGCCACAATCTCCCTAAAGCGGTCGCCGCGCTCGAACTCGTTGACGAACATCCCAAAGCTGGCGGCGGCGGGCGAGAGCAGCACTGCCTCCCCCGGCCTGGCCGCGCCGAAAGCGGCGTTTACTGCGGCGGGAAAGTCGTCGTAGCGGCCCTGAATCGGCACTCCCTCGGCCTGCAGCGCAGCGGCCAGCTTGGCGGTGGCGCTGCCTTCCAACAGGTAGACGCGCACGGTGGGCTGGCGATGGGCGATCACCTTCGCAAGTTCGTCATATTCCAGCCGCTTGTCGGAGCCACCCGCCAGCAGCAGCACTGGCACGGGCAGGGCGGCAAGCGCGGCAATGGTGCTGGCCGGGGTAGTGCTGGTGGTATCGTTGTAGAGTTTCACCCCATCCAGCTCGCGCAGCAACTCTAGCCGATCGCGCACGCCGCTAAAGTTTGCCAGCGCCTGCGCGATTGCTGCATGGGGTGCGCCCGCCGCTTTGGCGCACAGCGCCGCTGCCAGCGCGTTCAGCGCATTATGCCTGCCAGGGAGCTTCAAGTCGGCAATGCGGCCAATCTGCGTCTCCACACCGCCAGCACGCAGTACCAGCCAGTCGCCCGCAATGTACCCGCCAGCCGCGCCGTCGGGGATGCTCTCACCGTACCAGAGCAACTCCACTCCGGCGGCTAGTTGGTCGGCATAGCTACGCACCACCGGGTCATCGTAGTTCATCACCGCGACATCGCCGTGCTGCTGATGCTTGAAGATGGCCCACTTAGCCTCGGCGTAATCTTCCATATCGCGGTAGCGGTTGAGGTGATCGGGAGTCAGGTTCAGCCAGCAGCCGATGTGCGGGCTAACCCCGATCTCGTCGGTACCCTCCAGCTGCCAACTGGATAGCTCCAACGCCACCGGCGTGTCAACCTTGATCTGGGGCAGCGCATCAAGCGGCGGCTTGCCGCTGATGTTGCCCGCCACCACCGCATCGGCCCGCCACGCCTTGAGCATCTCGTAGCAGAGGGTGGTGGTGGTGGTCTTGCCCTTGGTGCCGGTGATGCCGATGACATTGTGGCTGGGGCATAGCTGGAAGAACAGGCCTACCTCCATCGTCACCGTCTTGCCCAGTCGCCGCGCCAGGGCCAGCCACTCGCTCTCACGCGGCACCGCCTGATTACGCACGATTAGGTCGGCCCAGGCAAAGTCGGCCTCGTGGTGTTCGCCCAACGTATACTCGATGGGCAGCCCCGCAAGCTGCTGCATGGTGGGAGCAAGCTGCGCCGCCGTCTTCATGTCGGTGGCCCGCACCGTTGCCCCTTGCGCCAGCGCGAACCGCGCCACCCCGGCTCCACCTCCGTGCAGCCCCAGGCCGAGCACCAGCACGCGCTTGCCGCGCAGCGAAGTGCTGAGTGCTGAGTGCTGAGTGCTGAGTGGGTTGTCGGC
>JANXYP010000398.1 GCA_025355955.1 Chloroflexota bacterium
GCGCCCGATCGCTGCGCCCGCAACCTGATGGCCGGGCCGGACGCTGAAGCATGGCTGGATGAGGCCGATGCCCGCTATGCCGATCTACGGGCGGAGGCAAGGCGTAGCGGCATAGAAGTAAGCGCGATTGCCGCCGTCGAGCAGATCGTCAATGGCGAGTTTGGGGTAGGCGCACCACCCGATCTGGTGGAGGAGGCCGTGGCCGCGCTGATGCGCGACTGCCTCACCGAGGTCGCGCCCGTTCCTGGGGTGTTGGATGCGCTGGCGGCACTGGATGGCACCCGGCCAATAGCGGTGGTATCGAGCGCTGCCTATCCTCCGTTCGTGGACTGGGCGCTGGACAAGCTGGAACTCCGCCACCACTTTGCCGCCGTGATCACCTCGGCGGCGAGCGGCTACTACAAAACTGACCCCCGCATCTACCTCGCTGCCGTGGCTGCCTTGCAGCAGGCTGACCCGACTATCACCTCCGCTAACGTGGCACACATTGGCGATAGCCTGCGCTTCGATGTGGCCGGGGCGCAAGCGGCGGGTCTGCGTACCATCTGGTACAACTGCGATGGTCATGGGGCGAAGGGGCGCAACGCCAGCCCTGGCACGGTGCCGGATGTGGAGATTGACAGTATGAACCAACTGGCAGCGGCGGTAGCGTTGTGCTAGAATATTAGCGCACAAACAAAGTATGACTTCGCAGTTGAGCAGGGCGAACCGTTGTTCGCCCCTACAGACCTAAGTTTCATACAAACGAGAATCATATGGAACGCACACTCAACAGAGTAGGCTTGCTTGCCGAACAACCACGATCTGTAGGGGCGAACCGTTGTTCGCCCTGGTGCAATAAACTGCGAAGCGGGTGGCGCTCGCCCCTGTGCAATAAATTGCGAGGCGGCAACCATGTCTAGCGATGGCGACGGTGGGCGCGGCGGGGTTCACAGCTACGGCGGGGTGTGGGGCAACGTCAACTCCGGCCCCGGCACGCAGTACAACTTTCGTGGTGAGACTATCTACGTCAACCTTGAGGCGGCCCGCAAGGTGGCGCAGCACCAGCCCAACCGCGCCCCCAGCGATGCGGTCGGTCGCGTTGCCGATCTGGCTGACCTGCGGGCGGCGCTGGCGCAGCGCGCTTGCGTGGCAGTCACCGGCATGGGCGGGATTGGCAAGTCCACCCTGGCGGCGATGCTGGGCGCGGACGCAACCGCCTACACCCACCGCTGCTGGCGCAACCTTAGCGACAACGCCACCGACTTCGCCTCGTTGGTGCAGGCGGCGCTTGCCACCCTCGGCCTTGCCTTCGACCCCCGCGAGATACCGCAACCGGCGGAGCAGGCCGAGTACCTGGTGGAGATGCTGGCGGCCAACGCCGACAAGGTGCGTCTGTTGCTGGTGGTGGACAACTTTGAGAGCGTGATTGCCGCCGACGGCAGCCTGGTGCTGGGCTGGGGTGAGTTGCTCGACCGCGCCAACCACAACCTGGGTCAATCGCGCCTGCTGCTCACCAGCCGCCAGTTCCCCCATCTCGCCCAGGGGCAGGAGCCGCGCCGCTTCGCCATCGGTGGTCTCGCCACCGCCGACGGGGTTGCCCTCTTGCAGCAACTCGGCGTGGCTGCCGACCCCAACCCGCTACAAGAGGCGGTGACGCGGGCGGGCGGCCATCCCCTTGCCCTCCGCTTCCTCGCCGACCTGATTGCCAACCAGGGCTACACCCTGGCCCAACTGCTCGACCAGCCGATTTGGGATGAGCGCATCGCCGAGCGGCTGCTCGACAAAATCTACCCCCACCTGCCCGCCGCGCAGCAGCAAACCCTGCAATACTTCAGCCTGTTCGAGCGCCCCACCGCGCCCGCCACCATCGCCGCTATTCACAACAATCTCCTCCCCCACCGGGGGAGGCTGGGAGGGGGAGTGTGGGACGAACAAACCATCCGCCACCACGCCGCCGCCCTGGCCGAGCGCAGCCTGCTGGACGCTAGCGGCGGGCGCTACAGTGAACACCAGATTGTGCGTAGCTACGCCCACCACCTGCTGCCCGACCCCGCCGCCCACCACCGCGCCGCCGCCGCCTACTTCCAGCAGCAATACGCCGCCAGTCACCCCGACGCGCACACCCACCCCGCCCGCAACCTCGCCGAAGTGCAGCCGCTGCTCGATGCCTTCGACCAGCTTTGCGCCGCAGGCGATTATGAGGATGCCACCGTTTTGCTGATGGGTACGTATTTCGAGTATCTGAGCGGCGGTGGTGGGGTTAACCTGTACGGATTGTTGAGCAGATGGAGCGAGTTCAGTAGGCTAATGGCAATGAGCCAGCGCCTCGTCAATGCTCCTACCGATAAGCTGAGAAGTGGCTCGCGGGCGAACAGTTTTATGGGCTTGGGCATCATGCACCTTTCAATGGGTGAGTACGACAAAGCCATCGAGTATTATGCTCAATGTCTCCCCATTATGCGGCAGCTTGGCGACCGTCAGGGTGAGGCCAACGCGCTCGGCAACCTGGGCATTGCGTACAAATCGCTGGGCAAGTACGACAAGGCCATCGAACACTACAACCAACACCTTGCCCTGGCGCGGCAGTTTGGCGACCGTCAGGGCGAGGCCAATTCGCTGGGCAACCTGGGCAATGCGTATGATGCGTTGGGCGCGTACCACAAGGCCATCGAATACCACAAGCAGAACCTTGCCCTGGCGCGGCAGCTTGGCGACCGTCAGGGTGAGGCCAACTCGCTGGGCAACCTGGGCAATG
>JANXYP010000027.1 GCA_025355955.1 Chloroflexota bacterium
AAATCCTTGCTGGCTGTGAGGCACACATTCGCAGCCCAACGGTTGGCCGTAGTCCAACCGCCCGCCCAACTGGGCTTCCAGTGGGCGTAGTGTTAACATCCTTACCATATGTCATGTTTGGCTATGGTTTGGGTAACTATACGTCCACGGTTCGGCAGTTCACATTATTGCAGTCGTAGGGGCGGGCGGTGGCCCGCCCCGGTGAAATGCGACTACGGCTATCGGTGGCGATATCCTTGGGGTAGGGGCGGATCGCATACGCCCTGATGAAGTTCATCGCTGGCAACCCAGATACCCCGCACCAACATTTGCGTTTTCGATTGGCATTAATGTTATACCAATTAGCCGAGCAGATAGTATAAATTGGGTCAGGGCCAACAACGGTCCGCCCCTACAGAAATTATAGCGCCACCACGGCTAATTGGTATTAGACAACTGGGCGGATGGTGGCCCGCCCCTACCCCAATGTTGATGCTTGCGATGGGCGGTGATGCGCTTCACCAGGGCGGGCCACCGCCCGCCCCTACCCCAATGTTGATGCTTGCGATGGGCGGTGATGCGCTTCACCAGGGCGGGCCACCGCCCGCCCCTACGCTAGCATCGGCGCTTGCTTCCGATTATCCGCTTGTCTGCTGCCCACGTCCGCTGGCTCACCGTAGCGTAATGGCGCTTTACGATTAACCCCAACCCCCGCTGGGGGCTTAGTTGATCTAGCTCCTAGGCGTTGGTTGTGAAAGTGTACGTAACCGTTGCGTTCGCATCACCGCTAGCTTGGTAGCTGATCGCATAGCCGCTGGGCGCGCTGTAGGAATAGCTGTTTGTCTTACCTTCAACGCTGTTCCAGGTCAGGGTTAGCGTTAGCGATGCGCTAGCAAGCTGGTAGGTGACTGTGCCGCTGGCATTGGCTGGACTGTTGGACGAGTGATCCTCCCAATGATGAGGAGAGACCTGTGCGCTGAGACTGGCAGGAATGGTATTGGGGGGTGGCGTAACCCACGTTCCCTGGGTACTGGAACTCTGGAGCGTGAGAGCAGAGCTAGTGTTGTTGTAGAAAAGCACGGTTACGGTTCGGGTTGCCATCGATGCCTCCATTCTTAGGGTTAGGGGTTGATGTTGTTGATGGTCGGGATTTGCAACGCTGGTTGCAACTTTCTGCCTGGCAACATAATACACCTACATCATTTTAATTGCAAGCGTACCACAAGCATGGATACGAGAAGGGCGCACCTGACTGTGCGCCCTTCACTTTCAACTTTCAACCTGTAACTTTCAACTCGCCTACGGCGTGGTTACGCCCTTGTAGACAATCTGGGCCATCTCGTCGCGGCGGATATTGTTGTTGGGTCGGAAGCTGCCGTCGGTGTAGCCGTTGATCACGCCCTTGTTGTGCGCCGTCTCGATGCTGACATAGAAAACGTTGCTGGGCGGCACGTCAATAAACGTTGGTCCGCTAACCGGAGTAATCAGCGGGTAATGCGCTGCTGCGACAACCAGCTTGGTAAGCTGCCCGCGAGTGATGGCGAGGTTGGGCAGGTAGCAAGGGAAGCCCACCCCGTGGGCGGCGCAACTGGCCTGGTCGAAGCCGCTGAGGATCGCGGCATGGAAGCCGCTCTCGATGTACAGGTAGGCGAAGTAAGTAGGCGGCACATCGCTGAAGTCGGGCGTGCCAGGCGTGTAGGGCGGCGTGCCGAAGCCGAGTACCACCACCTTGGCGAATTGACCTCTGGTCGAGGTGCCAGCCGGTGAGTAGTGGGTGCTGTCGGTGCCGTTGATCACCCCGCGACAGTTGAGATAGTGAATGGCGCTATAGAACACGTTGCCGCTGATGTCAGCGAACGGGTTGGCGCAATCAGTGGGGGTCGTGCCGGGCAGCGGTGTGGTAGTATCGGTAGGCTGCGGCGTGTTGGCCGGTGGGGTGCTGGTAGGATTGGCGGGGGTGTTGGTTGGCGCTGCGCTTGCGGTAGCCGTCGCGGTGCTGGTTTGGGCGTTGGTTGGCATTGGGCTTGCGGTAGCCGTCGCGGTGCTGGTTTGGGTGTTGGTTGGCATGGGGCTGGCCGTCGCCGTCGGGGTAGCGGTGGGGCAACTTACCAGGCTAGCCACCTCCACGCTGTTGGTAGCCACATTGCTGCTAATGTCGCCGCCCACCACCACCAGATGGTTGCCTGCTGCCGCTGCGCCCTGGAACGAGCGCCCTTGATTCAGCAGCGGGCCGTTGCTCCAGCTATTGGTGGCCGGGTCGTAAATCAAAGTAACGTTGCGAACCGTGGTGATACCCGCGCCATAGGTGGTGGGGAAGCCGCCGCCGATGACGTAGAGCTTGCCAGCAGCGGCGATGCCACCAGCGCCGAAATCGCCGATTGGCATATTGGCACGATTGCTCCAGGTGTCGCTGGCAATGTTATAGTCGAACAGCGTATTGTCTTCAAGAAAACTGCTGTCCAGGCCGCCCGCCGCGTAAAGCTGGCCGCTGATTACCCCAACCGCCAGGCCCACCCGCGCCGCGGGCAGGGCAGTCATGGTCAACCATGAGTTGGCAACTGGGTCATAAGCCCAGTTTTGACCGTTAATCGACATACCCACGCCCTGACCGCCGAGCAGGAAGATTTTGCCGCTGCCATAAGCCGCGCCCATCCCGCCACGTGAGTCGGGCATCGGCGCGCCACTGCTCCAACTGTTAGCGATCGGGTCGTAGATGCGGGTGGTGGTTAGCGGCACCGAATTGCCAGGGAAGCCGCCGAATACGTACAACTTGCCAACATTCGGCGCATAAACTGCGGAAGCGCCATAGAACACATCGGGAGCATTGGTCAGGCTGATCCAGGTGTTGGCAGTAGGGTCGTACCTGGCGAACTGGGCCTCCGTGTGGCCCGCCTGATAGTCGTATCCGTCGGCGGCATAGATAAACGTGCCATCACTGCTCACGGCGGGCGCACCAACCGGCGCAGTTAGCGGTTGCGCCACCGACCAGGAGGTTAGCAAGCTACACGGCGTGGCCGTCGGTGTAGCAGTAGGGGTCAGGCTGGGAGAGAGAGGGCGGCTGGCCGCTTTGGCCCCCGCGCCAAGCACAACGGCCACTATGATCACGAGCAGGGCAAAGGTGGCTACCAAATAGCGTTTCACTTTGTTATCCTTTCCAATACCAATTCGCCGATTAGAGATTATCCGTAGGGGCGCAGATTTATCGCGCCCCATCCTTTTTATAGCGGTCTGATAGTAAGGACACAGCGGGCGGGGGAATGTAACGCGCAACTTGGCTAGGAATGTGACCCCGCGGGCAGAGCGGTAGCCTGACGCTGAAAATGCTGCCCCCGCCCACTTCACTGCTTACCAGAATGCTGCCACCGTGGGCCAGGGCGATGGATTGGGCAATCGCCAACCCCAACCCTACGCCGCCGGATGCGCGGGAGCGGGCCGCATCAGCGCGGTAGAAGCGGTCGAACAGGTGGGCGCGGTCTTCGGCAGCAAGGCCCGGCCCCTCATCCTGAACCTCGACCACAATCTCATCTCCCGTTGTACATCTCCCATTAACTATGATTTGACCGCCCTCGGGACTGTACTTGATGGCGTTGTCCAGCAGGTTGAGGAAGAGGCGGGCCAGCTTGTCCCGATCGCCGTTCAGCGGCAGGGTCGGGGCAAGTTCGAGGCACAGCCGCTGCCCCTTCGCCTCGGCCCACTGGCCGACCTGCGCGGCAACCGTGTGTAGCAACTTGGCTAGATCAAGCGGTTCGCGCTGGATTAGCGGCTGGTTGCTGTCCTCCTGCGCCAGCAGCAGCAAATCTTCCACCAGCCGGGTCATGCGCTCAACCTCATCGCCAGTGTCGCTGAGGGTGCGGCGGTACTCTGCTGGTGAGCGGGGGCGGCGCAGGGTCACGTCAATATCGCCGCGCATAATCGCTAGCGGGGTGCGTAGCTCGTGGCTGGCATCGGCGGTAAACTGTTGCTGGCGGCGAAAGGCATCGTCGAGGCGGGTGAGCATCGCGTCAAAGGTGCGGGCCAGGCGACCCACTTCATCGTCGGGCAGGTCGAGATCGAGCCGCTGATCGAGGTGTTCGGCCTCGATGCGGGCGGCGGCGCGGGTGATGCGCTCAATTGGCTGCAAAGCGCGGCCCGCGAGAAACAACCCTAGCAGCGCCGCGACCAGCAGGGTGATAGGGATGCTTACCGCGAGGATGATGAGGAGTTGCCCCAGCGTCGCCTGCGTCGCCGCCAGCCCTAGACTCACCTGCACGATACCGGCGGTGCGCCCACCCACCTGGTACGGCACACTGTAGATACGTAGCGCCGTTCCTCTACCGCTCACATCGAGGGTGGCGAACTCAGTCTGCCCCGCCCGCGCCACCGCAAGGGTGGAGGTTGGCACCGCCACATTCACATTGGGTCCGCTCTGATCCAGCACTTTTCCGCTCAGATCGAGCAAACGAAGGGCCAGGCCGCGTTCACGCAAGGCCCCCATCGCCCCATCATTGCCGATGCTCGCCAGGGTGAATTGCCCGCCCTCCTGCCCGATCTCGCTGGTGGCCTGTCGCGCCGCCAGCAGCAGGTCGTCGTCGACCTGCTGGTAGAGGTTGTGGGAGAGCGCCGCGTATAGCACTACGCTGAAGGCCAGCAGCATCAGCCCTAGCAGCGCCACGCTCCACAGGGTCAGGCGCACGCGAATGGGACTACGTCGCCACATCACTCTCCCTCTCGGACAGCAGGTAGCCAAACCCACGCACGGTATGCAGCAGCTTTGGCTCGAAGTCGTCGTCCAGCTTGCGGCGCAGACTGCGGATGTAGACATCTACCAGGTTGGACTCGCTGAAAAAATCGTAGCTCCACACATGGCTGGCAATCTGGGCGCGACTGAGCGTCTGGCCCGCATGGCGGAGCAGCAATTCAAGCACACTGTACTCCTTGGCCGCCAGCGTGATTAGCCTGCCGCCGCGCCTGACCTCGCGGCGGGCTGGGTCGAGGGTGAGATCCGCCACCTGCAAGACGGTGGGCCGGGTCTGCGCTGGGCGACGACTGAGCGCCCGTAGGCGGGCAAGCAGTTCCTCGAATGCGAACGGCTTGAGCAGGTAATCGTCGGCTCCACTGTCCAACCCTTGCACCCGATCCCCCACCTGACTGCGGGCGGTGAGCATCAACACCGGCGTGACAATGCCCTGCCGTCGCAGTTCGCGACAAACCTCAAAGCCGTTGCGCCTGGGCAGCAGGAGGTCGAGGATGATGATGTCGTACTGCTCCACCGCCAGCCGCGTCAGCGCTTCCTCGCCATCGTAGGCCGCGTCCACCGCATAGCCCTCCTCGCCCAACCCACGGGCGATGAAAGCGGCAATCTTTGGCTCATCCTCGACCACCAGCACGTGCATAGCGTCGCTGCCTCCTTCCCCTATTGTACCACGCCTTGTCTATATCTCGCGTAGCGCCTCGCCCACTGCCCGCCGCGAGAACACGCGCACGCTGAGAACGGCGACCACAGTAGACACCACCCCCGCCAGGGCTAGCGCGGCCAGGTAGAGCCAGGGAACGGAGAGCGCCTCCGGCGCGGGGTCGAACACGCCGGTCAGCACCGTGACCAGCATCTGGGCCAGGCCGAAGCCGAGCGCCAGCCCGATGATACCGCCGCCCAGCAGCACGATTAGCCCTTCGCTCCAGAAGAACGCGCCAAGCTGGCGGTCGCTTGCCCCCAGCGCAGTAAGGATGGCGAAGGTGCGCCGCCGCTCGGCCAGGCCGAGAGCTAGCACTAGCCCACTAGCCCCTGCCACCAGCAGTATCGCAAAGGTCAGTTCCAGCAGGGTCAGCCCGCCCAGGTCTACGGCGGTCAGGCTGGAGCTAATCGCTTGCGCGGTCTGCCCCAGATCGGTGACACGCGCTCCGGCCACACTGCCGACCAGGGGGCGCACCTGCGCGGCCAGATCTTTGGCGCTGCCATTCGCCCGTAGTAGCACGATCTCGGCGGTGGGGTTGCCGCTCTGCGCCGCGATGTAGCTGGCGTTGGCGACCAGGAACGAGTCCTTCGGCGCGCTGGGAAACTCGCGTACCACCCCGATGAAGTGGAAGGTTACGGCATGATACTGCCGATCCGCGCCCGTCTGCAAGCGCAGGCTCAACTGATCGCCCAGCGCCAGTTGGAAGTCCTTAGCCGTCTCCGCCGAAACCAGCACGCCGTCGGGGGTGCGGGCGAGCAGCGCAAGGGTGGCCGCCGCATCGCGGTTGGCAAAGAAGGCGTTTGCCACATTGGTTGCGCTGCCGATGCGCTGGGGGTCGACCCCATAGATGTCTTGCAGGTCGCTGCCCACGTAGGCGAAGCGGTGCATCAGCGGCTGGGCAGCGGCTACCCCGGGTTGCGCGGCGAGTTGGCCCAGCAGCGGGCCAGCCGGAGCGGCGCTGGTGCCGGTCACGGTCACGTCCGCGCCGTTGGTTAGCTGCGCGTCAATCCGCGCCTGGGTATTATAGGTAGTATTGAACACGGCGGTGGCGGTGGCGAACGAGAAGGCCAACGCCACCAGGGCCACGCCGCGCACCAGGGTTGGCGACTGGCGGCCTAGTGCAGCAGCCACCAAGCGCGATAGCCCCTGGGCAATAGGACGGAGCAGCCCGGCAACCAGGGCGCGACCGCGAGTCAGCGCTACTCGCCACAACCGCATCGTGAGTAGGCCCACGCCCAGCCAGAGACACAAGGGCGCGAGGAAAGAAGTGTAGTCGACGGCAGTCTGGGCCACTCCTTCAGGGGCAAGCACAATTTGATAGCCGCTGCTAGCGGTTTGCCAGAAGGAGAAAGCGGCAATCGCAAGCAGGGCGAGGTCGAGATAGAGCCGCTGCCAGAGCGGTGCGCCGGTTCGCCCCACCACCAGCCGCGCCCCCGCCACCGTCGAACGTCGCGCCGACTGCCAGGCTGGGTACAGCACGGCAAAGAGGGCGAGTAGCAGGCCAACCACGGCGGCTAGAATGGTCCAGGGTAGGGTAGTCGTGGCCAGCAGGTTGGCATCGGCAGCGATGCTCAGGGTAGCGACATAGGCGAGGATGAGGCCGAGTACGACCCCACCCAGGCCGAGCGTGATCGCCTCGACGCTTGCCAGGCGCAGCAGTTCGGCGGTGGACGCGCCACGCACGCGCAGCAGCGCCTGTTCGCGGCGGCGATGTTCGGCACCTGCGGCAGCCACCGCCAGGGTGAGCAGCGCGGCCAGCACCGCACCCGGTAGGCCGAGGAAGAGAAATAGCACCTGTGCATAAAGCGCGTCCTCGCGCACCCCACCCAGCCGTGCCGCCAGATTGTTGCCCACTACCACTTGCCCAACCAGACGGGCTTCGAGATTATTGGCGAGTTGCTGCACATAGACGTAAGCAGCTGCGGGGTCGGGCGGTAGGTCAGCGGCAAGCCGTACGTGAAGCTGAGTATGCACCGTATCGGGCCGCGCCGCCGTCTGAGCATCGAAGAATTGGTGCCAGAGGTCGCGGGGGAGTACCAGCACGTTGTCGGGTGGGGCGGTGGGGGCGAGGCCCGCTGGCGCGCCCACCGCCTGAAACAGCGAGTCAGCCTGGGGCAGGTCGACGATACCCGCCACGGTCACGGTCGCATCGGGCAGGTTGGGCCGGGCAATGGTTACGTGGTCGCCGATGCTGACGTGCAGGTTGGCAGCGGTCTGCTGCATCACCAGCACGCCGTTGCTGCTGCCGAGCAGGAGGCGCAGTTCGGCGGGAAAGCTGGTAGCGTACTGCGGGCTGAGGCCGATGACCTTGCCCGCGCCGGTGGTTTGCACCGTGCCGCTCACGTTCGCGCTGAAGCCGTTCACGCTGGCGTAATCCACCTGCTCGACGGCGCGGTAGTGGCTCACCTGACCCAGCGCGGTGACTACTGCGCCGCTATTAGCGCCGGAGGTAAGCTGCACCTGCCAGTCGACTGGCACATCGGCGATCGCCCGTGCGGTCATCGAGGCGGAGGCGTTGGCGATAAACGCGCCCAGCGCGCCCAGCAGCGCCACGGTCAGGGCCACGCCGAGTAGCGCGGCGAACAGGCGGCGGAAACGGTAGGCAATGATGCCCTTGAGCCAAAGGGTGGTCAGCACTATCTGGGTACCTCCAACGTGCCGTGCTGCATTTGCCACACCTCGGCCATCCGCGCGGCAATCTCATGGTCGTGGGTTGCCACCACCAGCGCGGTGTCGCTGCCAGCCAGGATGGCGAGCAGCACATCGAAGAAATGGCGGGCGGTGGGTTGATCAAGCTGGCCGGTCGGCTCGTCGGCGAGAATGAGCCTGGGTCGGTAGGCGAGTGCGCGGGCGATCGCGGCCCGCTGCGCCTGACCGCCGGATAGTTCCTCCGGTAGCTTGTCGGCAAGGGCGCGTAGCTCAAGCCGATCCAGCGCAGCTAGCGCGGCCTGCCTGGCTTCATCCCGCCCCACCCGGCCCAGCAGCAGCGGTAGCTCGACGTTCTCCACCACCGATAGGGGGGCAAGCAGGCTAGGGGTCTGGAAGACGAAAGCCACCTTGGTTGGGCGTAGCCCTGCCTGCGCCCCCAACAGCGGCCAGCTAATCACCCCGCTGCTGGGTTGGTCGAGGCCGCCCAGTAGCGCCAGCAGGGTGGACTTACCAGAGCCGCTCGGCCCCACGATGGCGATGCGATTGGCGGGCGCTACTTCGCAACTGGCGGAGCGTAGTGCGACCACCGCGCTCTCACCTTCGCCATAAGTGCGACCAATGTTTGCGGCTCTAACCAGCGCTTCATTCACCCTCGACCCTCCCATCGCGTAGCTGCACCACGCGGCTTGCCTGCCCCGCCAGCGCGGCACTGTGGGTGGCAACCAGGGTGGCCGCACCGCTGCGCCCCCTCGCGGTAAGCAACTCCAGTAGGCGGGCCTCGGTCTCGGCATCTACCTCGCCAGTCGGCTCATCAGCAAGCAGCACCGGCGGGTCAGCGGCCAGCGCCACCGCCAGCCCGGCGCGAGTCGCCTCACCGCCGGATAGCTGGGCGGGTCGCGCCCGCCGTCGGCTAGTGATGCCTACCAGGTCCAGCAATTCGCTAATCCTGCCCTCATCGTATTTGTTAGCCAGACGCATTTGCACGCGGATGTTGTCCTCCACCGACAGGTGATCGAACAGGTTGCCGCTCTGCAACAGCACGCCGATCTGCGCGGCGCGTAGCTTTGCCCGCTCCGCTTCGGGGCGGCGGGTCAGGCGGCGACCCAGTATCTCGACGTGGCCGCCATCCGGCTCATCGAGACCGGCCAGGCAGGCGAGCAGGGTGGACTTGCCAGAGCCGCTTGGCCCCATCACCGCCACCAGTTCACCGGCGGCCAGGCTGATGCTCACTCCGCGCAAGGCCAGAGTCTCATCCTCACCGGCGTGGTAGAAGCGGTACAGGTCAAAACCTGCAAGTACGTTCGTCACTTTGTCCACCTGAAGCTCTCCACCATCAGTTTCCACTGGTCTACATTGTCCGAGCCGAGCGGAGCATAGAGGGTGATGGTTGCCAGCCGCCCCGCCTGCCAGAACAGGTAACGGTTGTTTTCCAGCCGCACTTGCTTGCCAGTAACCGGGTTGGGGTCGGAGTTCGAGCTGTACTCAATCATCACCGCTGGTCCACCCGCGAGGTTGACATCTTTGATCTGCCCCATCTGTACCGCCCGCCCACTGCGGGTCAAGGCCGCCGCGATCTGGGTTGCATCCTTAGCGCTCGGAGCAGCAGTGGCACTGGTGACGGCAACGATCGCGCCGTCCAGCTTGTCGCTGAAGCTAACGTCGCTGTCCCGCTCGGTTCTGGCCCAGCCCTCCGGCGCTTGCAGCTCATAGCCACCCGTCGCCGAACTGTACTTGACGAATGCCTGCGTATCCGGAATATCGCCAGGCGGATTCTGCTCCGGCGCGACTGGCGGCTCGGTCGGCAGCACCGTGGCTGTTCCTGACACCGCTGTGGAGGGGGTGGGGTTGGTCGCAGTACCAGCGGTGAAACTGACCGCTACAACGGTGATTGGTGGGGGCGCGGTAGGCGAGACGGGTTGTGCCTGCGCGACCGTAGTCGGCGAGGCTGCGGATTGGTAGATGCTGACTACCGGCGTGGTGGTGCTGGTGGTCGGCGCGGGGCTAGTTACACCACAGCCACCCAGTAGCAGGATACTCAGCCCCAGCCCGAGCAGGGCGGGGCCAGTGGGGCGTTTGCTGTTCACAGTTTCTCCTCGATTTATAATATTACCGCCTCAGTTGGCATAAATGCGCCAGATTGGTGTAGGGGCGAATCGCATACACCCTGCCGCTCAGTGTCAAGGCCAATCGTAACTACGCTGTCTTGCCCAGCAAGTGAGGCTGTAATAGTAAGATGTACTGGCACTGATGAAGCATTGCTGCAAGTTTATGTTACCAGATGGGGATGAAGAAAAGGTGAAGGCAGGGGGTTTGATTTGCTACTCGGCGGTTGTAAGCCTCGAAAACAGACAAAGAACCCAACAAGACCCAACAGCCTATACCTATTCATAAGGTACAATTTGCTCAACTTCCGCGTCGATCGTGATTCTGAGTAAACAAGAGGAGAAGGAACGATGAGCAAATATCCAATTGACGACAATAGTGCGGTAGCGCAGAGCAGTGCGGAACAAGGTTGGCTGGTTGCGGTCCAGCCTCGCTTGAGTGGTTGGCTACAGGCAGCGGCGGCTGCCACTAGCACAATTGAGCGCAACCCTGCTGACGCTGCCGCTTATTGTGAGCGTGGTAAAGTATACCGTAACCTACAGCAATACGAGCAGGCGATTGCCGATTATACCCAGGCGATGACCCTCGATGCCAGCAGCATCGAGGCCAGCAAGGGCTGGAGCGTATCCTACACCTGCAACTTTGCGATGATCCAAGGCAGAATGCAGCAGTACGATGCCGCCGCTGCTAGCTTCGGTAGCGCGCTGACGCTCGACCCCGATGATGCCACCATCCACTACCTGCGCGGGGTTTGCTACATTGAGTTGCGCCAGTACGACGCTGCGATTGCCGATTTCAGCGCTGCGCTAGAACTCGATCTGAATTATGCAGCTGCCTATAGCAAGCGGGGCTGCCTGCGCGTCAGCCGATGCGAGTATGCCGCAGGTATTGCCGACCTCGATACTGCCCTCGAACTAGACCCCGGTGATAGCGTAGCCAGCAGCAGTCGCGCTGCTGCGCTGCGCGCTGCTGCGAAATACGATGATGCTACCGCCGACCGCCATCACCGGCGCGAACTCCGGAAGGAGGGATAATCATACTAATTCGTATTGTGCCGCTGTGAAGTGGGCCAGGGCGAACCGTTGTTCGCCCCTACGAACGATCGCGACGACGAACAAAAAGCAGCCTGACGCGGTGCATGAATGCCAGGCGCGGCAAGCAATAACAGCAGGGTTGGCGGTCAACTCCAGCCTCGCTGCTATTACTAGTCCTCGTCGATAAGCAGGCGCATGGCGATGTCGCTGACGCGCTGGTAGGTGGGGGTGACGCGCACGACCAGGCTCTCGCGCCCGCGCCAGAATGGCGGGTTGCCCATGGTGGCAAGCGGCTGCGGTGGAGCGTCCAGGGGCGCAAGCCGGGCGGGGCTGGGCAGCGTAGTCGCATCCAGGTGCCAAAATGCAGCAAAGTCGCCGGGCAGTGGCGTGGTGGGCGGCTCGGCTTCGGCCAGACCGAAGGGGGCGAGTAGCTGCTGGCGACTGCGCCCGCGCAGGTGCAGCGCCACGAAAAGGTCAGCAGCCACCATCTGTCCCAGCTTGTAGCAGAGGCCGACTACGTGTTTGCAGAAGTAATCCGGCCCGTCGTACTCGCACTTGACCTTGACCTGCTCCGGCGTAGGTAGCAGTGACAAGCCCACCGCTACACAGCGGTGTTCGAGTTCGTCGGGCAGAGTGCCGGTCAGCAGCCGTGCCAGCAGCGTGCCATCCTCGCGCAAGAGGGCGGTCAGTTCATCCCATAGCGCGTCGGGCAGGATCGGCAGGATGACAGTAGCCCGCTCCGGCCCATGCGAACCATAATAAGTCATCGACACCCTGGCGGTCGCCAGGCCGGGTTGCACCTTCACCCGCTTCACCCCACCACCGTTGGCGGCGGCCCGCCCGTAATTAAAATTGGCCTTGGTGGCCCGATCCTTTAGCCGTGCCTGCCAGATCGATAGCCACACCTCAGCGCTTACACTCATCGCTAATCTCCAATCGCTTCGGCGCTGAGGCGCACCAGTGCGCGCAAATCGGCGGCGCTCAGTTCGGTCAGCCAGCCGTCGGACTCGCCATCGATGACGCTCTCGGCCAGCGCCTTCTTGCTCTCGATCAGCGCGTCGATGCGCTCCTCTAGCGTTCCCACGCAGATAAACTTATGCACCTGCACGTTGCGGGTCTGGCCGATGCGGTAGGCGCGGTCAGTAG
The DNA here is from genome assembly GCA_025355955.1 of Chloroflexota bacterium. Taxonomy (GTDB): domain Bacteria; phylum Chloroflexota; class Chloroflexia; order QHBQ01; family QHBQ01; genus QHBQ01. The sequence goes on from JANXYP010000027.1 coordinate 12,344, forward strand.
CCTGGTTCTCCACCGCTGGATTCCACCAGCGATCGAAGTGGAAGACGTGGTTGGCGGCGGTCAGGTTTAGGCCCAGCCCGCCCGCTTTCAGCGACAGCACGAAGATGGTGGGTGGGCCAATCTGGAAGCGGCTAATCATCCGTTCGCGCTGGCTGCGCTCGGTGCCACCGTACAGATACAGCACCTCGCTGCCGAAGCGCTCTTGCAGATAGGTTTGCAGCATCGCGCCCATCTCTGCAAACTGAGTGAAGATCAGCGCCTTGTCGCCTTCCTGCAGCGCCTCCTCCAGCATCTCGCTGAGGCGGGCCAGCTTGCCGCTACGCCCCTCCAGTTTGGAATGGTCGCCCAGGAAGTGGGCGGGGTGGTTGCACAGTTGCTTAAGCCGTAGCAGCATCTTAAGTACCAGACCGCGCCGCGCCATGCCGTCACTGCGTTCGATTTGTGCCATCATCTCCTGCACGAACGCCTGATAGAGGGTGGCCTGCTCTACGGTGAGGTTGCAGTACACTTTCATCTCGTTCTTGTCCGGCAGATCCTGGATGATGCGGGGGTCGCTCTTCAGCCGCCGCAGCAGGAACGGGGCGGTAATCTTACGCAGTTGGGTAAGCGCTGGCTGGTCACCCAGGCGCTCGATGGGGCGGGCGAAGCGCTGCTGAAACTGTTCGCTGCTGCCCAGGTAACCGGGGTTGAGGAAGTCTATGATGCTCCACAACTCGGCCAGGCGGTTTTCCACCGGCGTGCCGGTCAGGGCAATGCGGTGCGCGGCGGGGATGCGCCTTACCGCGCGGCTCTGCTTGGTGTTGTGGTTCTTGATATTCTGGGCCTCGTCCAGCGCCACGGTGCGCCAGCCCACCTCGGACAGCATCGCTTCGTCGCGGGCCAGCAGGCTGTAGCTGCTGATCACCAGGTCGTGGGCCTGGGCCTCAGCGACGAAATCCTCGCCCTTGCGCCGCGCCGCGCCGTGATGCACCATCACCTTGAGGCTGGGGGTGAAGCGGGCGGCCTCACGCTGCCAGTTGCCAACCACGCTGGTAGGGCAGATCAACAGGGTCGGGCCGCTGGCGCTGGCCTCCTGTTCGCGCAGCAGCAGAGTGAGCAATTGCACCGTCTTGCCCAGACCCATATCGTCGGCCAGGCACGCGCCCAACCCGTAGCGGCGCAGGAAGGCCATCCACGAGTAGCCACGCACCTGATAGGGGCGCAACTCACCCACGAAGCTGGTGGGTTGGGGTAGGTCTTCCAGCTTGCTCTCATCCAGGCTGTCGAACAGCCGCTTGAGCCAGCCTCTGGCCCGCACCCTGGTGTCGGCGAAACCCCCTGGCGCTTCGGGCAGGCCACCCATCGCCAGCCGCACCGCCTCGCCCAATCCTACCCGCTTACCATTCTGCTTGACCAGCTTGAGGATGGCTTCACGCTCGGTGGGGCTGAGTTCCATCCACTGGCCTTTGACTCTCACCAGCGGCTGCTTCAGTTGGGCCAGGCGGGCGAACTCGGCGGGGTCGAGCTGGGCATTGCCAATCGCCACTTGCCAGTCGTATAGCACTAGCGATTCAACGCTAAAGAAGCCGCTCGGCTCGTTGCCCTCTGCTTGCAAACTTAGGTGCGCGCTGAGTTTGGGCTGTTTCAGCCACCAGCCAGGGACAATGAGGGGGAGGCTGCGTTGCTCAAACGCGGCCAGGCCGTAGCGGAGCAGGGCGTAAGCCTCGTCGATGCTCAGGGTAATGTCGCTGGGGTCGGCGGCAGGCAGATAGCGGGCCAGTGGCGGGAAGGCAATAACCGCCTGGCCTAGCGCCGCCAGCAGCTTCTGGCGGGCGCGGGCGGGCTGCAGATCGGCTGGCAACTGCATAGGCGAGTGCCAGACCAACGCGGCGGGTACTTGCAGGCTGGGGTCGTCCTGTGCTTGCAGCAAGAAGACCAGCCGCCACTCATCGCTGTCCGATTCGTCAGCGCCCTCCACCTGCTCATCCGGCGGTTCGAGGCGGAGGACGACCCGATAGCGCGTGGCGGGATCCAGCTTGATACCGCGCCAATTGACGTAGCCGCTGACGATCGGCGAGTTATCGTTGGGGTGAGCGTAGGGTTGCTGGGCGTAGAGCGACTTGACCCAGCGCAGCGCCTCGCCGCTAGCGGTGGGGCGGATGGCGTAATCACCCTTCACTGCCAGGCGTACCAGGCCGTCAATCATCCCGTCGAGGAAGCGGCGCAGCATCAGCTCGGCGCTGGGTGGCTGGCCCTCCACCATCTGCAATAGCTCTTGCTCGGTGGCGGCCAATGCGCGGCAAGCTGGTGGCATCGTTGCGATCAGGCGAGCGACTCTCGTCTCGTCGGCAGGGTCGTCGATGGCTGCCTGCCACAGCGCCCGCCAGTTGTCGCCATCCATCGCCACGGCGGGGATGTAGCGGCCACTCGCCAGCAGTTCGCGCACCAGCCGCGCCGCTGCTGCCCAGAACAGCAGGTCGGGGCCGACGTGATCGAATTTCGTCTGGATATGCGACTCGTCATATACGGGCAGTTGATCGTGCAGACCAACACCATGGGAGGCCAGGGGCAGACGAGCGATGCGGTTCAGCACGGTTAGCGCATTGCCCGCATTCACCCCCACACCGCTTACCCGCCAGCCTGCCAGCCGATGCTCACCGTCGGGGAGCGCAGCAAACAGTTGCACTGGTTTGGCGCGGCTCTGGTGGTAGAGATCGGCTTCCTGCTCCGCCAGCCCCCATTCGACCAGGCGAGTCAGCTCCTTGGGGGGGATGGGGTCGTAGTAGCCGTAGCTGTAGCCGTGACGGTTGTAACCACCATAGCCGTAGTTTGACTGCTCAGAGCCGAGCGCATAAGGGTAGGGTGGGAAGCGATCGTCGCCAGCAGGCAGTGCGAATTGCTCGTGCGCCCGTTCACCCCAAAAGACGAATCGGCCAGCGTTCTCGTCCTCTACCCATGAACCATGTAGTACCGCAACCCGCGCCATCCTTGCTCCTCACTTAATAATCGCACGCACAATCGCAGGCAAGCGACCCGCACGAACTATCAACCTGCGCCCTTCCACAGGGATTATATCACAGTGACAAGGCGACGGACAGGTATACATCGCCCTCCTCTTAGTATGACGGCCTCCCTCAGTTCGTGAGGCTAACTATGCTCGTTTGGGCGCCAGGGCTTTTTCATAGACACCATCTCTGAGCGTAAGTAGCTGGCCTACAAAGTGTGAAAGCAGCGAGGATTTGAGGGTAAAGCAAGGTTTAAGAAAAAGCCCTGGTTTGAACGAAACCTGGGTTGCAAAATCAGCACAGCGGTGCTATAATACTCAGCAGCGGCAAATGAATATTCGGGTGTCCTGGTCCAATAGAGACCAGCCCTTCGCTAGATGCGGCCCGACCCCTTCTACCCCAACCTGGGGTGGAGAGGTCGGGCATTTTATTACCCAGTTGCAGGAGGAAGCATATAACTGGGAGTGCTGGGCCACTATGGTACTTCGACCTGGGAAAGGCGCCGGGTGCAGGCAAGCGGTGTAAAGCGCCGAGGTGCTTGCGCCCACTGGCCTCTTTGCCCTCCGCCACCGATATGCCGACTACTCACCCGCAACCGCACTTCGGCTTGCCGGTGGAGCTTCGCAGCAGCATGGTGATTGCAAAACCTGGGCGGGGCAGCCAACATTCAGCGCTTGCTAGCGTGCCAGCTCGTCTGCTTCTTGTTCCCTTGTCCTTCCTGTTGAGCGTTATGCGCGCAAGCAGGCAAAGGAGCGCGGCGCATTTAATATCAACTAACGTAACTAACAGGAGGAAAACAATGGGCGAAGAGCTTGACATCTACTCAATCAGCATATGTGCGCGTCTTACGCTTGCGCTACGGCAGTATGGTAGAGCCGACATGAGCAGGATTGTGCGTGGCAACGTAACCCTGGTAAGCCCCGATGGCGAGATTCAGATGTCGGACGCAATCGCACCGGCCGCCTTCAGATATGCCCAGGCTGAGTGCCTGCGTAAGCTCGCCACTGCCAGCGGTCTTCCCCTCAGCGAGGGCAGTCGCACTGGCAGACTGGAGCGGGCCGGCTGGGACATCGCGCAGGGCCGTGAAGAGTTCAGCGGCATGACCGCGGCTTCGCTACTTGGCACCATCATTCGTCTGGACGCTTTGAGTGACCTGGCGGGCATCTTCGGTGGCGCATCTGGAACTCGCAGTGGGGTAACCCAGTTCGCCTGGATGGTGGGTCTGCCGCAGCGAGTCATTACCCAGCAGTTCGCCCTTCAAGCGCATTCGCCTCTGCCGGGGCGGCGGGAGGTCAGCGGCACATATGCCTTTATGATTAGAGTTGAGGCAGCTCGCATCGGATTCAATGACCACACTTCTAGCTACGTCATAAACCAGGCTGAACGCGCTCGTCGCTACCAAATCCTACTATCGAGCGTGCTTCAGGTGGTATCCAACCTACCCGCAATACCCTCATCCAACAACCTGGCACACCTTACCGACTGCCGAGGGTACATCTGCTGGACCAGCGGCGTGGTCAGTGCGCCGCTGGTCAGTCCGCTGAACGATGATTACATCGCCGAGGCCAGGCGGCTCGGTACCATTCTTAATCGCTTGCATAGCGGGGGTGGGTTGGAAATTGCCGAGTTCGATAGCGCGGGGGAACTCGCCGAGCGCATTGCCGACCTCAGCGAACGCGCCCCTAACCAAATGGATTGGAGGAGTAAATTATGACCTGGCTCATCAGCGAGTATCTCGCGCTCGGCCCCCTCACCCTCGGCCGCCATCAGCTCTGCCCTGCGGCTGCGGCGTGGAAAGCGGCTCTGGCCCAAGCGGTACGCTTCGCTAGCGAACCCCAGAATAGTGATATGCTGGACCCCAGCATATACACGCTTGAGCTTGCCTGCCAGCTACCGGAATACGCAGTCGTCAGTGAAGGCCTTTACGGGGGTCAGCAGGTTACGTATAGCGGGCCGCTCGGTATTGCCTTCGGCGGTGGTGAAGCTATTGCGAGCTTCGCGCTCTCTCATATCACCCAGGTAGGCAGCGCTGGCGCGTTGGTGCAACTAGCGAGCGAACCCAGCCTTGCCCCCGACCTGCCGCCGCAGTATACCTACCTCACCCGTGAGCTTGGCTCCGCTGAGAGGTTCCCGGCTGACGGGGTAGTACAGTACCTGGCCGACTTCAGTGCCGCAGGTAAGCGCACCTCGCGGCTGGTGGTACTACCATACCGCGAGTATAAACTGGGGCAGCACTACACTTGCTATCGGAGGCTGGGATGGACATTCTGAAACTTCGCTTGGATTACGAGGTGGTCACGCCAATCATCCTAAGCTGGGAGCGGGGGGTGGAAATAAACGCGGCCCTGCGGCGGGCGCTCGAGCAACTGGGACTTAAGTTCGCCCTTAGCGACTACGTTATCGCGCCGCCGCTAACCTCGCAAACTGACTACCTCAGCGGCGATCCGCTCTCTTTTGGGGTTACCCTCTTCGGCAGTGAGGCATCACGCTTTCCCGCGCTACTCACCGCCGCGCTAGCCCTCGAGGCCGACGGGCTGGGGCAGGGGCATCTTACTCTGGAGGAGGTATGGGCGGTTCAACCCTATCGAGGCGCGGCTGAACGGCTGTTTAGTGCCTGGCAGCAGCTTGCCGTCATGCCCAGCCTCCTGATTAAGGCCGAAGAGGTCGCCGCCTATGCCGAGCAGCTCTCAAGTAGCCGCTTGTGGCTTCACTTCATCACCCCCTTCGCACCAGCCGAGCGTAAGCGCCCGCCCCGTGATAGCACGCTGCTTAGGATGCTGGTGCGTGAGCTACTTGCCCGCATGGAAGTGTTGTGGAAAATTGGTCGCTATCCGTTTGATGATCTGGCGCTGGTTCGCGCTGCCCGCAAGGTGCGGGTAAGGAGCAGCGCTACCGAGCGGTCAGATGAGGAGGATTACCTAAGTGCGCTTGGTTGGGCGGTGGAGGGAACAATGGAACTGCGCGGAGAACTTACCCCGCTGCGGGAGCTACTTGCCTGGGGCGAGCTCACCCATGTCGGTAGCGGGGCCACCTTCGGGAGCGGCCGCTACGAAATCATTGATCTCAGAAGTCATACCTAGGCTATAGTTTGGAAGGTTGTTGAGGTTAGGTGGTTCAGGGTGGGGAAAGGCAAGCACATCGTCTGCTTACTATAGCGCGTCATACATAATTTCTAAACCTGCACAATCACAACACTGCCCCGCATGTGGTCAGCTTTTCTGGCTACTGCGGTGGTAGAATGGCCTGCCCCCGGCTTTACTCTCCAACTGCTCAAGCGCGATCTTCGCCCTAATATTATCATCCTCAGTCTGCGCCAGGTACGCGGCGAACTCCTCGTTCACACTATAGCGAATCGCAATTATCTCTGCCAGCTCCATCTTGCGAATGGCCTGATGGAGTTCTTCCTGTGCCACATTAGCAAGCTCAAGGTCATAGAGGTCGGATGGCGGTACCGCGAACACGCGCGCCAGCATCACAATCACATCATCGCTGGGGTTCTCGTTCTGAGGCGCAGTTTCCAGCCGCGAAAGATATGAACTGGTGATCCCCGCCCTGCCGGCCACCTCCTCCTGGCTAAGGTGGATGCGGCGGCGCAGATTACGCAGTACGTTCGGCTTGATGCTCGGCAACTTTGCTCTCCTCTCCCCAATTCTAGCATAGGGCGCTTCCCAACAGAGAACTAAAACCATACCTGCTGGGTAACTATTGACTGTTGGACATATAAGGGGTATAATAGGAGAGGGGCAATGAGACGAGCAGTCGAGCTAGTGCCGATCAAGAAGCTCATACCACCAGGGGTGTGCGACGCGGCTAACCGCCACGCCGGGTTGATCGGCTTCAATCACCGGGGGTCGCGAAGATAAAGGCGGCGCTGCGTAGCGGCTGCGTAGCGATGGTCTGATTGGCAATCAAGGTGGATGGGGAGGTGGTTATGCTGATGAAGGCGACACCAACGATGCTGGCGGCGCTGCTGCTGCTCGCGGTGGCTAGCACGCCCACTGCACAAACGAGGCCATCCCACGACGATTACCATCTGGCCCCGGCCAGCATCTTCGAGGGATTGCGCGATAGCTACGCCAGCGACTATCTAAACTTGCCTGGCGGACGAACCTATGCGGTGAATAGTATGGAGCAGCTAGCGGTGCTGCGCGAGTCTGACGACGGCGGCGCGACCTGGCCGCTGACTACCACCTTTAACGTGAGTAACGGGCCGGATAGCCAGGTGATTGGCCCGAAGATGGCGCTATTCTCCGGCCTGGTCTACCTCATCTGGTCCCAATCCGACCAGGACGGCCAGTTCAATCAGCTTTACCTCACCCATCAGCTGGCGGGTGGTGGCTGGACTGCGCCTGCGGCGCTGGTCAGCGTCCATTACCGGAGCGCCTATGACCCTACCCTGCTCGACGTACCGGCTAGCAGCGGGGAGCGGCTGGACCTCGTCTATTTCCTGGACGGCGTACCCTACTTCGCCACCACCAGCGACGGTAATAGCTGGACAACTGCGGTTGCATTCGACATGAACCATTACGGGGTCAACGGGGGCGGCTATGGTCGCCTCCTCTACGACGGCAGCCACGAATACCTCTACTGGGGCGAGGACCCCGGCCCCGGCAGCAACATACTGGGGGTTTCGATTAACGGCGCGAACCCTGCCCAACCATGGGGCAGCGACTTCATCAGACTGGTAGGCGGCGATAGCAACGGCTCAAGACCCGCCGGGGTATTGTATCAGGGAACGCTCTACCTCGAATACTGTGCAATCGAGGGCGACTACCAGTCCGCGCCACGTGAGCCTTACCTCGGCAGCTACGCGATCGGCAGCACGGCGATGACCACCTACACCCTCAGCCTGGACAGCGGTCACTGGTACTGCACCAATGGCAACAGCGTGGAACTGGACCCGGTCAGCGGGCAGCTATTCGCCATCTTCGGGCGGCTGGGGCGGCCCGCCAACCAGCTTAACGGTGACGTATTCCTCGCCCAGGGTGATGTAACCAGCGGCTGGCATCCCGATCAGGTGACGCAGCTCACCTTCAACACCCCCGGCCACGAGAGCGACCCCGGCCACCTCATCTACGCGAACGGCAGCTGGGTGGTGGCCTGGAACAATTACAACTTCACCAATCCCCGCGACAACTGGCCGGACGACTTGATGTACGCGCCCCTCCTGAGTGGGGCAGTCACGCCTACGCCACCAGCGGCGCTGTCGCCCACCCCCACCGCTTGCGTCGTCCCGTTTGTGGACATCGCGGCAGACGTGTTCTACCAGGCAATCGCGCAGCTTTATTGTCGAGGGGTAGTTAACGGCATCGACCCTAGCCACTACCAGCCGTCCGGCACCTCGACCCGCGCCCAGTTTGCCAAGATCGTGGTGCTGGGCTTTGGCCTGCCGCTAGTCACCCCCGGCAACCAGAGTTTCAGCGATGTGCCAGCCGCATATTACGCCTACCTCTATATCGAGACCGGCTTCGCCGCTGGCATACTCCAGGGTTACGACCAGCCCAGCTGCCAGGCGGCCGGGGTAGCCTACCCCTGCTACCTGCCCAACCGGGCGATTACCAGGGCCGAACTCACCAAGCTGGTAGGGCGCGCCGCTGGCTATCCGCTATATACCCCGCAAGGGGGCCAGAGCTACGTGGACGTGGCACCGAGTAACGTGTTTTACACTGCCATCGAGACCGCCGCGCATAAGGGGGTGGTCAGCGGCTACCCCGACCACAGTTTCCGGCCCAACCAGAGCATTCGCCGCGACGAGATGGCAGGCATTGTATATAAGGCGATGATAACGCCTTTAGGCTGAAAGGAGCGAACCGAGATGTTTTATAGCAGCGAGATTGAGCGGCTGGAGCAGCTGCGTAGACAAGGCCAAATAAGCAGTGACGAGTTCCGGCGGCAAACGCAACAACTGTTCAGCGCACCCTTGCAGACAACTCAGCCCCTGGCGCTCGGCCTACTCTTCGCCGAGATTGAGCAGCTAGCGCATCTGCGTCAGCAGGGAACAATCAGCGGCGAAGATTTCAGCAAGGCAAAGGCGGGACTTGCTTATCTGCCGCTTGCCTCCGCCCATCTTAGCGGTGAAGTAGATAGTTTGGAGCAGCTGCGCCGACGCGGGATACTCAGTGGCGATGAGTTTAGTAAGCTGAAAGGACAGCTACTCCGCGCTGCGGTTGATAGCAGCCAGCCAGTGGCGACAACCAGCTTGATTAGTGAGGTTGAGCATCTGGATGAAAGTCGTCGACAAGGCAACCTCAGCGGCGACGAGTTCAGCCGGGCCAAGGTTCGCATCGTCTCATCATCCGCCCCACTCATCTCCAATCATCTAATCCAAGAGGTAGTTTACCTTGAGGAACTACGCCGCCGAGGCGTACTCAGCGGAGAGGAGTTCAGCCGCCTGAAAGCCAGGCTACTAGCAACTCCTCTGAGTAGTGCAGTGCCTTTTACCCTCGTAGATATTATCCAGGACATCAGCCAGCTGGATGAACAGCGCCGCCGGGGGAGCCTGAGCAGCGATGAGTTCAATAAAGCGAAAGCGAGGATTCTCTCTGCGCCGATACCAGTAGTGGCAGCGGATCTCGAACGCGAACTTGCCAAGCTAGAAGAGTTGCGTCGCCAAGGGATAATCAGAGGCGACGAGTATAACCTTCTGCGGAGCAAAGCAGCAGGGCGGTGAGCTGGGAAGAGGTGCAGCGATTGTCGCGTTGTCGCTTGGCTGGCATAGCTGCCCTGGTCGCGCTCAGTACGGTCCTGACTGGAATGTGGAGGTGATGATCTACCAGGCTACCATCAGTAGCTAGTCGGTCGCTGGTAGCGCTGGCGGCGGGTAAGTTGGATTTGTTCGGCACTAGGGGCGCAATTGGTACATTCCTAATATTACAGCCTCAGTTAGCATAAATGCGCCAGATTGGTGTAGGGGCGAATCGCATACGCCCTGCCGCCTAATGTCCAAGCCAAGCGTGACTACGTTATCTTGCCCAGCAACTGAGGCTGTAATACTAAGAGCAAGGTTGACGCTGCGGCGAGCTACGGTAGCACAAGCAACGCCTCCACCTCGGGCCTACCCTCTTCAAGTACAGCTGGGAGGACGATCACCACATCCGCATCTCCAAAGGCGCAGCGTTTACGAAACAAAGGCGGCGATTGACGGCGATCGCCACCTAATTGGGAAGGTTGGTTTCAGGGGTACATATAACAGGGGATCAGGAGAGCAGGAGAAACAACAGCGAGCAAGCAAGCGAGCAAGCTAGCGATGAATTATATGACGAGCGTTTTTTGCTCTGCAAGTGAAGCTCACGTACCAACCCCTGGGGAGAAACATTGAACTATACGTCCAACGAAACAGTGACCTTTCTCTTCACCGACATCGAAGGCTCGACCAGGCTATGGGAAGCGCAGCCCGAGGCGATGCCCCGCCTGCTTACCAACGCGGGCGCGGAGGCATTGCGGAGGGGTTGCGGAGAATAAGATGGTGCCAACCCGCGCCACTCGGTTTATAATGAGACCAGCTACCACCAGCAATAGGCCCAGGAACAGTAGGCTGCTGTAGTCAATCACCTGACCACTAATCGGTAGAGGGGAACCGTTGGGGAGGGTCGGAGTTGGCGCTGACAGGGTGGTGATAGAGTTGGCAGCAGGTAGGGTGAAGCGGGCAACTTGCGGCTCATGGTCGCTGCTCTGAGTGGCAAACTCGGAGTTAACGTGTACAACATCGTCCTGCACCTGAGCGTTTTTGAACAGGTCGCCACTAACCAGAATATGATCGAGCATCTCTGAATTGCCCTCGTATACATAGGTGTAGCGCTGGGAGGGTGGTAGGGTTTCAATCAAATCGTAGAGTATCTGGGGGCTACCCTTTAGCCCAACAACTGCCGGGGAGAATTCGAAATCGTTAAGGTCGCCTACTACTACAACATCGGCATGGGCATCGGCGGCGAGAATACTAGCGACGAAATCATGGACGAGCTGCGATTGCTGCGCCCGCTGCACCTCTGAGCTACGAGTCGGCGGCTGGTTCCGACCAAACAGCGGGTCATCGGCCAGCTTGGCAACGAAGTGATTGCCAATGACAAACAGGTGGTGGCCGTTGAAGCTGAACTCGCCCGCCAGCGGCTTGCGGCTGTTCTGCCAGGCAGGGTCGTTGGGAGCGATACGTCCTGGGCTGGTGGATAGGGTTGGCCCACTCGCACCCAGCATCAAGGTGGTGGTAATAGTCGCGCCCCCGCCGGGGCGATCTATGAAGTGTAGGCCTGCGACATCGGTGCGAAAGAAGAAGCCCTGGCGGATGTTGCCGCCCGGCTGCCCGCCATCGTGGTCGTTCTGCGGGTCAATCTGTCGGTATTCGTAGGCTGGGCCGCCCGCGTTTTCCACCGCCTGCGCCAGCATAGTGTAGGTGGTGGTCGCGCTAACCACCCCATCGTTGGTTGGCCCATCGTTATCTTGGATCTCCTCCAGCGAGATGATGTCAGGTGACTTCAGGTTGGTTACAATTATCGTCGCCAATGTGTTGAACTTGGTAATCGGGTCGCTGGGGCTGAGGTTTTCAACATTGAAGGTGGCAATTTCAAGCTGATCCCTGGTGCGGTCAGCGATCACAGCGCGGCTAAGGTTGCCCCCTTTGAACGCCGGGTCCTCGGTTAGTTGCAGCTTATAGTTGCCAAAGCTATAGTCCATAATGCCAACTATGGAGCCAGGGAAGTGGTCGCCGATGTTAGCGAGGGGCAGGCTCTGCCCGCCCTCGCGTAGCATCACGTCGTTGAGGATGATGCGCTCAGGGTTGAAGTTATCTGGTTGGATGATGATACCACCACGCGCGGTTCGAAGGCTAGCGCCCGCGCCATCCTCGCCCAGCACGGTCACCTCGCTATTCTGGCTTGCGCCGCTGCCAAACACCTTGGTGGGGCCAACAACTACCGCATCATTGACCTGCACCCGCATTCCCTCCAGGCTCTCGTAGAAATCAAGCCCGTCGCTGCTGGGGTCGAATACGCCGCTACGCTCGGCATCGCCGGTTGCGTCGTCCTCGATAATCTTATGCGGAAGGATACGCCCGCCAAGACCGATAGTTATCGGTGCGGGCAATGAATTACCGTGCGATACCAGCTTGATGATCGGCGCGCCGATCTCGGTGATGCTCAGGTTAGCGCTGGCCCCTCCTCCAGAGCGATACTCGGTCACGGTGCCGCTTACTAGTAGGGAGTCGCCCACGGCTACAGTAGGCGCAGAGGTGGTAAAAACAAAGATGCCTTCGGAAGTGGCATCGTTGGAGTCGGGATTAGGGTCTTGCAAATAGAAGCCGGTGCTGCGTAGCGCGGTGGCGATACCCGGCACCTGGCGAACGATGCGATCCTTGTAAGGGGAGATATGACCCGCGCCTTGAATATCGTGGATGTGTAGGGTGCCTGGCGCAGGCGTAGGAGTAGTTATTGCCGCAGTCTGCGCCCTGGCGAATGTGCCAGCCGAACCAACCAACAACGCGCCCAGCACACTCAATATTACCAGAAACCGGAGTGCCGATCGAATATAAGTCTTTGCCAACCCGCTGCCCCTTTCGCTAACTCTACTATCCTCGCAAATTTCTGACGTGGCCGCGTTGCGGCTATAGTTTAACACAAGGGTGTCTGAGTAGCCAGTGGCTGAATGAGCGGGAGGCCCAGAGCGAAGAAAGCGTGTAGACCGAGGCGCAGCCCAAAGCGCGAAGGTATGTGAAGGTGAGCGCGAAATCCAAGCGAAGTCAGCGATGTAGACTGAGGCACATACCAAGCGCAGACCAAACAATGGCAGCGGAAATCAGGACGGGCGTGAACTTCCTCCTAAGAGGTTAAGATATTATGCTTCATTCAAGGCATACTCCACCGCCTTGGATAGTTCCATTTTCTCACCTTCCA
>JANXYP010000028.1 GCA_025355955.1 Chloroflexota bacterium
CCTCTATTTGCTGGCGAAGCCGAGCGTAGCGACCTTTGCCTATGACCTTATCAGTATCGAAGTAAATCGCCAGGGTCTGCTCGGCCAGCGCATCCAGGTGCGGCGGGGTGATACCATCGGCGCAGGCACGCAGGGCGAACAGCAGGTCGCGGTGCAGCAGTTGGTTGAGGCGTTCACGCTCCTCACGTTTCTCTGGGGGGTCGAGAGCGAAGCGGTCAGGGTCGAGGCAGAGTTGCCAGAGCAGTTGCTCGGCTTCGCGCTTCTTCTTGCTGACGTAGCGCAGATAGCCGAGGGTGAGCAGGATGACCTCCTCCCAGCGGGGGTCGTGCAGGTGGCGGCGCAGTAGCGGCAGCAGCTTCTCGCTGGGGTAGTATACTGCCAGATAGCGGGCGGCGTAATACTCCTCGAAGGTGAGGTGCATGAAGCTGTAGAGGAGTTGCTCGTCGCGGTCAATGCCGCGCTCGACGAACAGGCCGGTAAACTGCGGCACCCGCTCAAGGAACTCGTCCACGATGCTGTCCAACTTGGCACGGTCGGCAGCCTTGCTGCGGTCAAGGTGTGTGCGCCACTCGGCGATGCCGCGCTCCAGGAAACGGCGCACCAGCTGCTCGTTCGCCAGTCCGTCATCGAGGTTGGCGTGCATACAGTAGGCAAGCGGGGCAAGGACGAAGGAAAGCTCGTCTTCCGCAATCAGCAGGCTGGTATCGAAGCCCTCTTTACTTGCCATCAGGTCGTAGCCGAGGGTAATCGCCGCCGCCTCGTAAAGCTCCACGCGGCGGTCGGGTAGCTTGCCGATGTTGTTGTGGATGAGATAGATAATGGTGAGCAGCAGTGGGTTGGCGGCCAGCCTTTGCACCCCCTTGTTGTGCGTGACCGCCTGCATGATGTCGTCAATCTGCCGCTGCACTGTCGCCGCGCCGCGCCCCTCGACCTGCAGCTCGGCCACCTTGTTGCTCCAGGTGGTTATAAAGGCGCGGATCTCCTCTGGCTGCATCCGCTCAATCTTGAAATGCTCCCAACCCTGGTGCAGCGGCGCGGCCTCGTAGCCTGCAACGCGGCTGCTAACCACGAAACGATTGCCCTTGCCTTCGTAAGCACGCACGAACTCCGCGATGCGCTCGACAATGCGCCCCCGTTCGCTGGGGATGGCAATTTCATCTAGCCCATCGAGCAGCACAATGGCCTGGCCCGCATCGAGATAATGCTGGAACATGGCGGCAAGGTGGGCATCCTTAAACTCGTGGCTGCCATAGTATTCGGCAAGGTAGTGCGACAAGGACAAGTTGGGGCTTGTCTTACGGGCCTTCGCATATTCGCCGATGCGGACGTAGATGGGCAGTCGCGCCATGCCCAGTTCGCCCGCTTCAGGCTGGTTGGCGGCAAGGGCAGCGGCGTGGGTGAAGGAGATATACTTCAGCATCGTGGTCTTGCCTGCGCCTGGCTCACCGATGATCACGAGGCGGCTCTGCTGGCACACGGCATCATCCAGTTTGACTGGCACGGTGGGTTGAGGACGCTGGTAGCGCAGGCGCACGGCGGCATAAGCCTTCTCGCGCTCCTCGTCGCTCATCTCGCCCAAGCGCTCCAGCATCGCCATCTCGCGCTCGGCCTCAAGCTCGGCGCGGCTGTCCATGCTGAACGGCACGCCGGAGAGGTGGAAATAGACCTCCTCAATCTTCAGTTGCACCTGCTTGTTGAACTGGCGGATACCAACGGCGCGAAGCACCCCGTGTTCGCTCTTGACATAAGCAAGATAAGCCGCCTTGCAATCGTGCCGCGCCATTGCCCCATCGTCGCCGCTCTCATCCGCCTGCCGCGCCCAGGCCAGCCAATGAGCATAATCATCCTTCATAATGTCGGGTCGCACGGCGTGCAGTTTCTCGATGATAGAGCAAATTGCGTTACGCTTCATTGTTCGGTCAATTAGCTCACGAAGCAAGTTGCTAACCCCGCGCACCCCAAGTTCATCGAAGCCCAGGCCATGGTGCTGCTCACGAAGAGCAAAGCACCAATTCCTAATGTCGTCCTCGCTCAGGCGCTCACTTAGGGTATTTAGCAAGTTAGCTTCATTGTAATTACTCATCGGTGTAACTCGCTTTCAGCCTCACCGGGGAGGTTGCGATGCGCCCTTACATCGTGGTTGGTAGTTGCGATAGGCGTTGATTGCGACTCATCAGAGCGAGTGCAACCCGCCATAGGCATCAAAATAAGACGAAAGCCGCGAATGATACCGGGGGTCTGGGGGTAAGCCCCCAGCTGATGAAGCGCAATCAGGCCCATCAAATGTGGCTGATTGCGGCTGGGCGAGACTAGCGATTCAGCCAACCCCAAGACCTCGTGTCATTGCCACCTCTGGGGGCTGAACCCCCAGACCCCCAGAGTAGCTCCACCGTTATGCTCAAATCGGCATAATGCTCGCTGACCTATCTCCTTATTTTGATGCTATGGGCGTATGCGATTCGCCCCTACGGCATGGTTGGTTGATTACGATGAACATTGATATGCTGCACCTGGGTGAGCGCAGCCCACCCCTACATCATGGTTGGTAGTTGCGATTGGCCTTGATTGCGACGCATCAGGGCGGGCCACCGCCCGCCCCTACGTCATAGTGGGTGGTTGCGATTAACATTGATAGAAGCAAATGGGCGTATGCCTTGCGCCCCTACATCCGCAATCCAAAATCTAAAATCTAAAATCTAAAATCACTCCTAGTCCCGCGTCAGCGGCTCCAGCTTGCTGACCAGATTGGGGTTGCGGCCACTGCCCCAGGCGCTTTCCTCGTCGCGGGGATCGCTGGGCAGCCAACGTAGCTTGGGGTCACGGGCGGCGGTCACTTCGTCGAGGCGGCCTAGCTGGGTGTTGTGCGGGGCGCTCTTGACCAGTTCGGGGTCGCTATGCGCCTCGGCCACAATCGCCTTCATCGCGGCAATGAAGCCGTCCATGGTCTCGCGGCTCTCGGTCTCGGTCGGCTCAATCAGCATACACTCCTCGACGATGAGCGGGAAGTAGATGGTGGGCGCGTGGTAGCCGTAATCCATTAGCCGCTTGACTACATCCAGGGTCTTGACCCCGGTCTCCTGCTTCAGCCGCTTGCCGGTCAGCACCACCTCGTGCATACAGGGGCGGTCATGCGCGGGCGGGATGGTATCCTGAAGCTGGGTGCGGATGTAGTTGGCGTTCAGCACCGCGTCGCGGCTAACTTGCTTCAGGCCGGATGCGCCCTGCTGGCGGATATAGGTGTAGGCGCGGATGTGCATCCCGAAGTTGCCCCAGAAGGCACGTACCTTGCCGATGGTATGCTCCGGCGTTTGCATCACGTAGCGGTCGCCCTCTTTGGCAACCACTGGCGTAGGCAAGAACGGCGCAAGGTGCGCTTTGCAGGCAACCGGGCCGCTGCCTGGTCCGCCGCCGCCGTGCGGGGTGGTGAAGGTCTTGTGCAGATTGATGTGCAGCACGTCCACACCGAGGTCGCCGGGGCGGATCTCGCCGACCATCGCGTTCATGTTCGCGCCGTCGCAGTAGAGCAACGCGCCTGCCGCGTGCAGCAAGTCGGCGATTTTGACGATGTTCGGCTCGAACTGGCCCAGGGTGCTGGGTACGGTGATCATCATGCCCGCCACCTTGCCCTGGTTTTCTGCCAACGCCCGTTCCAGCACCGTCATGTCCACGTTGCCGTCCGCGCCGGTCTTCAGGCTCATCACCGTCATGCCCAGCGAGGTGCAGGTGGCAGGGTTGGTGCCGTGCGCTGAGTCGGGGATTAGCACCAGATTGCGGTCGGCATCGCCGCGTGAGCGGTGATAGGCCCGCACCAGGGCCATGCCAGTAAACTCGCCGTGTGCGCCCGCCGCTGGCTGCAAGGTGCAGGCATCCATGCCCGCCAGCGCCATCAGCATCTCCTGCAGCTCGTACTGGATCTGCAACGCGCCCTGGATTTCGTACTCCGGCTGCATCGGATGCAGGTGGTAGAATCCCGGTAGCGAGGCGGCATCCTCGTTGATCTTGGGGTTGTACTTCATCGTGCAACTGCCGAGGGGATAGAAGCCGCTGTCAATACTGTAGTTAAGCTGCGACAGGCGCACAAAGTGGCGCATCACGTCGAGTTCGCTCAGCTCGGGCAGATCCAGCGACTCGCGGCGCAGTTCGGCGGGGATGGCGGCGGCATAGTCGTCGGTATCAATCTCCGGCAGGCTGTGGCCGATGCGCCCAGGGCAGCTAAGTTCAAAAATCAACGCTTCCATATCTACTTCTCCTCCGCATAGCGTTGCAGCAGCGACACCAGTTGCTCGATTTGCGCCCTGGTGGTCATCTCAGTGGCGCACAGCAGCCAGCCATTCGGCACGCGATCGCTGACATCGTAGCCGCCGATGATACCCGCCTCATCCCACAAGCGCTTGTTCAAGTCGGCGGGGGCAATAGGCGCTTCGACCACGAACTCGTTGAAGAACGGCGCATCGAAATGCAGCTTGTAGCCAGGTATCTTCGCCACCTGCTCGGCAAGATAGTGGGCGCGGTTGTAGCTCAGTTCGGCCACCCGCTTCAGCCCAGCCTTGCCCATCAAGCACATATATACCGTGCTGCCCAGGGCAATCAGCGCCGAGTTGGTGCAGATGTTGGAGGTGGCCTTCTCGCGGCGGATGTGCTGTTCGCGGGTCTGCAAGGTGAGAACGTAGCCGCGCTGCCCCTTGGTGTCCTTAGTCTGCCCGACAATGCGCCCCGGCATACTGCGTACATACTGGTTCTTGCACGACATCAGCCCGTTATACGGTCCGCCGAAGTTGACTCCGCTGCCCAGCGGCTGGCCCTCGCCCACGGCAATATCGGCATCGTACTCGCCAGGCGATTTGAGCAGGCCGAGGGCGATGGGGTAATAAACCAGAATGAACAACGCGCCCGCTGCGTGAATCTTCTCCGCCGCGCCGCGCAGATCGGCAATGCGGCCAAAGAAGTCGGGCTGCTGCACGATCACGGCAGCCACATCGCTGAGGTCGGTGGCAAGCGGGTCGGGGGTGGCGATAACCTCAATCTTGTGGCCGTCGGCGTAGGTACGCAGCACGTCGATACTGTGCGGGTGCAGCGCGTCGCTAACCACGATGCGCTTGCGGCGGTTGATCACCGTCGCCATCAATGCCGCCTCGGCCACGCTGGTCGAGCCGTCGTACATCCCTGCATTGGTAACTTCCATGCCGGTCAGTTCGCAGACGAGGGTTTGCAGTTCGTAAATCGCCTGCAATGTTCCCTGGCTCAGTTCCGGCTGGTAGGGAGTGTAGGCAGTCTGGAACTCGCCGCGCTGCTGGATGAAGCGGATCGCCGCTGGCACGAAGTGATTGTAAGCGCCCGCGCCCAGGAAGGCGGGGTGGGTCAGTACATCGGCTGATTGAGCGCTGAT
Organism: Chloroflexota bacterium; assembly: GCA_025355955.1. GTDB lineage: Bacteria > Chloroflexota > Chloroflexia > QHBQ01 > QHBQ01 > QHBQ01. Next base: position 5,387 of record JANXYP010000028.1, read on the forward strand.
GCGGCGGATCTCGGCAATTAGCTCCGGCTCACTGAGCGGTGCGGGCAGGTTGATTGGCGCGTTAATCTTACCGGCAGGCACATCTACGTAGAGTTCCTCGATGTCCTGCACCCCGATGGCGCGAAGCATCTCCTCGCGCACTACGGAGGTATGGGCGGAATAAACCATGATACTCTCCTATTGCGAGGCTTCGTAAGCGTCGTAGGTGGTGGCATCCATCAGCTTATCAAGCTGGCTGGGGTCGGATAGGGTGAGCTTGAGCAGCCAGGAGCCATAGGCATCCTTGTTGAGCAGCGCAGGATCGTCTATGACTGCCGCGTTGCGGGCGGTGACGGTGCCACCCACTGGGGTGAACAGGTCGGCAGCGGCCTTGACGCTCTCCAGCGTGCCAGCAATATCGCCAGCGCTCAGAACCGTGCCAGCGTCAGGGAACTCGGCGTAAACCATGTCGCCGAGGTGTTCCACTGCATAGGCGGTCACGCCCATGGTCGCCTCGGTGCCGTTCACCTTGACCCACTCGTGGCTCTCGCTGTACTTCAGGTCGGTAGGATTGTTGGGCATTGTCAGCCTCCTTGTTCGGGATGTAGAATGGAGTCATGGATTCCCCTCCCACCGGGAGGGGTAGGGGTGGGTGCGTGCAGCGCGACTCGGACCCACCCCCAGCCCCTCCCGGTGGGAGGGGAGAGCATCAGAACTTTGTTTACAGCGCACTCATAACTCATGCCTAGTGCCTCATGCCTGTCGTTTATACATCGGGCGGGGGCGAACCACGGCAGCTACTGGCTTCTCGCGGATGAGGATATTTATCTCGGTGCCGGGGGCGGCGTACTCTGGCTTGACCCAGGCCATGCCGATGTTCTTGTCGAGGGTGGGGGCGTAGGTGCCGCTGGCTACCTCGCCGATAACCTCGCCCGACGTGTTGGTAACAGGATAGTGGGGTCGAGCCACGCCGCGCCCCGTCACTTCAAAGTTGACCCACTTGCGGGCGATATGCTCCTTGATTTGCTGCAAGGCGGCTTTGCCCACGAAGTCTTCCTTGTTCAGCTTGACCGCCCAGCCGAAGCCCGCAGAAACCGGGTCGCGCCCGTTATCGCCCAGATCCGCGCCGGAGAGCGGCAAGCCTGCCTCCATCCGTAGGGTGTCGCGTGCGCCGAGGCCAACTGGCTTTGCGCCCGCATCAATGAAGGTCTGCCACAGATGTTCGGCGTGTTCGGCGGGGAAGAATAGCTCGAAGCCATCCTCGCCAGTGTAGCCGGTGCGCGAGATGATCACGTTCGTCACGCCCGCCACCTCGCCAGTGGTGAAGTGGTAGAAAGTGACCGGCTTGAGGTCAACCGCCGTCAGTTTCTGCAAGATCTCCTCGGCTTCGGGACCCTGGATGTCAATCTTGGCGGTGGCATCGGAGACATTTTCGAGCTTAACATTGTACTTCTTCGCCAGTTCCTCCAGCCACTGGTAGTCACCCTCGGTGGGGCCGCCATTGACCACCACGTAGTAATAATCGGGGAAACGGAAGATGATGGTATCGTCCTTCACGTCGCCGCTCTCGGCAGCGAAGAAGTTGTATTGTGCCTGCCAGGGTTCGATGCGGCCAAGATCGTTGGTGGTGGCGTAGTTGAGCAGCTTGAGCGCGTCGGGGCCGCGCACGATGAACTCGCCCATATGGCTGATGTCGAACAACCCGGCGTGGTTGCGGGTGGCACGATGCTCCTCGATAATGCCGCTGGGATACTGCACCGGCATCTCCCAGCCGCCGAACTCGACCATCCGTGCGCCCATCCGCACATGGGTATCGTAGAGGGGGGTGCGTTTCAGAGCCAAGCGGGGTACCTCCGTTCTGAATGTAGAATGTAGAATGTAGATTGAGTTGGTGTAGGGGCGGGCGGCGCTCACCCTGCAGCAAGATGTCGTAGGGGCGGGCGGCGCTCACCCGGACCCTCTCCCAGCCTCCCCCGGTGGGGGAGGGGTTTTGCTTTGCAATAAAAATTGACAGGGAAGCAGAATTCGCTTCCTCTGTCAGGGCGTAGCTCCCGCTGTGGGAGGGCTATTCCAGAGGGACTGGGCGGGTGGTCTGTTTGCCTGAGAGTTTCGCCTGCGGCGCTATATGGCAGGTTTGCCCCTTCGGCGGCGGACGCAACTACGATCTTCGACCGCACTCTCCCACACGCGAGGAGATTATAGCACGGGGGTGGGCGGTTGTCAATCCGATGCTTATGGGTTACAATAAGCCTATCCGATAACAAGGAGGTGTGCCGTGACTGCAACTAAACCGAGATCACAGATGGCTGGCACCGGCGAGTCCGAATCGCGTAGCTACGATGCTGTGCGCGAGGCGGCGTTCAGTCTGCCATCGGCGGCGCAGACTCGGCTTATATACGATTTGCTTAATCAAGTGGTGCCGCAGCAGGTGCAGCCGAAAACAAACGGGGCAAGTGCCATAGACGGAGACAGCGTAGAACAGCAAGTGCATGAAGGCAACATACTCGACATTGTGGGTCGTTGGGACTTCGCTTACGATATAGAGGATGATGAGATTAAGCAAATTATCGGCGAAGCGCGAATGAAAAAGTATGCCTCAGAGTTGCTGCCAGAGATGAGGGCGCAATGGAAGTCCGACAGGCTGACCAGAGAGCGACTGGATAAGCAGGCAAGCCTAGCCAGAGAAATGGGCTTGCTAGAGGATGAGGAGAAAGAAGAGGAATGATGAAGGTGCTAATTGATGCCAACATCCTTCTTGATGCCTTCCTAAAGCGTCCATCCTTCTTCACCGAGGCGCTAGCAATTTTGCAGGCGCACAATGATAGGAAGTTCGTAGGCTATGTCGCTGCCTCGACTCTGCCTAACATCTCCTACCTCGGCGAATCACTACGTAGGCGGGCGGGTCTCGGCCCAAAGCTAGCAGTACAAGAGGCGCTCACTGATGTGCGATACTGCGTTAGCGGCCTCCATGTAATCTGGCTCACTGAGGAGGTAATGACAGTTGCGCTGGCCCAGCCCGGCGATGACCTCGAAGATAACTTGCAGGCCGCTTGCTGTACTGGTAGGCGGGCTGGATGTGATTGTGACCAGAGACATGGGTTTCAGAAAGGCAAACATCAAGATGCTTACGCCCGCGCAACTGCTGCGCCAGATTTAATCTAACAATATGGCTTGTAGAGGCGAACTGCGGTTCGCTCATCGCATAAGTAGGAGACAACCCCATGGAGCAAACCTGGCAAACTCTTGGCGCAGTTGCGCCCGAACAACTGGTGGATGCGCGGCTGCAATTGCACCACGCCGCGCAGATTGTGGCGGCGGTGGGTACTTCACTGGCGACCCCCGTGCCGGACTATAGCCACACCAGCCTGGAGTGGCTGGTCGGGCCAGCGGCGCTGGCAGGCGGGCTGGTGGCGGGTACGCCCTCGTTCCGCGCCGCGCTGCGTCCTGCCGACCTGATGCTGCTGCTGCTCGATGAGGATGGCCGCATCCTCGCCGACGATATGTTGAACGGCAAGACCCTGGCGAGCGGGCTGGATTGGATGCGGCGGCAGGTGAGTGCGTTTGGCGCAGATGGCCTGAAGGTTGCACTGCCCAGCTATCAGCCGGGCGAGTTTCCTACCCATGCCGTTGGCGAGGGCCGGGCGTTCGAGCTAGACCCAGCTAGCTCCGCCGAGATTGCCCACTACTACGCTGATGCCGATTTGCTGCTGCGCGACCTGGCGGCGCACGAACCCCGCGCATCATCAGTGCGCGTCTGGCCGCACCACTTCGATATTGCCACCCTGATCAAGCTGGATGAGGCTGCGGACGAGGAGGCCCGCTCGATTGGGGTTGGCCTATCACCAGGCGATGGCGGCTACGCCGAACCATACTTCTACATCACCCCCTGGCCCTACCCTGAGATCAGCAAGCTGCCGCCGTTGCCAATCGGCGCGTGGCACACTGAGGGCTGGGTCGGCGCAGTGCTGACCGCCTCGGCGCTGCTGGTGGGCGACAGCGCGGGACAGGAGCAGCGGGCGGCTGGCTTTATCAGCGCGGCAGTGGCCGCCTGCGAGTCACTAATGGGGGAGACGCAACATGGCTGACCAACATGAAGATGGTCTCGACCCCAACCTGCTCACCGTATATGGGGCAAGCTGGTGTCCCGACTGCAAACGCAGCAAGCAATTCCTCGGCGAACAGCGCATCAAGTACAACTGGGTGGATCTGGAGCAGCAGCCGGAGGCGGCCCAGATCGTACAGAGTTTGCAGGGCGGGCGGCAATCCATCCCCACTATCCTCTTCCCCGACGGCAGCGTGCTGGTCGAGCCGAGCAACGCGGAACTGGCCCGCAAACTGGGCATCAGCACCAAGGCAATGTGTCCGTTCTACGATGTGATCATCATCGGCGGCGGGCCAACCGGCCTGAGCGCGGCTATTTACACCGCCCGCGACGGCCACAACACGCTGGTGATCGAGCGGGCCGCGATTGGCGGGCAGGCGGCGACTACCGAGCAGGTGGACAATTACCCCGGCTTCCCCGAGGGGGTTAGTGGCGACGATTTCGCGGCGCGGATGAAGCGGCAGGCCGCCCGCTTCGAGGTGGAGATGCTGGAGGCGCAGGAAGTAACCAACATCGCGCATGATGGCAACTATCTGGTGGTCAGCACCGCCACAGGTGACGAGTACAGCGCAGCAGCCGCGCTGATCGCCACCGGCTCCAACTACAAGCGGCTGGGGGTGGCTAACGAAACCGAGTTTACCGGCGCGGGGGTTCACTACTGCGCCACCTGTGATGGGCCATTCTACAAAGGTCGGGAGGTGGCCGTGGTCGGCGGCGGCAACAGCGCGGCGGAGGAGGGCGTGTTCCTACTGCGCTTCGCCAGCAAGGTGACGCTGCTGGTACGTGGAGACCATCTCGATGCCAGCAAAGTGGCGCAGAACAAGGTCGACGATCTAGTACGCGAGGGACGTATGACGGTGCTATACAATACCGAGGTGGTCGCCCTGCGGGGGGCGAAGCGGCTGGAGACCACTGTCATCCGGGACCGTAGCAGCGGCGTGGAGCAGGAGATTACCCCCGCCGCCCTGTTCGTCTTCATCGGCTTCAGCCCCAACACCGGCTTCCTCAAACAAATGGCCGCCCACCTCCATGCCGATGCCAGCCACCAGCCGGTGTCGGTCGCGCTCGACGCGCAAGGCTCGGTGCTTACCAACGCCGGGTTTGAGACGAACGTGCCAGGGCTGTTCGCCGCTGGCGATGTGCGTACCGGCAGTACCAAGCAGATCGCCAGCGCGGTCGGCGAGGGTGCCACCGCCGCGCTGATGATCCGCGAGTACCTCAAGGGCGAGGTGGGCTGAATCCAGATAATTGCATTCGTAGGGGCGGGTGGTGGCCCGCCCTGCTGCAATTTTACTCCTCTACTGTTGCCTCCCGAGATGGAGTTGTAGGGTCGCCATCTGCGGCTTATCGCTGCCATCGGCGTAGGGTTCCACCGAGAGCAGGTATTCGCCCCACCAGGGTCCAGCCGACCAGTAGGTACCGCCCAGGTTCGCGCCATCCATGGTACCCATGAAGTTGTCCAGCACCACCTCCCAGCGGGGGTCGTCGCGGGGAATGCCGTACTCGCTGACGAAGCCCTTGAGGTTGTGTGCCTGCAGCCAGGTGATGAACGGTTGCAGGCGGTCTACCCCGATGGTGGGGTATGCGCCGTTGCTGTCGTAGGTGCCAGCGTATGCGCCGGAGCCATCTGCGTCGAAATACTGGTGCGCGTCGTAGATGAGCTTGTTCTGCGGGTCGTTGATCAGCAGATTGGCGTTGTTATCCTGCCACGTCCATGCCCCCTGCCAGCCGTCGCCGGGGATAAAGATAGTGTGGCTGGTATCCACGCTGCGGATGGCATCCACCGCCGCCTGCGCGCTGACCGGCCAGTGGCCGCCAGTATCGTGCGGCTCGTTCATCAGGTTGTAGTAGACGCTGGACTGGGTGGCGTAGTGCTGGGCGAATTGCTGCCAGAAGTTGGCGAAGGCGGTATCAGGCACCTGCGTACTGCCCACCAGATAGTCAGTGCCGTTCAATTGATAACGGTCGAAGTTGTGCGGCTCGAACATGATGTACATCCCCTGCGCCTGGGCGTAGCCAAGCACGGTATCGAGGCGGCCAAGCTCGGTGGCATCGAGTGGGCCATTCAGGGTGCGCTGCAGCCGCTCCCACAGGAACGGTAGGCGAATGAAGTTGAGACCCTTGCCCTTGAAGTAAGCGAAATCGGCGGCGGTGGGGTAGGTGTAGTCAACGCCGTACACCCCCGGCACGTTACTGCCAAACTCTCCGCCCGACAGATTCACCCCGCGATAGTAGGTAAGGTTGGTGGGGATCTGGGTGGGGGTCGGCCCACTGTTGGGGGTCGGGCTGGGGTTGGGCAGGATGCCGGAGTTCAGGCTGATATTGTCGAGGTAGAAGGTGGGCTGGGATCCAGCGGTGCCGTCCTGGAACACTATTCCGCTGATTTCGCCATTGCTGGTAAGGGCGCTCAATGGGATGCTGACTTCGCGCCACTGCCCGGCAGGGATGGTGTGGTCGGGCTGGATGTAATCGCTGATCAGCTGCCCTGGACTGAAAGCACCGGAGGCATCGGCAACTAGCGCATTCACCGTCTGGCCGCCCCTGGCACCGCCGTGAACATAGAAGTGGAGATATGTGTACTGAGTGATGCTGAAAGTGGGGGTCGCCAGGTATAGGCCAGCCCAGCCAGCGGTGTAGGTAACCGCCAGCGAGTGGCTGCCTGCGTATGCTGGTGAAGGGTTGGCAAAGTCGCGAGTGGTACTCCACGACCAATCCTGCCAACCGGAGGCGAGGTTGTCGTCGTAAATCATCAGGCCGATAGTTGGGCCAGGAGTGGGTGTTCCAGCCAGATAGCGAATGCCGAGATCAAGGACGCGACAGAGTTCGTCGCGGCGGATGGAGGAGCGGGGGCGGAAGTAGCCATTCAGCCCGCTGACGATGCCGAGAGTATGCGCGGTCTCAATCTGGGTATAGGCGAAATTGGTGGGCGGCACATCGAGGAAGCTGGGCGTGGGCGGGCTCATTAGCGGGTAGCCCCCTGCCCGTATCACCAGCGCGGTCGCCTCGGCACGGCTGATTTGGCGGTTGGGCAGATAGCAAGGCGCGGTTGCCCCATACAGGCTGCATTGCGCCTGATCCTGATAGCCGCTGCTCACCCCAGCGTGGGCCATTGCCTCGATGTAAGTATAGGCGAAGTAGTTGGGCGGAACATCGGTAAAGCTGGGGTTAGTAGGCGTGTAGGCCGGGATAGCGAAGCCGAGCGTGACCATACGGGCGAACTCGCCGCGAGTGGCGGGCAGGGCAGGGCCAAAGTTGCCACCGCCAATACCGCTGACCACACCGGAGCAGGCCAGGTCGTATATGTACGTGGCAAAGATGTTGTTGGGTGGCACGTCACCGAAGGTGATGCTGCACGATGTAGAGCGCTGGCTGCCAGAGTGGGATGCGGCAGAGAGGCTGACCGTGGCACTAACCCCGACCATGGTGAGGACAAGCGCTGAGATAAGACCGATAATTTTGCGTTGCATAGATTACCTTCCGCTTTTAGAATAGCATAACCGCGAAGGTGCAGCGTTGGTCTCCATTGTAACAGTGAAACGGATGTATGTCAATGCAACGGATGTAGTTAATTTGGGCTATTTTCCGAGCACTATCCCCCGCCGGTAGGGGGGGTGCGCTTAAGGTTGTACACCGTGCCGACCAGATACATTGTCCGCTGCAACCTTGTTTGTTGGAGAGACAGATGGCGGGTGCGCCGCGCTAGCATTGCCAGGCGCGAACGGAAGATGCCGCCCCGCCGCTCGATGTAGCTGGTGTACTGGACTACCCCTTCCATACGGCTAACAACCTGCTCCGATAGAAACAAAGAGGCTTTGCGAGCAGGCCCGCGCTGCCGCGCCGCTAGCGTGGGCATGGGCAACGGGTTGTGCGGAGGCGGGAGGCAAGCGGCTGGTAGGGGCGTTGAGCTAGCCTTGCAAACTGGCGACGAGGTAGTGCGAAGGCGGGTGCGAAGGGGCCTGGAGGGGATGTAGAAGTGCGCGAAGGTGAGCGCGAAATCCAAGCGAAGTCAGCGATGTAGGCTGAGGCACATACCAAGCGCAGACCAAACAATGGCAGCGGAAATCAGGACGGGCGTGAACTTCCTCCTAAGAGGTTAAGATATTATGCTTCATTCAAGGCATACTCCACCGCCTTGGATAGTTCCATTTTCTCACCTTCCA
>JANXYP010000047.1 GCA_025355955.1 Chloroflexota bacterium
GCTCCTAATGCGGGTTGGTGGCGCGGCAGTCGGTATAATGCTGCAACTGTTCACTGCGGATATCAAGCTAGCAGCAGCGGTGGTCGGGGTGGTGGGGGTGTCTTTCTACCTTAGCGAACTGTTTGGCGCACCCTACTTCGGCGCACGCATGGACAGGCAGGGCTGGCGGCCCTATCTACTGGCTGGGCCGTTGATCGGCGCGGTGGGCGTGCTGCTTACCGCCGTGTCGGGCCTGTTGCCGGTAGTTGCAGTGGTGGTGCCGCTGCTGTTCCTCAGCCGCCTGCTGGGCGGCCTCAGCACTGCGACGAATACGCCCGCCTCGCTCAGTTACTTGTCCGCTGCGGGCAGCAAGGACCCGCAATTGCGCTCCCGCTCGGTCGGCTACTTCGAGTTGGCGGTAGTGGGCGGCACCGCGCTTGGCGGCTGGCTCGGTGGTATGCTATGGGATAACACCGGGCTGTGGGGCTTCATTGCGCTTGCGGTTCTTTACCTCCTCACCTGGGTGATGCTCAGGGCGATGCCGCACGACGTTCAGGAGAAGCCTGCGGCAATCGAGAAGCACAACCCGATGGGTTTGCTGAAGAGTCGCACCCTATGGGAGTTCGCTCCTGCCTGGATTGCGGTCAATGCGCTTTATGGCGTGTTGTCAAGCAATGCGGTGCGAATGTTGGCCGACAAAGAGGGCCACTTCCCCAACCAACTGCTGGTCGGCCTGCTGCCAAAGGGTACTGGCAACCTGTTCGGGGCGCTTGCCATCGTCCTGGGCCTCGGCATTCTGGTGTGGACGCGCATCCTGCCGCATATGCGCTCCAGCACTGCAATGGGCATTTCGCTGCTGGGGGCGGGCGGGGTGTGCGCCATCCTGTTTGTGATGAACCACCAGTCTAATGCCGACGGCGTAGGCTATTGGCTCTTGATTGGCGCGCTGGTGCTGGGCTTCCTGGTCCTCAGCGGCTTCACCCCGGCGGCGCTCAGTGTGCTGGTGCAGGTGGGCGAGAAGAACCACACCGATCGTGGTGCGGTGATGGGCGCGTACTCGGTGCTGCTGGGGGTCGGCCAGTTCCTGGGCGGGGCAATCGGTGGCTTTGCCGCCACCGCCGCTGGCTTCGACGGCCTGATCGTACTCACCGCCGTTTTCGTGGTTATCTCGCTCGGCACCATGATCCACTGGCGGATGGTGGAACACGGCTACTAACTTCGAGTTGAAAGTTGAAAGTTGAAAGTAGGGGCGGGCAGTTGCACGCCCTTTGCCGCAATGAAAGCTGTTACCCAATGGAAGCTACCGAGCAGGGCGAACAACGGTTCGCGCATACCGAGCAGGGCGAACAACGGTTCGCGCATACCGAGCAGGGCGAACAACGGTTCGCCCCTACAGACTCAGCACTCAGCACTCAGCACTCAGCACTCAGCACTCAGCACTCAGCACTCAGCACTCAGCACTCAGCATTGAGTATCTACCTGCACATCCCCTACTGCGAGGCGCAGTGCATCTATTGCGACTTCAACACGTACGTGGGCCGCGAGGGGCAATTTGCCGCCTACGTCGACGCGCTATGCCGCGAGATTGCCGAGGCTCCCGCCCAACTTGCCGCACTAGCCGCGCCCAGCCCCCATCTACAATCTACCATCTACAATCTGCAATCCCGTCTGGTTAGTACCATCTTCTTCGGCGGTGGCACGCCCACCGTGCTAGAGGCGGCGCAGCTTGCCGCCATCCTGAACGCGGTGCGGGCAAATTATAATGTGGCGGCGGACGCGGAGATCAGCACCGAGGCCAACCCCGGCACGGTGACGGAGGCGATGTTGCGCGAACTGCGGGCGCTAGGCTTCAACCGCCTGAGCATGGGAGCGCAGAGCCTCGACGACGCGATGCTGGTGACGCTGGGCCGCCACCACAACGCCGGTGAGATTGGCGAGGCGGTGCAAATGGCCCGCGCCGCTGGTTTCGCCAACCTCAGCCTCGACTTCATCTTCGGGCTGCCGGGGCAGACCCAGCAGCACTGGCAACAAGACCTCGAAGGCGCAATCGCGCTCGATGTGCCGCACCTGTCCGTCTACTCGCTGATTGTGGAACAGGGAACGCCGCTGGCGCGGTTCATCAAGCAGGGGCGGATGGCGGTGCCGGACGACGATGCCGCTGGTGCGATGTACGACTGGACGCGGTTGCGGCTGGCCGAGGCGGGCTATGGGCAGTACGAGATCAGCAATTGGGCCAAGTCGCCCGCCTATGAATGTGAACACAACAAGGCATACTGGCGCAACGCCGACTGGTTGGCATTTGGGCCGGGGGCGCACGGCCACCTCGCGGGGATGCGCTATCACCACATCCTCGCCCCCACCGCCTATATCAAGCGCATCAACGAAGGCAAATCCACGATCAAGCAAGAGACACTCGATCAGCGTGGGCAGGCGGGCGAGACGATCATGCTGGGTCTGCGGATGCTGCGCGAGGGGGTTGACGTGGCCCGTTTCCGCGATCGCTACGGTGTGCCACCCGAACACTTCTTTGCCACCGAACTCGCCTGGCTAGCGCAAAACCGCCTAATCGTGCGCGACCCTGCCCGCATCTATCTTACTGAGCGGGCGGTGCCAGTGGCTAACGAGGTGTTCGTCAAGTTTGTTTGAACCTTTCCTTGCGATTTATGCTATGTATGGCAAGGAAAGGAGCTGTACTCCATGTACCAGTCAAGAAAGCTAACCATACTGTTTGCCATCGCTTTGCTGATCGTCAGCGCTGCCTTGCTCGGTGGTTGCCGCGTCGGCAGCGGCATCGATGCCACCTTTACGCCCCTCCCAACGATCGTCACGCCGCCGCCTGGCTCACAGGCTTCCCCCGCTGAGGTGGTAGATCGCTTTGCCCAGATATATAGCGACCATCTTGGTGACAGCATGAGAGGCATTTACGAATTGTTTGATGCTGCCTATGCCCGAGTTGGGGCTGGGCCAATTACCTGCACACTGCAGAGCAGCAGGGCGAGTTATGGCCCATTTAGCTCATACAGCATAGTTAGCACCACGATCAGCGGCACAGTCGCGCTGGTGCGGGCCAGCATGGTTGCGCCGATCAATACAGTCAAGGTGAGTTTCAATCTGACGAACGAGGGGGGGAAAGGTTGGCGGATCGACAGCATCATCGGCTGGATTGGCGGGGACATCACTCCTCAGAATCCCGTCGGCGCTAGCCAATCGTGCCTCACTCCTGCCCTGGCGACGAGGTTAGCCTCCGCGTTCCTTATAGACAGGGGTATGCAAAAAGAACACGCAGGGCGCAGATTGCTGCGCCCTGCGTGCTGGTATCGCAAGTTAGTGCGTAGTCAACGCCACATCGTCAACGTAGAAGTTGGTGGGGCTGACCGAGTCGTTGGTGGCGACGATGGCGATCTGCACGGTTTGACCCTTGTAGGCGCTGACATCGTAGCTGGCGCTGTGCCAACTGCCCGCCGCGCTGCCGTCGTTGATGGTTTGCAAGGTTGCCAGCGTGCCACCGCTGCTGTTGCGTACTCGCACGTACATAAAGTCGTAGGGATGCGAGGTCTCCTGCGTCGACATATACCAGTAGTAGGTGAGGGTTGCCGAGTTAACGTTGGCTGGGATGGCAACCGTCTGGTAGATGCTGTCGGCGCAGTTGTTGTAGCCGCACAGGTAAGCCTCATAGGTGCCACTGTGCGGGTTGGAGTTATCCACGATCTCGTAGCCGCCGCTGGAGCTTTCCACCCAGGGCGACGAGCCACTCTCGAAGCCGCCGTTCTGGATTAGCTGCCCGCCCGCGCTGGGCGTGTTGGTCGGCGTGTTGGTTGGCGGTGGGATGGGCGTGTTGGTCGGTGTGTTGGTGGGGCCAGCGTGCGGTGTATTAGTTGGCGTATTGGTCGGTGGAGCGGGCGTGTTGGTGGGCGCAGGTGTGCCGCAGGAGCCAGCCAGCACCACGTCGTCGAGGTACATATAGGTGGGGTCGCCAGAATAGCCGTCGTCATGAGCCAGGAACTTGATACGCACGGTTTGCCCGGCGTATGGCGCCATGTTGAAGCTGACGTTAGTCCAGGCGTTGGCATTGGAGTCGACGTGCATGATGGTGGCGAGGGTGGTGCCGCTGGTGTTCTGCACGTAGGCATCCTGCCAGTCGTAGGTGATGGTGTCCAGAGTGGAAGGCCAGTACCAGTAGGAGAGGGTGCCGCCGCCCGCTGGCACGGTGATGGTCTGATAGAGCGAGCTATCACCGCCAGAGGTCAGCGAACCGAGCAGTGCGGCGTTGCTGCCGCTGTGGTGTTGTGCCGTGCTGGCGGTGGGCGAGGGGTTAGTGCCGTCAATCGTCCACGAAGTAAGATTGCCGCTCTCGAAGCCAGGGTTCTGGAAGAGATTGCCACCGCAGCCAGTGGGGGTGTTGGTTGGGGTATTGGTCGGTGCGGGGATGGGAGTGTTGGTTGGCGTGTTGGTCGCGCCCGCAGGGGGGGTATTTGTGTTGGTCGGCGTGTTGGTCGGCGTGTTGGTAGGTGGCACGGGTGTATTGGTCGCGCCGCCGCTACCAGCGCTTGCCAGCCACTCGGTGGCGTTGGGGAAGAGGATATTGTCGTTGCCCGCCGGGTCGTTCCAGCCGTTGAAGCAATTGTTACTCGGTGAGCAAGTGCCATCGTCAATCGCCGAGCTATCGCCCATCGCTACCACCCGCCCGCTGCCATAGGCGCTGCGGGAGAAGAAAACACCGGTGGTGCCAGTGTTGGAGAAGCCGACGCGATAGATGACCCCGCGCACGTTGGGGTTGTCGCTGGGGTTGATCGTCTCGCTGGTACCGTTGCGGATGATGCTGCCAGTACCGTTGCCAAACGGCCCTTGCAGGATGGGATCAGGGTTGGGGGTATCGTTGTTGGGGTTCTCAGTCACGATGTTTAGTACGTCGAACTGAATGCCGAACACGTCACTGCCCGCGCCGCCATTGTTCATCAGGTCGTTGAAGATGTTAAGCGAGTCATGACCATCATTGTTGCGGTCGCTGCCGTTGTGATCGGCGACCATGAACAATCCGCCGCCGTTTTGCACGAAGCTGAGGATGGCGGTCTTCTCCGCCGTGGTAAAGAGGGTGTTTGGTTCGGGTAGCACCAGTTCGTTGAAGTGGCTGAGGTCGAGTGGATTGCTGTTGTTGCCGTAGGTAATCGTACCAGTATTCGTCTTCAGGCTGTAGCGGCCGCTGCGCTGCAGGGCCACGCCCCAGGCGCTAATGCCGCCAGTCCAGTCGGTCTCCACCTGCGGGTTGGGGTTCTGGGCCAGCGGGTCAGGCTGGCTAGTGCTGATAATCCAATCGGCATTACCCGCCGTTTCGGCATGGGCATTGTCGAACAACACGCTGTAGGTAGCAGCGTAGGCAACATGATGGGTCTGCGGCACGAACGCCAGCAGGCCCATCAACATCGTTACTATTACCACCAGATTCAACCGTTTCGCGCCCTCACGCAACTTGAACATATGGCTCCTCTCCTTGGCCTGTCGCTCTGCGCCATTGCAGAACGTTCTGCTTTTCACCCTGCGTCGTTGCAGAGCGATTCACTTGTAGGAGTTACCCACTCCGGTTGGGCGTGCGCCACGCCCATACAGTTGCCCTCCTAATCAGGGTAACTGTGTAACTCCTGCACCTTGCAGGAAAGATACCACCGCTGGGGTTCTGCTACCTCTGGCTCTCCCCTGCTCTTGCGTATTTTAGCAGGGGAATGGCGTGGAGTCAACAGGCTGATAGGAGGATCATGATGTGAAATGCGGAAATCACTGTTTCAACGGCTTGGGCTTTGTGGCGTTGGTGTAAGCGCAAGGCAGGATTGACTATCGCCGACTGGATTATCAGGCGTGATGTCGCCGCCGATCCAGCCAATGATGCGGTCTATCCGCCAGCCGTTGTCACCCTCCAGCTTTAGATAGAAGCTGACCAATCCAGCGCGAGCGACCGAAGTGATGCTGGTGTTAACCAGCGCAACCGTGCCGGTTATGATTGCATCGTCAACGCTGCTGGTAACAATGCCGCCATAGTCTGCTTTCGTGTTCAGCGCCGCGCAGGCGATGGTGGATGCTGGAACATTCGCGTAGGCTGAGTCGAACAGCTTTGCGAACAGCTTTGCTACGTATGGATATTCGTAGATATCGGTGCCACCATATATGTTGATGAAGGCTTGCACTGGCTGCCTGGGGTCAGTAAATGTTGGAAGGGGGGTTCTAGTAGGAGGTGGGGGTACTATGTATGTTGGCATACACTCTTTACGGCAATCATCTGTCACAACATTGCCGGACGAATGACTATGAGTAAGGGCTGCCATTATCATGATTAGAACTACAATCATGACAAGACCAAGCAGATAGACTGCAACCTGCTGTCGCCTTGGGGCAGATACATTCCCAGTTTGTTTTCTCAGCAGGAAGGAATGTTCAAGCTTTGGCTGCACAATGCGAACCGGCAGGTTAGGCGGCAGGTAGAAGCCGCCATTGTGAGTGTAGCCGGTGGGCGAGATGGCCGCGCCGCAGTTAGCGCAAGCGAGACTGCCCAGCGGGTAGCTGGCACTGCAATGCGGGCAAATTAGAGTTGCCCTGCGGTTCGCTTCGGGATTTTTATTCGCCTGGGGAGTAAACTGGGTCATGCCTCACCTCCGCTATAGGATATATAGCGGGGTAGGCGGCAAAAGGTTCAGGACGTGCTGAGGGCGTAGTCAATCACCTCGTCACGGGACATGGATACGGCCCTGCTGGTGGACGATGGTGAAGTTGGTTATACCCAACCGAGCG
>JANXYP010000147.1 GCA_025355955.1 Chloroflexota bacterium
GCTTCGATTTCGCCGAAGCTGAGGTTGGATGTGACCATCAGCGGCAACTGGTGATTATAACGGTGCATCACCACTCTGGTCAGGTTAGCCACATTGCTATCCCAGGCTGGCTCTCTGCCCAGGTCATCGAGGATGAGGAGATCGCACTCCAGGTACTGGCGGAAGCGTTCTTCCCGCCCCTGCCAGGCCGACAGCGCCGCCATCAAGTCGTAGGCGGTCACGAACCTGAGGGTGAAGTGTGGCACCCGCGCTGCCACAACCTGCTCCACCAGCGCATATGCCAGCCCCAGCACCAGCCCGGTCTTGCCCGACCGCGCCCGCCCGGTCAGCATCAGCGACGGCCCGCACTTGCCCTGCCAGGCGCTCACCCAGGTGAGCAGATAGTCCCGCACCGCCCTATCGCCCGGCCAGCCCGCGATGCGCCGTTCCGCCAGCTCCGCCGGGATGCGCGCCTCGCCCCAGATACGGGCTATCGCCCAGCTCTGCTCCTCGGCCTGCCTTGCCGCCCCCGCCACGCACGGGCAGTAGCCTGCCTCACCCAGCACGTAGCCCTTGCCATCGCAAGTGGCGCAGGACTGCACTAGCCCTTGATTAGTGTTGGGGTGGGCTGGCTCTACCGCTGACGATATCGCGGTAGCTGATGCTGCGCCCCTCGGCGCGGCGTAGACCACTGGCCGCTTCTCCTCCGTTGGCGGGCTGCTGGGATACCACTGGTTCATCGCTTCTGTTCTCCTCGCTAACCTTGCTGCCGGGCTTAGTGGCCCGCCCGGCGATGATGTCCTGCACCGTGATTACGTCTGCCTGCCACCGCGATTTGGGCCGCTCACCTGGCTTATGCGGTATGTCCCTTTGCCTCGCTGGTGGGCTGGTGCCCGCCAGCACGTTCTGCATCGTGGTGCGTAGATACTGCTGGTTGGGTGGGCGACCGGCGCAGCGGTCCTTCTCCGCATCCGCCGCGTCGAAGATAGTGCCAATCTGCGCGCTGGTACAGGTACGGGCCATCTCCTTCAGCATAGAGGCGGTAGTAGGGGTGGGGCGGCGGGCGGGTGGCAACTGATACAGGTCGCGTAGACGGGAAAGCGCCTGGTGGTAACGCTCATGCACCTCAACAGGCAGATCTGGTTCGGCCCAACCACAACAACAACTATCTTCGGTCGTGGGGTTGTTGTTAGTTATGTTATTCAGTTTCTTATTCTTAATTTCATATTCTTCTGCTGATGCCAGCGTCGGTACGGTAGTGATAGCAGCGTCGGTACTGGTGGTGACACTAGCATCAGTATTGGTGGTGATAACGCCATCAGTACCCAGCTCTGGAGTGGTGATGCTATCGTCAGTATCCATACTGATAATGCCATCGCTATCCGGGGATATTGCGGCAGGTGCGGTAAGCATGGCGCGCAGGCGCTGCGGCATACTGCGTCTGACTATGTAGTGATTGACCGCGAGCTTACGCCCTTTTTCGCCCTTGCTGATCTTCTGGCTTCGCGTCACCACGATAAAGTCCAGTTGCTCGAGGCGCTTGATATGCCGGAGGATATTGCGCTCATCAATGCCGAGGTCGTCAGCCAGGCGCTTAATCCCCGGAAAGCAGGTGCCATGATAAGCATATGATTTTAGTATGCCATATAGCTGCACCTGCGTTGGCGTGGGCCTCACCGCTTTGGGTAGCCTGCCGCATCTTAGGATGTCGCTATCGATCTGGGTGAATGGCTCCTGCCCATCCAGGCCAATCGTATCTTGCAATTCGGCTGTCATCTTCTTTACCTTTCTACCTCGCGTGGGGTAGTTTAAGTATCCTGTGGCGGGCCATCTCAGTACCTTCCATCTGAGTTGGTTTCAATCCTCACCCGTAGGCCGGGTGTACTATGCAGGAACGTTATCAAGTGACCTTCGTGTCTGTTACAATCTTCACCGACCCTTGCAGGCCGATGTAACTTATGGAATGGTGGTGCTGTCTTGCTCACTCACTGGTTGCCTCCTGTTGGTGCCTACCAACTTTGTTTCAACCCACAGCCGATCCGAGGGTGGGTTTAATCGGGTTACCATCTCCCCACAACCTGCATTACAGGGGTTTCAACCCTCACCCGACTCGTTGGCCGAGTGCAACGTCTCATCATGCGCTCCTTTCATTGCCTCACCTAGGGTTTCAACCCTCACCCGACTCGTTGGCCGAGTGCAACCCAGGTCGGGTAGGGTGTCTGGGTTTGGTAGGGATAGTTTCAATCCTCACCAGATCCGAAGATCTGGTGCAACTAGCTTGATAAGCTTTGTTTCAACCCTCACCCGACCCGAAGGGCGGGTGCAGCCCGGCAGCAAGTGGCCTAATCGAGGCCATCTACTGGTTTCAACCCTCACCCGACCCGAAGGCCAGGTGCAATTGTGCAGGAGCGTTACCAAGTGGGGTTTGATGGCTGTTTCAATCTCTGCCCACCTCAAAGGTAGAGCGCTTTGTAATGACACGGTGTGAGCATGGCGGGTATCACCTCATCCATTCACCTCGCTACCGCATCATTACCTCGTCATGGTCTAAGTAGAGCAGAGGCGCAATTGCCGCAGGAATGAAGTGTGGAACCCTATCTAGAGTCGGACAACTGTTATCCGCGCAGTCTAGCCCACCAGCCGCGTCAGGGTCACGTCTTTCGGTAGATCAGCATCATCTACCGTAACCTCATAATCCTCGACGCTTCTCGGATACTGCACTCCCTCCTTTCGCTGTGGTCTTACTCTTGCTAGCAACTGGTGAGCAGGAGCGTTACCGAGCGAGCTTTTGTGGCTGTACACATACAGCCCCTGGCAGGCCATCTCTGGTCTGACGGCCGAACGGTCAAAGTCCCACAACTTCTCAAGCGCTTCCCAAAAGAGCGCGAGGTCCGCTTCACTTACACCTGTTCGCCGCGCCAGTTGCGGGCTGAAGTAGCCGTGCGCCATATAGAGGCCGTAGGGGATGACCGCCTTACGTCCCATCGTTCCCGAAGATGCCACCTCCTGCTCCTCACTCTCTGCCCCGCGCAGTGTATCGTCGGCGTTAGTGAGTGCCACGCGAGTGATAGTGAGATCCAGCACTGTAACCGGGTCAATGGAGCGAGCAAAGGTAAGTTGCACTGGCCCGCGTACCTGCCCACAGTTCCAGTGAAGTGCCCCGCCTTTGGCCTTCTGTCCTGACTTGCCCATCGACATGAGTGCGCCAAACAGCCTTATATCATAATAGCGCTGGCACATCCAAGCCCTAGCTTCCTCGTCTGGCTGGGTGGTCGGCGCGTGCTTCAACGCCTCAAACGCTCGCTTCTGCTGGTTGGCAAGAATGCCGCGATGCTGCACGTAGATGCTGTACCCGTCTTCACCCTCTTTTACCATATCTACCCAGTCGCGCACCTTGCGCTTAAGCGCCACATCGGTGACCAGTCCGCGCATCGTCTCAGGGTCAACTCGTGGCTGGCCGCCGTTGTCAGGGTCGCCGTTGGGGTTACTATAGGTTGCATCAAACAGCAGCACGAAGTCGTGACGACGGTTAGTGTCTGTGTGTATTTGATTATTCATCGGTTTCAGCCTTTCTTCTGGTTTCTGGTTCGTTGCTCGTGGTCTAATCTCTCTGTTCACTACTGGCCTTAGCTTCCTTCGCTCGTGCGCTGTCAGCGGCGCGCTGGTGATGGTAGCCAAGGATTAGCCAGCTCTGCTGCTCGACATTGAGCGCAGTGGGGAAACCACCTTCGAGGCCCGCCACGATATCGTCGAGCTGACGCAGCAGCGCGTAGTAGAGACCCTCACCATAGGTGCCGCGTATCTTGGGTAGATGAGCCTGATGGGTGGTACGGATCAGGCCGGTAAAGGCTAGCCGTGGTGCGCTGAGGACGGCCCCGAAGTGGCGCTCCATGATCGTCGTCCTGCCCACGGCCAGGCGTTGCGTTCTTTCTAGCGCCGCCAGTAGCCGTCCGCAAAGGTAGGCAGGTTCATCGCGGTATGCGGTTTCAAGACTTACCATAAAATCCTCCTTAACATTGGGGGTCAGAGATAGCAAGATAAGCTTAATCAGCGCTGCTCGCTCATCGCTTACCTCCCGCTCGTCGCGGCAGCGTCCGACTACGCGGCAGAGTAGGCTACGTGGCAGCAATTCACCCATGATCGCGGCGCGCAGTAGCGCTTGTGGGATGCTCGTAGCAAGCGTCTTGTTACGCTCACGGACCTTCTGTGGCAGTGTCGCCTCTACCAGGCTAGTGATGTCGAACTCCACAACCCTACCATCCAGCCCGACGATGCGCCGAAACTGCATCCAGCGCTCCAGGTGCATCCCCACTTCACCAATGGTTGTGTCGATCCAGTCACGCACCACTACTCGCCCGCCGCTGGCGGTGAGACCGACCGCATAAAAGCGAGTAGCACCAATATCTGGCAGCGCTCCCCGCTTGTATGGCGCGGCAAAAAGAGTACGGGCCTGGCCTGGTTTGGCTGGTTTCTCCTTCATACGGGCCATAGGATTGAAGCCGGTATAATCCCGTGTCCAGAACACAAACATGAATTCGCCAATAAGGATGTGGCTATCAGTGCGCTCATCACTCAGCAGGTAGTTGAGCGCTTTGGTGAAGCGTTCGCTACACACAGCGCATACCGGCGCGGTGTAGCTGTGTTCGAGGCCATAGCTCTCGAAGGCGGTCGCGTTGGCCGAGACCAGAGTGAGGCCGGAAGACTGGCCGCCAGAGAGGCCCCAGATCCTGAGTTCCAGCCGCTCAAGCGCCGGGCCGACTGTACCGCAAACCAGGCAGGTCAGCACTCGCGCCCCTTTCGCTGCGGGGTCGTTCTCCTCGGCCCAGAAGCGCTGCACTTGTTCAAGGCTAGTCACAAACTGACCCTCGACGCTGAAGGTGATATTGGCGGCGCGGTCAAAGCTGTCAAACCTGGCACCGAGCTGCTCCCTCAGTAGCGTCACTGGCTCACTCTGTAGGAAGGTCAGCACGGTTCGCACCTCTGGTAGTCCGGTTGCGGTCAGGCAGCGCTGCAACAGCGCAAGGTATTCAGCGTGGCAGCGGGCAACTCGCTGCGGCTTTCCATCAACACGTGGCAATCCCAGCGTATATTCGGCATTGCCAACCAACAGCAGCGCCTTTACACCGGAGGTGCGAACCAGTTGCGGCACGAGCATCGGTAGGCCGTAGGGGCTATGCTGATTGGTGCGTTCAATCAACCCCAACAACTGTCCGGCCCGGTCAAGCTCAATCACGTAACGCACTCTGGCCTCGGTGTATAGTCTGGGCGCGGGGTTGTAGTCGGGATGGGTGTAGCAAGCGAGGCTCTGTAGCAGCATCTAATCCCTCCTTTATCGGGCGGCGGGGGTAGCGCAGAATGCCGCCATTTAGCGCTGCGGGAAAGAAGATCGGCTCACCCCGTCCTGAGCAGTCAGCATAGTAGTTAAGGTCAAGCAGCATCGGCCCCAGCTGCCCACTCTGCTGAATGAGCAGCCTGCGTTCATCGCCCCTGGCTGGGCTGAAGCCTGCTACTGAGAACTCGCGGCAACCAAAGTATGGTGTGGTGAAGCATTGGCCGCGCTGCAACCTGCGCCGAAACTGATGCTGATATTTGGCAATGTGGTGGTCCACCCCTGGCAGTAGTTCAACACGGGCACGGATGAGGTAGTCAACATCGCGTAGCGCCAGCGTGTGGCGCTGCGCCCTGGTGTCGGGGCGGTCGGCGACGATGGCTCTGCTGGTATCTGCCCGCTTCGTCACCTCGTTTCGCAGTATAGAGTAGTAGCGAATCGGTTTCAGCACCCAGATCTCCTCCACCTGCCAGCGCATCTGCGGGTGCCAGAAGATCGCTTCCAGCACCCCACGAGCGGCGGATGGGGTCATCACCGGATAGCTGACCCGCTCGACCTTGAGTTCGGGGCGAGTGAAACAGGCGTAGTCTCCCCATACTCGCAACGCCAGTAGCGAACCGATTTTGGCGGTTGTCATCACGTATCTCCTTATCTCTAACCCACCCTGCAAACACCTGCTCAGGGCAGGGTTAGCTCACTATCAGCCATCAGCCCACGTACCATATGATATTTGCCCTGCCACAACCCCAGGCCCGGCACTACCGGCGCAATCAACCCGCGCCTGGTATACTCACCAACCCACCCGGCTCTTATCGCCACCGTGAAGGGCTGTAGCTTCCTCATCAGTTCGCGCTGGTTGGCTGCGTTGGCGGCATTAGCAGCGAGTTCGGCCAGGAGGTCTCTAATCTTTTGATGTTCCCGCTCTGCTGCCTCTTGCTCGTCTTTGGCGCTGTACAGCACCACCACGCTCTCGCTCTCATCCTCGATCATGCGAAAGCGCTCGGCCACACGGGGGTAGTCAAACTCAAACCGCTTTACCTGGATGTGGTTGGCATCGAGGTCAGCGTTGCCGTACACTCGTTGAAAGTATTTGCTGAATACATTTGGATCGTTCATGTCTGGCTTACCCTGGCGGCATAGGCTGCTGGTGATGTCGGTGCGGGTCTGGTAGTCGCCAGTTGGGAGATGGCCTGCACCGGGGTCAAAGATGATCAGCCGACCGAGGCAGGGTACGCCGTCACGTTCAAGTAGGCCCTCGCGGTTGGCGCGACCACCGACTTGTAGGATCGAGTCAAGCGGCCCCAGCGCCCGCAAAGCCAGCGGGAAGTCGAGGTTAACCCCGGCCTCGACTACCTGAGTGGATACCAGGTGGCATGGCTGTTTGTTGGCGAGTCGCCACTTGACCTCGGCCAGCACCGCCGTCCGATGCGTGCCGCAAAGGAGGGTGGAGAGGTGGAGTGCGTCAGGGTCGTCCAGGGCATCAAGCAGCGCAAGCGCATCAAGTTTGGTGTTCAATACCGCCAGCGCCTGCTGCTCCACTTTCATCCACCCGGCTATCTCCACCCATGGGGCGGGACGATGGGTGCGCCACACATACTGCACCCGCTTGAGGCTACGGAAATAGCGCTCTGGCGCTGGCACAATCTCTCGGGCTGGAGTGTCGCGGAATATGGGGAGCGCCTGATAATCCGGCTGGGTGGCGGTGGAGATAACCACGCTAACACCGTAATGAGCGCAAAGCTGCTTCAGACTATCGAGGATCGGCGTGAGCAGGTGCGCAGGCAGCATCTGCGCCTCGTCGAGGATAATCACGCTCTTCGCCAGATTGTGCAGCTTGCGGCATCGACCTGGGGTGGAGGCGAACAAACTCTCGAATAGTTGCACGGTGGTAGTCACAACAATGGGCGTATCCCAGTTCTCGGCGGCCAGGTGCAGCCACTCGCGCCGGGGGTCAACCTTACCGTTCTCATTTTCTTTGCCAGCGTCGGACGAGCTGTAGTGTTCCAGCACCACTGGCACCTGCGCCTTCGCCACTTCCGGCTCGAAGATGTCGCGGTAGACTTTGGTGGTCTGCTCGGTGATGCTGAGATAAGGTATGGCGACGATGACGCGCTTTAGATTGTGCTTCATGGCATGGCGCAAGGCAAAGCCGAGTGCCGAGCGGGTCTTGCCGCCGCCGGTAGGGACTGAGAGCCGAAAGAACCCTGGCTCTAGTTCAGCCGCAGCCAGGCACGCCTGGTAGATCTCGTCGCGCGCCTGGTCGAGTGTAGGGCTACCTTCTTTGATTAGCGCGTTCTGATTACGCTCAAACTGCTGCCAGTGACGCTCCTCGATGACGTTTTGTTTGTAGCGTAGGCGAGAGCGCATCCTGCTGAAATGCCTCTCAGTATCAAGGTAGTCAGCATCAACAACACAGGAATATACCATCCTCAGAAAGAACTCGAAGGTACGTTCGTCCAGGCTGGCGAAGGCTGGCAGAGTGGGTGGGATTGCTGGTTCGAGGTCAGGGATGGCAATTCTTGATTGCCGCACGCACTCCTCAATAGTGAGCCGATCACCCTCAGCTCTATTCGCAAGCCAGACATTGAAATCTGCTTCCGCCTGAAGGCCGCCATGATGGCCCGCGATGATCATTGCGAAGTAGCCGCCAAGATGCTGGTCAGCCAGCCAGGCTCCAGCAGCTTTGTGGTCTGGCCCGACCACCATCTCCCCGCTCTCCCTGATGGTAAGGTACTCCTGGAATGCAGGATTGTGCTTTCCAATGTCGTGCCAGAGCGCCAACCAATATGAGATATCGCCTGCGCCGAAGGCTTCGCCAAATCGGTAGGCAAGTTGCGCCGTGTCGCGTAGATGCTGTACCAGATCGTGGCGAACCCCGGCATAATTCTTGGTGTGGGCAATAGCCATGCTCTACTCCTTCCCCGGCTGATTAAGAGATTTCACGAGCCTCCAGCAGGCAACCTGGCGTTTTCCGCCGCTGCCATCCCCTCCGCCCGCGCTATATCCGCATCTGCCGCCTGCCTCCCCGCCCACACACTCGAATAGAGGCAGCGGGGGCAATGCGTCACCAGCACTCTTGGCCCAATCAGGGTGAAGCTGGGGGCGGTCTCCTTCTGATCGGAGGTAGAGCACTTCAGCCGCCCGCGTCCGGTATGGACGAGTTCAAGACCGCATCTGCGGCAATATCTGGTTGGCCTGGTTCGCTCCTCACTCACTGGTCATCCCCTCCTCCCCTTCGGCTTCATCACCAGGGCAAATGTGCAGGGTGCCTTGCGCCCGCCACTCCCAACTGACCAACCCACGCTTTCGTAGCCGGATGAGGTGACGGCGGGCGGTGGAAGGAGTGCCGCAGCCGGTAGCGCGGGAGATCTGTTCGAGGGTGGGTGGGTGCTGATGCTCGGCGATGTAGCCGACAAGATAATCGTATACTGCGACCACATCTTGAGTGTTGGTTGGGCCAGCCATAGCTCTCTCCTTACAGTTCCAGCGCGAGCTCTCGCTCAATTATCTCGGTGAAGGTGTCCCAGGCG
>JANXYP010000160.1 GCA_025355955.1 Chloroflexota bacterium
GCGTATCGAAACCCCACCTGGCGCGGGCGGCAGCACGGCGCGAGGCGCGGTCGGGTAGTGGCTCGCTGTGACCGTTGCTGTGACCGTTACTGGAATGGCCGTTGCTGGAATGGCCGTTGCTAACGTTCGTGCTGGCGTGCAGTTCGGCCAGCTCGTTAGTCGGCGCGGCCAGCACCTGATTAAGCGCGGCGGCATCATCAAACACAAGGGTT
The DNA here is from genome assembly GCA_025355955.1 of Chloroflexota bacterium. Lineage (GTDB taxonomy): Bacteria > Chloroflexota > Chloroflexia > QHBQ01 > QHBQ01 > QHBQ01. The sequence continues at coordinate 213 of JANXYP010000160.1, forward strand.
GGTTCGCTGGGTAGGTTGTCATGATTATCAGCAGGCATGATATAGGCTCCTCTTTATGTTGAAAGTTGAAAGTTACGGTACAAGTTGGGCATTTATGCGCTTTACGCACCCGCCCCCAACCCCTCCCGCCGGGAGGGGAGTTGATCAGCATCCACTCAGCCCTCAGTCCTCACAGCCGTCCCTCGCTCTTGAGCAGCTCGGCGATGAGAATGACCCCACCGGCAGCGCCGCGCACGAGGTTGTGACCGAGGGCGATGAGTTTATAGTCTAGCACCGGGCAGCGGCGTAGACAGCCAATAACGGTCGCCATCCCTCCCGCAGCGTCGCGATCAAGGCGCGGCTGGGGGCGGTCGGGCGCATCAAGGTAAATTACCGGGTGGGCCGGTGCGCTGGGCAGGTTGCGCTGCTTGAGCGGCTGCCAATCGCGCCATGTTGTGAGGATTTCGTCAGCCTGGGCAGGGCGATCAAGCTGGAGCGAGAGCGCCTCCAGGTGGCCGTCCAGCACCGGCACGCGGATACAGGTTGCGCTGATCGCAAAGTCGGCAAAGGCGATGCCATCGTTGCTGAATGCGCCGAGCAGCTTACGCGGTTCGCTCTCAATCTTGTCCTCCTCCCCAGCGATGAAAGGGATAACGTTGTCAATCAGGCTGAGGGCATCCACCCCGCCGTAGCCCGCGCCGCTAATCGCCTGCAAGGTGGTAACTTGCAATTGGCGGATACCGAAGGCGGCGTACAGCGGCGCAATTGCCAGGCTGAGGACGATGGTGGAGCAGTTAGGGTTGGTGACGATATAGCCGCTCCAGTTGCGCCGTCGCTGCTGCACGTCAATCAGGGCCAGGTGGTCGGCGTTGACCTCAGGCACGATCAGTGGCACATCAGGGGCGAGGCGATAGCTCTTCGCGTTGCTCACCACTGCGTGACCGGCAGCAGCGAAAACCGGCTCGACATCGCTGGCGACCTCGGCGGGAAGTGCGCTGAGGATAAGTTGGCAATCGGCGAAGGCGGTGGCATCGCTGGCGGCCACCTTGAGGTCGGCGATATAGTCGGGCACGCCCGCGCCACCATCGTGCCGCGCCTCAGCGTAGCGGCGACCGTGATTGCGCTGACCACCGCTGACTGCTGCGACGCGGAACCAGGGGTGGTGCGCCAACAGACTGACGATGCGGCTGCCTACCAGCCCAGTCGCGCCCAGCACTCCCACTTTGATGCTTACCATGACACCGCTCCGATACCGATATACCGCTGGCGGTGCGAGAGCATGGCAGGTCGCTGGCTCTTGCCCGCACTGCGCGCGACATCGAGGTTACAGGCGGCGTGTAGCAGACGCAAAGCGGCGGGTGCGTCGCTGGGGGCCAGGATGTAGCTGAGGCGCAGGTGGGCGCTGGGTTCAGGGCAGAAATCAAACCCCGCCTTACGCAGCGCAACCCGCATCTGCTCGTCTAGTAGCACGTTCTCACCCACTCCCTCGCCAACCAGCGAAACGCGGCTGCGGTTCTTCGCAATCTGCTGCATTGCCAGGCCACGCACGCGGGTAAGCCCTTCTCCGCAGCTGGCTTCGGCAATCGGGGGGTGGGCGTGGCGATGGGCGACCAGGGTGCCGGGGTGATGGTTGAAGCTGGAGCGCACCACTACTGGCACGTTGCCGCGCTGCGCCCAGCCAACTGCGCGGGGATGCAACACGTTCGCGCCGAAGGCGGCCAGTTCCAGCATCTCGCTGTAGCTGAGGCGGTCGAGCTTGCGGGCGTGGGGAACGATACGCGGGTCGGCGGTGTACACGCCATCCACATCGGTGTAGATTTCACACCAGTCGGCGTGCAGCGCACTTGCAAGCGCGGCGGCAGAGGTGTCGCTACCACCCCGCCCCAGGGTGTTGAACTCGCCGTCGGCGCTGAGACCCTGGAAACCGGCGATTACCGGCACGATGCCACGCTCCAGAGCCGCATCGAGCTGACCCACCTCGAACCCCACGATCTCGGCGTTGCCAAATACGCCATTAGTGCGGATGCCCGCCTGCGGGCCAGTGAAGGCACGAGCGGGGATGCCCATGCCGCTAAGAGCAATCGCCAACAGCGAACAGGTGACGATTTCGCCGCTGGCAAGCAGCAGGTCGAGTTCACGGCTGTACCCCCCCTCAATCCCCCCCGGTGGGGGGGAAGTTATGACACCCCCCGCCCCATCTGCCGAGGAGGAAAGGAGGAAACCAGGCGCGGCGGATGGGGTGGGATTTAGGGAGGCTGCCAGCGCCAGCAAATGGTCGGTGGTGTCGCCCATCGCGCTGACTACCACCACAACACGATGTCCGCTACGCGCCGTCTCGGCGACGCGGGCGGCAACGTTGCGGATCCTATCGCTATCGGCCACCGAACTGCCACCAAACTTCTGCACTATTAGAGCCATGTCTACCAACCTCCATGTTGAACAACCATCTATTTTTGGGCGCAAAATATCCTCGCCCCCTGCAAGGGACGAGGATAATTATCGCTCGTGGTACCACCCTAGTTCACCGCCACTCTCACGAATGACGGTCTTAGCGAGACACCTGGGATTGCAGATTGCAGGTTATAGATTGCAGATTAGGCATCCAGCTGGAGGGAATACACGCTTAAACCGTAGCCTGAACAATCTGCAATCTGCAATCTATAATCTGCAATCCCAGATGTCTCTAGCCCTGATAACGGGGGCAGGCCGACCGCAGCTACTTGGCAAATTGCCTTTCGCCGGGCCGCTCCGAGGCGCATTTTCTGCGACGCATCCGGTATCGAACTCTCACCTTTGTTCGACTCGCTGTCACCTTCCTCGCCGCGTACTCTTCCTCATCAACGCGGTTACGCTATGGGGTTTTATATGTACATACGCACCAAATAAAAAATACCGCGCTTCCAGATGAGGAAGGCGGTAGATAGGGCAATGGCGCTGATGGAGCGCAATAGCAGTCATAACCGCTCCCTTATCTCACAGATTGCTCTGTCGGAGTTGGCACCTGGATGGCGGCAGCTTTGCTGCCATCTGGTTGTCGGGTTTCATCGGGCCGTTGTCCCTCCACCCTCTGGATAAGTTCGCATGGTTGCGTATTAAGTTAGGCGGATTATAGCATATGCGATCTGCCAATGTCAAGGATATTTGGCGCGATTTTAACAAAATAAGGGCGAACCGCAATTCGCTCATATCGAACCAGGGCGGGCCACCGCCTGCCCCTACATTTACCCAATAATTTGTATCACCATCAGTATTCGGCAATCGGCTTGACCCTGATGCCCCAGTCTGCTACAATCCAGCAGTAAGAATGAACTAGAGCGGCAAAGCGCCCTCTGGCGCGTTTCCTGCAGTGCTTCAGGTGGGGCGATGCGAGGGAACAAAGATATATGATGGGGAGGAAAGCGAAGGCATGATAAAGAGGATTAGCCTGGGGTTGGCGCTGATCGGCTGTGTGCTGCTTACTGGCTGCGACACAAGCATGATAATAATGCGTGGCAGCGAGGGCAGCGGCACGCCGACAGTAGTGGTGGGGCAGGATAACAACGTGGCGGCAACCTCGATTACGATTGATTCTACCAGTGTCAGCACTGCGATGATCGCGGGGCTGAAGAACACGTATCGGGCAGGCGACACGGTGAAGTTCAGTATCGTCTTCCAGGACGCGGGTGGTGGCAATCTGGTGGTAGATTACAAGGTGCGGCTAATGGGCCAGGACCAGAGCAAGCCCCGCGAGTACGCCTATGGCACGGGTGGCAGCTTGCTACTCTATCCGACCGAGGCAAATACAGTGAATCAGCAGATTCAGCTACCTGCGAATCTTACCCCCGCTGCATACGTAATCAATGTATTTATCAGCCGGGTACAGCGCGATAACCAGACTATCGCCAAGGATCTGAGCCTGATCCAGACTGTGAACATAGCGCCATGAGCAACACCGACCTCATCCTGCTAGGCAACCTGCGCTTTTACGGCTATCATGGGGTGATACCCGAGGAAACGAAGCTGGGGCAGGAGTTTATCATCGACCTGACCCTGGAGATCGACCTCCAACCAGCAGGCCTGAGCGACGACTTGCAGCACACCATCCATTATGGCGAGATTTACACGCAGGTGCGCCGCATCGTCGAAGGTGAGCGCTACAAGCTGCTCGAAGCGCTGGCCGAGAACCTGGCTGCCAGCCTCCTGAAGCAGCACCCCCAGGTAGCCGCCATCACTGTGCGGGTCACCAAACCCAACGCGCCCATCCCCGGGCTGGGGAGTGGGCGCGTCGGTGTCGAAGTGCGGCGAAGCCGAGGTTGAGAACTGCGGCGGTAAACAGGCAGTATTAGTATGTGGCACGGACCCACCCCCTGCCCCTCCCGGTGGGAGGGGAGTCTATCACTTTACCGCCTTTTTAGGCTTAATCGTTGAGCTTGGTAGTTGGCTTGTCAGTGTTGTCTGGCTCGACGATGCTGCCAACCTCACCCGGCAGGGCGAGTTGGGCCGCCTCATCGGACTGGCTCTCGCTCTTGCTGCTACGGGTGCTTTCGGCGAATGAGGCGAGCTTCTTGTTAAGGTCGCGGAGAGCCTGGGCAATGTTGGTCTGGATGTCGCGCACCATGGGATGCTCGGCAACCTTGTTGGCCTGTTCCTTTACCCCCTTCAGCGCATCTGACTCGCCGACGTTCTGCGCCGCGCCACCGACCTGCTCGGCGGCATTGCGTAGGCCGTTGGTTAGATCGCGCTGAAAGGTGCGTACCTGCTCACTCTGCCCAATCGCCTGCACCGCTGCGACCAGGTGGTTGCCTAGATCGCGCAGTTCGGCGATTATGTCGGTCTCCGCGTAGTTCACCTCGGCGCTACCCTCGGCGCTAGCCTTCACCCCCGCCTGCGGCGTGTCGCTGCTCATGCGGGTGGTGTCCATCTCACTGTGGCCGTCATGCCCATTGTGATTGTCAGTAGACATTGTTGTGCTTCTCCTCTCAAATGTTCACTTGTTTGCAGTTCAAATTGCCTAGACGTTGCGGCATCGTTAGCGGAGCCACGCCCACTGTTTGCGTAGGGCGCAACTCCTGCCTCTTATATAACAGACAAAGGGGCGATCTTGTTTCGCGCAGAACGCGGTCAACATTGCGTTAGGGCGAATTGTGGTTCGCCCCCACACTGCAGCATATGTTTCAGCCTACTTAGTCACTGTTCCCGTACTGGTGATCGTCGTGGTGTTGGTCACGCTCCCAGTGCCGGTGGTGGTCAGCGTGCCGCTGATTGGGCTGGTGGTGGTGACCGGGCTGGTGTTAGTGACGGTGCCGGTGGTGGTCAGGTTGGTGGTGCCGGTAATCGGCGCGGGTGGATTAGTCGGAGCCAGCGGCAATGGGGTTGGGGTGGGTAGAGGCAGCGGCGGCGCATTAAACCAGGCGGTCAAAGTGGAAGCAGTCTGGTCGGAATTGATAAACACCTTGTCCGGCTGGGCCTTGTCGGCAACGAAGTGCTGGGTGTCATTGGCCGGTACATTGTCGCCCACGAACAGGGTGGCCGTCTTGCCGCTCTGAAAAGTAACGGTGATGGTGGCGCGAGGTGGGTTCAGGCCGTAATCCTTCAGCGCAGTGTTGCCGCGGGTTACCGCATCTCCCTGCAACTGCAACAGCAGGGTGGCAACACTCTGCACCTGGCTCTGGTTGGCGGGCAGGATCTGGGTGTTGCTGATCACATTCCAGCTACCATCCTTGAGCAGCACATCGGCTTGCTTGCCATTATCCTGGCTCATCTTGATCTCGCTGACCGTCTCGTTAGCGTAGCTCCAAACGTGGCCGGTGCCAGGCGCATTGGTGGGCGCGGGGTTGCCGAGCAGCACGACGGCAACCACGATTAGCACTATCAGCACCCCGACCATAATCAGTGTGTTTCGGTATCGCATCAGTTATCTCCTCCGCCACCAAATTGCTACGCCGATAAGCACCACCACCAGCGGCAGCACCAACACACTGCTGTAGAAGATGACGTTGGCATCAGCCTGGCGCAGGGTGAGGGCGCGGGTATCAGTGGTCTTGGCCCGAATGCCGCTCAGTTGGTCGGCCTGGTTCAGCCAGTCGACCGCGTTGAGGAACAGGTCACTGTTGACGTAACCCTGCTGGGTAAGCAGGAAGTTGGTGGGGAAGTCGGAGTCGCCGAAGACGACGATGCGCGTGTGCTTATGGCCGGGTGTCACCTCGGCGCTGCCCCCTACACCGTAATCAAGGCTGGCTCCCAGGTTGAATGGGCCAGGGGTACTCTTGCTGGGATCGAGCGCGGTGCCAGCCGAGTTGAGCGCGGTGTAGAGTGCGCTGCTGCTGCTCGAGAGCAACAAGGGGGTGCGAGTGGTGTTGGTGTCGGTGATGACCGGCTGGTCGGTGTAGACCGCATCGGCAATGTAGAACAGAGCGGCGGAGTTGTTGAACTTGCTGGTGATCGAGCTTGTGCCAAACTGGCTGACTTGCAATATCGATGGGTCGGAGCCAGCGGTGGAGGCGGTTCGGTCGAGAATGATGCCGCCGCCGAGGCTAGCGCCATATGGAGCGAGCAGCCGATTCAGCGAGGCCTCAGTGGCGGCCGCATCCTGCGGGCTGTGGTTCTGGAACGGCGCGTCGGCTAGGATCATCAGCCGCCCACCAGCGGCGAGGAACTGATTGATCTTAGCGATTTCCTGATTGGAGAGCGGCTTCTGCGGACCAGCGATAATCAGGGTGGTTGTGCCAGTGATTGCGATGCCAGCGACCTTGCTCAGATCGAGGCTCTGGGTGGTGTAGCGTTCGCGCACCAGGCTGCCGCTAACCGTAGAGTAGGAACTCTGGTCGGTGGTGGGGTCGCCAGCGGCAACGATGGTGTGCTCACCATGCTGGCTCAGGAAGTAGACAGTGCGAGTAGTGGGGTTTAGCAGCTTGAGCAGCGTGCCAGTAAGGTCGGCCTCGGTCACACTGGTGGTCGACTCGCGGTGTTGCGGGTCAAGCTCGAACACGGTGGTCTCCGCCGCACTAAGCTGATAGTCACGGGCCTTGAGCGGATCCGAGCGGTAATCCACGATCTCATAGCTGAAGTGGGAACTGAGCGCCTTGTACTGGCGCATCAGTGTCTCGATCGCCTGACGATCAGGGTCCTGGCTGCTGAAGAAGGCGTGGGCGCTGACATCTTGCTGCAAGCCTTGCACAATCTGCTTGGTCTGGTCGGAGAGGGTGAATTGCCCGTTCGAGGTAAGGTCGGCCTGGGCTAGCACGTAGCGACCAGCCAGCAGGTTTATAACTATGACGATGCCAATCAGCGCGGCGACGATGACGAGGGTGTTGCTGCCGTAGCGCACTCCTTTGAGATTGAAGATGCTGCCGATGCTGCCGGGATTGAACCAGAAGAAAATCGCCAGGCAGAGACCCGCTGCGCCCAGCAGCAGGCGCGGGGTCAGCCCAAAGTCCTGAGCAATAATCCAATAGCCAACCGCGAGGAAGACGAGCAACAGGCCGAGTACGCCAACCAGCGCCAGCAGGGTGAAGCCCTGCGGGGGCGGAGCGGGGGTTACGGTCGGCTTCAGCGTATTGGGTTGATCGTTGTTGGGTGGGTTGGGTTTGGTCGCCATTTAGCGCCACCTCCTGCTGCCCAGCGACTGAATAGCCATAAACAGGAATATGACTATCAGGCTGAGGTAATAGATTACATCCTTGAGGGCAACGACTCCCACCATCAGGTTGTTGTAGTAACGGTCGGTGATGGCGATCTGGTTGAGAAAGGTGCCGAACGCACCCTGGAATACGCTCTGGAAGTTGCCCGCCAGCCAGAGGGCCAGGGTAATCGCCACTGCGATGAACGCGCCCACCGCTGGATTGTCGGTCAGCGACGAGGTGAACACGCCAATGGCGAGGAAGGTGCCGCCGAGTAGCAATGCGCCAAAGTAGCTACTGAGGATTGGCCCCCAGATGGGGCCGCCTTGCGACCCAGCGTAGAGTTGCAGCAGCAGGCCATAGAAGAGGGTGAAAAGCAGCATCACAATGTACAGAATCAGCACTGCCAGGTACTTGCCGACTACCACCGCCGCATCGCTTACCGGCGAGGTGAGCAGCAGTTCCAGCGTGCCGCTACGCTGCTCCTCGGCGATTAGACGCATCGAAAGTATCGGCGCTAGCAGCAGCATCAGCACTGGTATGGTGCGGAACATCCCGTCCATCGTCGCGGTCGAGCTGCCGATTGCCTGCCCCGCAAAGAAGATGCCATTAAGCACCAGGAAGGCAGCGGTTAGCACATAGGCGACTGGCGACGTGAAATAGCTGCGTAGCTCCTTGCCCGCAATGGTAGCGGTGTCGCTCACTGGTGTCCTCCTTTGCCGCTGGTCGGCACGTGCTTGTCGGTATCCAGCTCATCCGTTTCATCAATGATGGTAGCAGTGCTGCCGTCATCGGCAACGGGGTTGAGTTCGTCTACCCCCTCCTCGGCCTCGACCGCCTCAGCGGCCACGGTCTCGGCATCAGCGGCCTCCTCGTCGTCGCGGGTGGTGATGTTGACGAAGATGTCTTCCAGGGTGAGGCGCTGCGATTTCAGTTCAATTAGATCATAACCCCCACTGAAGACAGCATGGGCAACTGCGGCGCGGTGGTCGCTATCGGGCAGGCCACTGATGCGGAAGCGGATTACATCAGCAGGGTCACCAACACTGGGCGGCAGCGGCTCGACGCTCTGCACCCCGACCACGCTGGCAAGCAGCGCCTGGGCTGGGGCCTGTGGTGCGCGGAGCGCCACCTGTAGAATATCGTTGCTTGCCATCTGCTGCTCGAGGTTGTCCAACGTATCGTCTACTGCGATGCGCCCACGATTGATGATGATGACGCGGTTGCACAACATACTCACTTCCGGCAGGATGTGGGTGCTGAGGATGATGGTGTGGCTTTTGCCCAGTTCGCGGATCAGTTCGCGCACTTCGATAATCTGGCGAGGGTCGAGGCCGACGGTTGGCTCGTCGAGGATAAGTACGTCGGGGTTGTGCAACATCGCCTGAGCAATGCCCACGCGCTGGCGATAACCGCGCGACAGCTTGCCGATCAGCCTACTGGCAACGTTGTCCACGCCGGTAACTTCCATTACATCATCCACGCGGGCTTCGCGGGTGCGACCATCTTTCATCCCGCGCAGCTTGCCCATGTAGTTGAGGTACTCACGAGGGGTCATGTCGGTATAGAGTGGCACCGTCTCCGGCAAGTAGCCAATGCGCCGCCGCACCTGCAGCGAGTCCTTACTAACATCGAAGTTGTCCACCGTAACCGTGCCGAAGGTGGGGGGGATATAGCCGGTGGTGATGCGCATGGTGGTGGTCTTACCCGCGCCGTTCGGCCCCAGGAAACCGACAATCTCGCCGTCGTTAACGGTGAAGCTGATGTCGCTCACTGCGCGGTAGGGGCCATAGTATTTGGTCAGGTCTTGCACCTGTATCATAGCTGGTTTTGCTCTCCTTCAGGGCGCAGCTTGGCGCGCCCGCTTATTACATCGGATCAGGCGGGCTTATTCTATAGGAAAGGCGTGTCAGTGTCAAGGCTGCTACTGTGATAGCTGATTAAAGGTGGATTAGAAGGGGAGTGATGTTATTCACCAAGGCGTATGCGATTCGCCCCTACCCCATTTGTGTTTGCGATGGGCATTGACGTTATTCATCAGGGCGTATGCGATTCGCCCCTACCCCATCATTCGTGTTTTCAATCGGCGTTTATGCCCGTCAAGCGGGCGTATACGATTCGCCCCTACCCCATCATTCGTGTTTTCAATCGGCGTTTATGCCCGTCAAGCGGGCGTATGCGATTCGCCCCTACCCCATCATTCGCGCCTTCGATGGGCATTGATGTTATTCACCAGGGCGTATGCGATTCGCCCCTACTCAATCATTCGCGCCTTCGATCCACATTTTGGCTGGGCAACGGACGATCACATATACCATCTTGCCCAAACATCGCGCCCATCGAAACGACCAATCTCGCCCACCAACCTCGCCTAAACTCCCCGCCCATCGAAGG
>JANXYP010000191.1 GCA_025355955.1 Chloroflexota bacterium
ATGTTCGGCAACCTGTCAGGGGTGGCTTACGTCACCGCGGTTACCAACCTGGTAGACCGGGAAGAAATCGTTGATGCGGTGTCGCGCCTGGAGACCACCTTCGGCCTGAGCTTCATCCTCGGCCCGATGCTGGCTGGGCTGGTATCCTACAATTTCGGTGGGCCAGCAGCGGCGATTGGTATCGACTCGCTCTCCTTCCTCGCCTCGCTGGCCTCGCTGCTGCTGATTCGTTTCCGCACCCCGCCTGCTGCGCCGCGTCCGACCCAAAAAGAGAGCATTGTGCAGGAGCTATCCGCAGGGGTGCGCTTCCTGATGAGCAATCGGCTGCTGCGGGCCGCGACCGTGATGCTGATAGTGATGACCATGATCACCGCTGGCGGCCTCGACCTGTTCATCTTCCACCTCAAACACAACCTGGGCGGCGACGACAACACCGTGGGTTTGGTGCTGGGGCTGGCCTCGCTGGGCGGGGTGGCAGCCTCAGTGCTGGTGCCGTTCTTGCGCCGCCGCGTGGGGTTCGGCCTGTCCTATATCGGCGGCAACCTGATACAGAGCATTAGCCTGATTGCCATTGGCCTGGCCGCCACGCCGCTACTGCTTGCGCCGCTGACGGTGACATACATCCTGGGTGAACGCACGCGCGGGCTGAACACGATGACCACTCGCCAGCAGATTACCCCGAATTACCTGCTGGGGCGGGTTACAGCCGCGTTCTGGACGCTCGGCAATGTGCTGGGGCCGATTGGCGCGGCGATTGTCACCGCGGTTGCCGCCCAGGTGGGGGCCAGCACTACACTGGTGGGGATGGGCATAATTGGCATCATCATCGGGATCATCGCGCTATTCTCGCCGGTCAACGTGGCGCACCCTGAGCAACAAGTTGAAAGTTTCCAGGATAAGCCATTGACAAGTTAGAACTTTCGTGCTATTATAACTTCGGCTTCAGCTCATGGCCGCGGCCATGGACCCACAACCACAATACGGACGGTGAGCTTCATAGAACCATAAGAGGGAGAAAGAAATGAGCGGAGTACGGGTACTGGTTGGTACGCGCAAGGGTGCGTTCATCTTGACCTCAGACGACAAGCGCGCACACTGGGATGTCAGCGGCCCCCACTTTGCGGGATGGGAGATTTACCACCTCAAAGGCTCACCTGTTGACCCCAACCGGCTGTATGCATCGCAGACCAGCGGTTGGTTCGGCCAGATGATCCAGCGCTCTGACGATGGCGGCAAGACGTGGGAGCCAGTCGGTAAAGAGTTCAAATATGAAGGTATCACCGGCACGCACCAGTGGTACGATGGCACGCAGCGCCCCTGGGAGTTCAAGCGGGTCTGGCATCTCGAACCGTCGCTAACCGATGTGGATACCGTTTACGCTGGCGTGGAAGATGCCGCCCTGTTTCGCTCGGTGGACGGCGGCATGACGTGGCAGGAGCTTGCCGGGCTACGCAACCACGAGACCGGCTCGGCATGGCAGCCGGGTGCGGGTGGGATGTGCTTGCATACAATCATTCAAGACCCCAGCAATGCGGGGCGGATGTTTATTGCCATCTCGTCCGCAGGCGTGTTCCGCACCGACGACGCCGGGGAGACCTGGCGACCGACGAACCAGGGCCTACATTCGGATTATATCCCCGATCCGAACGCGGAGGTCGGCCACTGCGTCCACCGCATTGCAATGCACCCATCGAACCCCAACGTGCTGTTCATGCAGAAGCACTGGGATGTGATGCGGAGCGACAATGCTGGCGATTTGTGGCATGATGTCAGCGATAACCTGCCGACCGATTTCGGGTTCGTGATTGACGTTCATGCCCACGAGCCAGAGACCATCTATGTCGTGCCGATCACCAGCGACTCCCTGCATTTCCCGCCCGATGGCAAGCTGCGCGTGTACCGCAGCCGCACGGGAGGCAACGAGTGGGAAGCGCTCACCAACGGCCTGCCGCAAAGCGACTGCTACGTAAATGTGCTGCGCGACGCGATGGCGGTTGACTCGCTGGATGAGTGCGGCGTGTACTTTGGCACCACCGGCGGGCAGGTATACGCATCTGCCGACGCGGGCGACAATTGGACAGCGATCGTCCGAGATCTCCCAGCGGTTCTGTCTGTCGAGGTTCAGACCCTGCCATGATCCAAGTCGCTTTGCCCTTCCACCTGCGTACGTTGGCGCACGTCAGCAGCTACGTGGAACTCCAGGTCGAGGACCCAGCTACGCTGCGCTCGGTCCTTGATGCGCTAGAGGCCCGCTATCCGATGCTGCGCGGCACCATCCGCGACCACACCACCCAACAGCGGCGGCCATTCCTGCGCTTCTTCGCCTGCGGGCAGGATCTGTCCCATGAGTCGCCCGATACCCCGCTCCCCGACGCGGTCGTGCTGGGGAAGGAACCCCTATTGATCCTGGGAGCGATCGCGGGAGGCTAGCTACTCCTGGGCGTGTTACAAGTTATGGGGTGGCTAGCTTGCTCACCAGGGCGGGCTACCGCCCGCCCCTACGTTTACCCAATAACTGGTATCACACCCAAGCTAAAGCAACGGCTTGACGTAGCTCCACGCTTGCAAGTACAATGCGTGAGTGACAGAACCGGCCAAACTTATGCCCGATACGGCGGTTGCTAGCCTGAGTGGGCTGGGCGACTGGCAGATGCTAGCCGCCAGTGTGCGCGGACGG
>JANXYP010000243.1 GCA_025355955.1 Chloroflexota bacterium
CCCCTTGGCGCTTGCTTGTTAGGTCGCTGATCACGCCCCACCCCAGCCCCTCCCGGTGGGAGGGGAGTTATCAGAACTTTAATCTACATTCTACATTCTACATTCTACAATTAGGAGGCATTATGGCTGTTGCCACTCGACGTGAGTATCTATCCGAGAAGGTGCGGAGCGTGCCACCCAGCGGCATCCGCCGCTTCTTCGACATTGCCGCTACGATGCGCGATGTCGTTACCCTGGGTATTGGCGAACCCGATTTCGTCACCCCCCCTAACATTCTGCAAGCCGGTATCCGTTCGCTGCAAGAGGGCAAAACCGCCTACACCTCGAACAGCGGCCTGATCGAGTTGCGCGAACTGCTGGTCACGCAGTTGCGTAAGCTATACAACGTGGAATATGACCCTGACGAAATACTAATTACCGTGGGAGTAAGCGAGGCACTGCAGGTAGCAATGATCGCCACGATTGACCCCGGCGATGAGGTTATTATCCCCGAACCCTGTTTCGTCGCCTACGCGCCGTCGGTGGTGTTCGCGGGCGGCACGCCGGTCAGCGTCGCTACCCACGTGGAGAACAACTTCGAGGTGACGGCGGTGGAGATCGAGGATGCTATTACCGCTCACACCAAAGGCATCCTAATTGGCTATCCCAACAACCCCACTGGTGCGGTGATGAGCCGTGAGCGTCTGACGGAGATCGGCAAGCTGGCCGAGGGTCACGACTTGCTCATCTACTCCGACGAGATCTACGATCGGCTCGTTTACGGCGTGGAACATACCTGCGTGGCCTCGCTACCAGGGCTGAAGCAGCGCACCGTGCTGCTGGGCGGCTTCAGCAAGAGTTATGCGATGACTGGCTGGCGCATTGGTTACGCCGCCGCCCCAGCCGAGATCCTGGCGGCGATGCGTAAGGTTCACCAGTACGCGATTATGAGCGCACCCACCCCCGCGCAGTGGGCGGCGGTCGAGGCGCTAGCCAACCCTGAGAGCGAAAAGGCAGTGCAGATGATGCGAGCGGAGTATGACAAGCGCCGCCGCTTCATCGTGGATGGCTTCAACCGCATCGGCCTGGCTTGCTTCGAGCCGCGCGGCGCGTTCTACGCTTTCCCCAGCATCAAGGCCACCGGCCTAAGCGACACCGAGTTCAGCGAACGGCTGATTGTGGAGGAGAAGGTGGCGATGGTGCCGGGCAGCGCGTTCGGGCCAAGCGGCAGTGGCTACGTGCGCGCTGCCTATGCCGCCAGCATGGAGAACATTGCCGAGGCGCTGCGGCGGGTGGAGCACTTCATCGGCAAGTTGTAGGTAGGTAAAAAGTAACCACCTAATGCTGCCGCATAAGCAATTCAGGGTATATATCTATGCCCTCGCTTTTTGCTTAAGCGGTAGCATTGTGTTATAATCCAGCTCATCCCCATCGTACCCCCGCGCACGATGATAGACCCCCATCAACCGTTCGGCAAGTGGCCCCCAAGTTCTAGCTAAATAGCAAGGAAGGAAGATAGATGAGTAAGGTAAGCAGTCGCTCCGCCCGCTGGCTGGTAGCCGCCGCAATCGGCGTATTGCTAGTAGTCGGAGGCTTCAGTTTCTACAACAACATTACCACCCCTCCTCATGGCCTCACCAGTAAAAACAAGCCCCTGACATTGCTCGGTATCAACAAGCCTATGGATGCCGTTCAGCCGGGCGAGAAACCTGGTGACGAAAATAGTAACCTGCTCGCCACCGAGGACTACTGGAACAGTCGCCTTACCTACCCAACCGGGCAATTCAACCACGCCTGGGTAGCGCAAGCCGCGGTACAAGACAGTAAGATCGCCTCTGGCATCCCCGCTGGCACGGTGACGTACAACCATGCCAACAGCAAGTCGCCACTCACCCTCGACCCCAATCAGTTCACCGCGCTCGGCCCCGCCCCACTTCAAACTGACGGCTGCCAGAGTTGCTACAATTACGGCCATGTGTCAGGCCGAGTAAACGATGTCACGATTGATCCGACTACGCCGAACGTCGCTTACCTTGCGTCGGTCGGCGGCGGTATCTGGAAGACAATCAACTGCTGCACCACCAGCACCACCTGGACACCAGTAACCGACAGCCCGCTGCTGAGTAGCTCTGGCGTTGACGCAGTGATAGTAGACCCCAGCAACCACAACAACGTCTACGCTGGCACTGGCGATCTGAACTTCGGATCGTTCTCGATGGGCAGCACTGGCCTGCTCAAGAGCACCGATCAGGGCGCAACCTGGAGCATCGTCGGTGCAAACGTCTTCACCCCGCCTTACCCCCAGCCAATCGGTCAGTACCCCCAGTATCAAGCCATCGGCAAGGTCAAGGTCGACCCGCGCAACAGTAATAACCTCATCGCTGGCACCAAGACTGGCGTCTACTTCTCCTATGACCAGGGTGCGACCTGGACCAGCCCCTGCCTGCCTGATGCCTTCCCCACCCAGCGCCAGGATATTACCGGTCTTATCGTTCACGACAATGGCAGCAGCACCGACCTCTACGCGGCAGTCGGCACCCGTGGCTTTAGCACCACGGTGCAATACAACCTGGCCGAGAACGGCGCGAACGGCATCTACAAGACTACCATCCCCGCCAGCGGCTGCCCGTCCACCTGGGCGCTGTCCACCACCTCCAGCAACGGCTGGCCTGCTGGCACAGGCAGCGGTACCCCCGGCCACTTGGGCGGCGATACCCTCGGTCGCATTGACATCGCAATCGCTCCCAGCAACGCCAACTACATCTACGCTCAGGTGCAATCGATCAATGCCAACGGCGGCCATCAGACTGGCGGGCAACTCGGTCTCTGGCGCACCACCGATGGCGGCACCACCTGGCAAATGCGCTCCGACCAAACCGCCCTGGGTGGCTGCGGCATGGATTATCCTCAGAACTGGTACGACCAGGGACTGGCGATTGACCCCAACAACCCCAACACCCTGCTGATGGACACCTTCGACATCTGGAAGTCCACCGATGGCGGCACTACCCTCACCGATGAGACTTGCGGTTATGGCGGTGGCACTACGCAACACGTTGATGAGCACGCCCTCTACTACGTCCCAGGCTCGTCCACTACCTTGCTGGCAGGCAGCGATGGCGGTATCTACGTCAGCAGCGATAGTGGCGTAAGTTACCACCAGCTTAACGATAGCATGAACACCATCGAGTTTTACTCCGGCGACATCACCGGCAACTTCGCCAATTCCGCCAACCCTGGAGCTAACGGGGGGGCGCAAGATAATGGCTCGTCGGTGTACCAGTGGTCGGGCAACCCCGGTCCCGCGCTATGGCAACTGGAGGTTGGTGGCGACGGCTTCTACGCTCGCATCGAGCCTACCCTCAACCAGCGTTGGTACCAGGAAAACAATAGCAGCCACATCAACCTCTCGCAGACCGGCCCAACCGGCACCTACGTTGACATCAGTGGTGGTTGGCTCAGCGACATCCGCAGCTTTACCACGCCTTACGAAATCTTCAAGAACGGTTGCACTACTATTTGTACCCACCTGATTGTGGGCAGCAATCGCGTTTGGGAAACCATCACAGGTGGGGTCGCGGGCGGTGGCGACTGGTACACTAACAGCCCCAACCTAACCAAGCAGACGCTAGGCAACCGCTCGTTCATCAACCAGCTTAGTTATGCCGTCACTATCTCCACCACCGCAATTGTCGGCACTAACGACGGTAACGTGCAGTATGGCTTCGGCCTCGGCCAGGGTACCGCCAACACCGCTACCTGGGTCGACGTAACCGGCGGCAACACGGTGCTACCCAACCGTCCCGTCCTCGATGTCGCCACCAGCGCGTCCAACCCCCTTGTCGGCTTCGCGGCGATCGGTGGCTTCGATGAGAACACTCCTTCCACCCCCGGCCATGTTTACCAGGTTACTTGCACCACCAACTGCGCCTCATTCACCTGGGTGAACAAGAGCGGCAACCTGCCCAACATCCCGGTGGACTCGATCATCGCCAACCCCAACTACCCGCAGCAGGTGTTTGCGGGCAGCGACTGGGGGCTGTACTATACCAATGACATCACTGCTGGCTCCCCAGTCTGGCAGCGCTTCAACGCGGGCCTGCCCAATGTGATGGTCTGGGATATGCAAATAGACCAGGGCGCGACTACCCTGGCGCTGTTCACCCGCAGTCGCGGCGCATTCGCCTGGCCGCTGCCTTCCGGCCCCATCGGTGGCACGCCCACGCCAACCGTGACTGGCACCCCGCCCACGTCTACCCCGACCAATACGCCAATGCCAGTGGCAACCGCGACCCCCACCTCAATACTGCCGACTATTACTATCACCGCAATACTGACCTTGACCCCGGCACCAACCGGCACGCCTGTTCTTACCGCAACCAGCACCCCGGCGCTTACTCCCACCGAAACCACTACTCCGGCGGCCACACCGACTGATTGCGCCAACCCGTTCACTGACATCACGGGCAATATCTTCTACACCGCTATCCACCGGCTCAATTGTCAGGGCGTGGTTAACGGCACCGATGGGACGCATTATTCGCCAGGTGGCACCTCTACTCGTGGACAGTTCGCCAAGGTAGTCGTTCTCGGCCTCGGCGTGCCGTACTACACCCCGACCGGCACGCAGGACTTCACCGATGTGCCACCCACCTACTTCGCCTACCTGTACATCGAGAGTGGCTACCACGCGGGCATTCTCAACGGCTTCGATGCGGCAAGTTGCACCGCTGCGGGCAAGCTCTATCCTTGCTACCTGCCGAACAACCCGATCACCCGTGGACAGCTAACCAAACTAGTTGTCAACGCCGCGCACTACCCGCTCTATACGCCGACTAGCGGGCAGGACTTCACCGATGTGCTGCCCAGCAACGTCTTCTACGTCAGCATCGAGACCGCCTACCACAAGGGCATCGTCAACGGCTACCCCAACCACACCTACCTGCCCAACAACAACATCCGCCGCGACGAGATGGCCCAGATCGTCTACACCGCGCAGATCACGCCGTTAGCGCAGCGCTGAGTGCTGTGTGCTGAGGACTGAGTGCTGAGTAGTTTAGTTCCACCGCCCCGTAGCTTGTGGCTACAGGGCGGTGGTTTTTTGCATCCAACTTGCGTTCACCACCGCTCGGATGTATAATACAAGGTACGGAGCAGCTACGACTGTTCCAATTCTGTACACCAACTCAATAAGAGCTGGGGGGGCCTGGTGAGCCAGGCTGAGAGCGCGACCCGAACGATGTCGCCCACCCCTCGAACCTGACCTGGGTAATGCCAGCGTAGGGAAGCCAGATGCTAGCGTCATCCGCTAGCGTTCCGACCGCCGACCCCTACAATGGGAGTCGGCGGTTTTATTATCCCTCCCCATCGGGAGGCCGGGAGGGGGAGCTTGCCGCATGGCACGCACCCTCCCCAACCCCTCCCGGTGGGAGGGGAATACACCATGCTCCTCCCCAAAGCGGGAGGCTGGGAGAGGGTATGAGAGCTTTGCTCATCGCCGGTGGCGAACTCAACCTGCCGCTGCATCCGCTGACAGGGCTACGACTGGCCGAGGGCGGACGTGGCGGGTGTGACTACCTGGTGTGCGCCGATGGCGGCAGCAACCACGCCTGCCGCCTCGCTCTGCGCCCCGACCTGATCATCGGCGACCTCGACAGCATGACGACGGAAACCCGCGCCTGGGCGGACGCTGAGGGTATTGCCCTGCGCGTCTACCAGCACGAACTGAAGCAGGAGAGCGACACCGAACTGGCGCTGCTCGCTGCGCTGGACGCAGGCGCAACCGACATCACCATCCTGGGTGCGCTGGGCGGGCGGCTCGACCACACCCTGGCGAACCTCGCCATCCTTGCGTTGCCCCAACTGGCCGACCTCGATGTGGCAATCTGGGACGAAGCCACCGAGGTGCGGATGTTGTGGCCGGGGCGGGCTAATCACCTGCGCGGCGCGGCGGGTGATGCCGTCTCGCTCATCCCTTTCGGTGGCGATGTGCTGCACATTGTCACCAGCGGCCTGCGCTACCCGCTACGCGACGAAACCCTCTACCTCGACCGCTCACGCGGCATCAGCAACGAGTTGCTTGCCAGTACCGCGATGGTCAGCTTCAGCAGCGGGCTATTGCTGGCAATCTTGAGGCACAAGTAACGCGTCCCTCCCCAAAGGGGGAGGCAAAGAGGGGAGTACGGAGCAGGGCACCCACCCACCCCAACCCCTCCCGGTGGGAGGGGAGTCTAGGATAAAGAAAGGAACAAACCAATGCTCAAGCAAGATACGCAACCATTCGATGGGCGCAAGCTGGCGCTGCTCGGCATCGCCCTGCTGCTGGTGTTCATCGCTTGGATCCCGCTTTACAACTGGATACCTAATATCTGGGACAGCCAGAATATGGATGCAAGCGGCGCGACTATCCCGCAGGCGATCCTCTCAACCGTGTTCTGGCTGGCGGTTCTCGCCCTGCTGTTCGCGCTAAGTCGGATGGCGGGCGGGCTGCTCGATGGCTGGAACACCAACGAACTTGTGACCATGGCGGTGCTGGCGGTGGTCTTCGCTGTCATCTTCAACCTCTGGTCGGCGCTTACCAGCGGGCCGCTGAAGGCATTCTCCGATGGGCTGGGGCCGTGGAGCAGCCTGCTCGATGGGGTGTGGTTCATACCAGGATTCCTTATCCCCTACATCATCCGCAAGCCGGGCGCGGCGCTGCTGGGCGAGGGGGTGGCCGGTTTCCTCTCCTTCCTGCTGGGCAGCCCCTGGGGATTCATGGGCGCGGCCATCGCAGGGCTGACCCAGGGGATAGGCGCAGAGGTGCCGTTTGCCGCCACCAACTGGCGGCGCTACGACCTGCTCACCATGCTGACTTCCGGCCTGATCTCCACCATCGCCAGCTTCGTGTTCGTCTACCCGATGTGGAATGCGGGCTACGCGCCGGAGTACAACGCAATCAGCTTCATCGCCAACCTGATCGGCGTGGAGGTCATCGGCGTAGGTGGCAGCATCCTGCTGGCTAACGCGCTGAAGAACACTGGCGTGCTGAACCGCTTCGCCATCGTGCGTGACGATAAGAGCAAAGTAGCTTAAAGGGTCTGGTATAACCGTAACTCAAAACTCAAAACTCAAAACTCAAAACTCAAAACTCCTCACCGTAGAGGATGTGACCTTCCGCTACGACGGCGCGGCGGAGCCGACCCTGTGCAGGGTGAATCTCAGCATCAAGCGCGGCGAACTGATTTTGCTGCTGGGGCCGAGCGGCGCGGGCAAGAGTACGCTGGCGCTCTGCCTCAACGGGCTGATCCCGCAGCAGATTGATGGCACAATCACGGGTCACATTGTAGTGGATGGGCTGGACACGCAGCAGGTGCGGGTTGCCGACCTCTGCCAGAAGGTGGGACTGGTGTTCCAGGATGCCGAGTCGCAACTTGCGCTGCTCAAGGTGGGCGACGAGGTGGCGTTCGGGCCGGAGAACCTGCGCCTGCCGCCCGAGGAGATCGCCACGCGGGTCAGCGACGCGCTGGTGGCGGTGGGGCTGGCCGGGCAGGAGCAGCGCGAACACAGCGCCCTCAGCGGCGGCAACAAGCAGCGCCTCGCTCTCGCCACGATGCTGGCGTTGCGCCCTGCGCTGTT
>JANXYP010000253.1 GCA_025355955.1 Chloroflexota bacterium
TGCCCAGTTCGACCAGGGTAGGGACGCGGCCCAGCTTCTGAACTAGCAGGTCGTACTCGGCGCGGCTGAGGGCGACCTCGGCCAGCAAGCGGTCATCTACAATGGGGTGGTTGTTCAAGTCGCTTCCTTTCGCAGAACTCCTATAAATACGTGCCTATTATAACAAATCAGGCGACGGCATCACCAGCAGATTGCAACTCAGGCTGGGGGTGAATGAGGATGTAGAGAAACACGCCAAGCACGGTTGCCACTACCACTTCGAGGAAAGCCGCAGCGAGAAGGGTGTTGGACTCAAAAACGAGAGGGTTAATTACCAGGGCCAGCAGCAGCAGGTTCGTCCATATCGGCCAATGGTTTTGTGCCGCCCAGCCGAGTAGCGCTGCGCCGCTGAACACAACCACAACAAGGTCATGAGTATACAGGTGGGCGCTAGTAAGAATTGTGACAAGAGTGGCTGCCGCTAGTTGCAGTTCGAGCCTGTCAATTCGTTGCCGAGAGTTGCCCCCACCACGCAGATCGCTACGCCAGCAGACATAAATAAATGCGGCAACAATTGGCAGGGATAGAGCCAGCAATAGGGTGCTACTGTTAATGCCAAACCGATCCAGCAATCCGAGTAGATTGGGCATTGATTGCGCCGCGCCTGGCTGGCCGAGAACATTGCTGAACCAGGCAAGCATATCGAGGTATGGCCCGGGCCAGCCAACCCCGGCAACTAGAGCGGAAAGCAGGTAAACCCCGACCAAGGCGATGGCGAATCCAGACAGCGCTCGCCAGTTGCGTTTGTAGAGCAGCAATAGAAGAAATGGTGGCAGTAGCTGAGGTTTGATTAGCAGCAGACCCAGCGAGGCACCGCCCCACCAGTCACCAGCCCCGCTATTACGCAATCCTCTCCACATTAGAACTATTAGGAGTTACGCAGCATAGCTTGTAGTACAGCCGCTGCAGGCACGTTTAGCTTGCACTAAGTAGCAAGTTGAGCCTGTAGGCTGACGCTATTAGCCTCAATGCCTTAGCTACTACGGCTTATGCTGCGTAACTCCTAACTATACTCAAAAGCAAGGTCGGTGAGAATTGCCCCATGAATATTGTCTCATAGAAGGGCATATATATAGCTACTCCCAACCACAGCAGGTAACTGTAATCAGGGGAAGCATGGTCTGCAGCAGCCAAAGCGCGAGGACAAGCGCTGCCATCTGAATGATGTTCCAAAGGAGAAACCCGTCTTCTGCTGGCAGATACGAGAGCGGTGTGAAGATGAACAAAGTGAAAGGTGGATTAACAAACGGCAATAGTCCACCAGAATGTCGGATGCCACTGCCAGCCAGTATCGCCTGTTGAGTGTTGGCCTGGAGCGCATGATCGTATAGCTGGGCAGCGCTACCATAACCCATGGAGATCATCTTGCCAGCAGTGAAGAAGGAAACATAATCTGCCTCCAGCGCTGCCTCATGCAGACTGCGGTTGGCGGCTAGAGCGGCAACCAAGGCAAGCGCAACGATAAGAGGGACAAGCGGAGCATACTTCCGCATACTCATCGGCATAGCTCTACGTACCCTTCCTTCAGCTAACGCGATGCCACCAACACCGCTGATATTATAACAAATCATGGGGCGGCTCTACTAACAGGTAAAATGTAGGAATGGCTAATTCTCGCAAGTTAGCTTATAATTACGTTGCTCACCCCTAGCAGCCATAGCTTACCCATACTTTGTCAATGAGAGGAGCAGGATAGGTGAAGACAAGACTGCTCATTTACTTCCTATTTGGCCTGATCGTAACCTTGGTGATTCTATTTGCTGTACCGGTTGTACAAACAGGGCTGACGAAAACATCGCTCGAAGCAGATTACATGGGCTTCCTGAATGGGGCTTACATGATTAGCGGGGGGCATGGGTCTGCTGTTCAATTGTACGATCTATCCTTGCAGCAACAAGTGGAGGTAGGAGTTGTCACCAGCAACGGTCTCGATCATCTGGCCCGGCTGTTGCCTTTCGTCACCATCCCTGCCTATACACTATTCTTCCTACCCCTGCGCTATCTGCCCATTGCGATGGGATTTCTGCTCTGGGGCCTTATCCAACTGCTGCTACTGGCACTCTCGCTCTGGTTGCTGCGCGATCTACTGCCAGCAAAGTACCGCTATCTACTGTGGCTAGGGGCATTTGCCTTTCTCCCTTTGTATCAGAGCCTGGTGGAAGGCCAGCTAGGACCTACCCTGCTACTAACCACAACACTGCTGTGGCACGGATTGCATGAGGGATCCGCAAGGGGGAAATGGTATGCCGGTGCAAGCCTGGCTCTCATGCTGATCAAGCCCCAAATGCTCCCGCTCTACCTGCTGTATCTACTTTACAAGCGTAATTGGCGGGCGCTGGGCGGCTTTGCCATTGCTGCCGCTGGGATCTACTTTATATCGGCGGCTGTTGCGGGCTTCGACTGGCCCATACCATACCTCCATATGCTTGGCTGGTTTGATGATCCGCAAGGAGTGCTAGCCAGGGTAATGTTCAACCTGCTCGGGTTGTTCGTGCGCCTGGGTATCGCTAGTAACCCACTGGTGCTTACCCTTGATGTGCTCGTAGTTGCCGCGCTGGTTTACGCCTGGTGGCGCAGTGATCAGGGTTCGGTTGCCGACGCGGGTAATCGGGTAGGGCGGTTGGAGTTGCAATTGGCTGCCACTACTATGGCGGCGACTCTGATAAACCCGCACTTGCTCACCCACGATCTAACTATTCTGATTTTCACTGGTGCCGTGTTGCTAGGCTGGTCAGCGCAAGCGGGCTGGCCGATAGGGTTGAACGCATTGTTGTTGATCAGTCTGCTTACTAACTTCACCTTTTTTGCTGGTGCGCCACTAGACATAATATACATCATACTGATGCTGTCCATGCTAGGGACGTTGATTTATCTCCTTTGTTCTGCGATGTCAGCAGCCAAGCCAGGGGTAGCCGAGCCGCTATCCGCCATCACTTAGACTGACCACTAACGTTAGGACACGATTTGGCGCGGTGTCTTGGACGAACTGGTAGCCAACGTAGCTAACGTAAGCGAGGATAATCAGTGGGGTCAGGCGCACACCCAGACCAAGCAGCGGATAGATGAGACCAAGCGTAGCATATATCAGCAGGGTAATTAGTTTCAACTGGATATGCACTCGCTCGTGAGGTTGATCGTAGAGGCCTAGCACGAGCAGTATGGGAATGAGTAGGAGAGCCAGATCATAATATATCAGGTAGGAGGATGTCACCACCATGAAGAGCACAGCAAGGATATAGAGCCACATATGCTTACGCGCCTCGATAAGCGAGGATTGCTGTAGGCGACGCATCGCCCAGACTAGGGCCACCAGCGCTACCCCGAGGAACAGTAGGTAAATGAGAGTACCCACCAGTGCAGGCAGATAGGTAAGCAAGGTGATCCTGAGCGTAGCTGCTTCGTTGGCGTTGACTGTGGCAGCACTATAGGAACCGAAGGCGGCGACCATGTTCAGCCACGCAGAGTAAACCGAAGCAGGTAGGAACAGTAGAGATACACCGACTGCCAGGCTCACGCTAAGGGCTAGCCAGGCGACGATTCGCCACTGCCTGTTTAGGAGCCAGATCAGCGCCAACGCAAGGGCTAGTTGGGGCTTCTCCAGCGCAAAGAAGGCGGCGCAGAGGCCAACCAGCCATTCCCAGCGCTCGCCTCCTGGGCGACTAAAATAGTAAGCGGCAGCCAGCAAGAGGATGTTGAGGCTGGTAGTTTGCCCATTAATGATCGAAATATCCAGTGGCCAGAAGCTCAGGCCGAGTAGCAGCGCCAGCCAGAGTGGATATCGGCGCAGTAGCGGCAAGCTCAAGCGCAGTAGGTAAAAGGCCAGCAGCAAAGCGGCAAGTAGGGCAATCAACCAGCAGGTCAGAGCTAGGCCAAAGGGCAGCTTGGCAAGTAGGGCCAAGGCCAGGGTAGTAGGTGGCGCATAGGCAAAGGCGGGCCAGACCGGATAATCATCAGGGAAGGTAGCAAGGTTGGGCGGCGGGTGGCCCAACTGGGCGAAGACCAAAGTTGCCATTTGCCGATAGCTGTATACATCAAGTGGCCGCCCATCATTGACCAACTTGCCAGCATTATAGAAAGTGAGAAAATCTATGGTTCGGCTGTTCACATCATTGGTGGGGAACCGCTCGGGCAGGGAGATCGCAAGCACTACCGCAGTGATAATACCAACAGCGATGATCGTGCCATATGTCTTCAGGCGTGTCGGCGTGAGGTTACGATCCAGCCACCCTGCTGCGGCGCTCACTCCTAGGTTGGGCATAAGGCTGGCATCCTTTCTCGTTGTTGGTATACTGGCTATCAGACCCTACTTCAACCCTGCATTCTTGACGGGCAATGGTGGCGCATTGGGACGAGCCAGCACCAGCACGTAGCGTTGGCTGCCACCGTCCAGCCAGCTAGTATAGCTGAAGCGCTTGATGGTTTGATAGCTATCACCTGCGCTCACCTCCAGCCGCCAGATCGGGTCAATTAGTGCATCAGGGGCGAAGGGGATGTTCAATTGGGGTGAATGGTTGGTATACTGCCGTTCAGCAGGCGGAGGGGTCTCACTGACAGCTTTATCGTAGAGCCACCAGCCATTCCACTCGAACCCCCCATCCATCTGTTCGTATTTCACCCCTTGACTCACTAGCCACTGTCCGGCCGTCCAGCGTGTACCCGCATACGCAAAATAGTCACGTTGCGCGACCAGGCTGAAGACGAACAGAGGAATGAGGACAATATAGTGCAGCCGCAGGTAAGCTGACCGCTGCAGCGACGGCTGCTTTAGCAGCAGCAGGATAATGGCCGGCATAACGGGCAGAAAATATCGGTCGAACACATCGGCGGTTATTACCGTGCCGGACAGTAGCAACAACAACCCTGCCAAATAGATAAAGTGGGCAGGTTGCATACCAGCCCTTATTCGCATCCACCAGTCACCAGGCAGCAGACGAATTCGCTGTCCCCAATCAAACGCCGCACCAAGAATAGTGTTCAACAGTGCCGCCGTCAATAGGGCAGCTACAACGCTCAACCCCAGCCAAAGCCCACTGCTGCCCACCGTGAGGATAGGGATATGGAAGAAGATAGGAGGTTGGAAGCCGCCGCTGTCGAAGTTGTTGCCAATAGTTACAT
The DNA here is from genome assembly GCA_025355955.1 of Chloroflexota bacterium. Lineage (GTDB taxonomy): Bacteria > Chloroflexota > Chloroflexia > QHBQ01 > QHBQ01 > QHBQ01. Next base: position 5,155 of record JANXYP010000253.1, read on the forward strand.
CGAACGATACCGTACCGCGATACCAGTAGAGCCAGACCACCACGCTGCCCAGCAGTGCAGCGACTGTGACAAACAGCCTACCACCCCAACGCAGTAGGGTAGGGATAAACAGACCCAGGGTGGGCAAGGCCAGGCTAAATCTCAAGGCCCGCCCGGCTATTGCTGCGAGGGGGTCGGCAAATGCGGCGCGGGTAGCAGTCGCGGTGTATAGACTGGCCTCGTTCAACGGTTGACTGGCCTGCCAGATCAGAAAACCGGCCAGCCCCAGTGCAGGCAGCGCCAGTGTTGCAAATGCCCGCCGCCAGTTCAATTGACCAGCCAGCATTAGATAGACCCAAGCCACCAGTGCAACCACCAGACCAGTCTGTCGATCGAGCAGAGCAACCGCAGCCATTGCCCCACCCAGCCATAGCCAGCCTTCACCATTGCCTTGCACCCCACGCAGGTAGCAGTAGCAGGACAGCAGTGTGAAGGTGAGGAAGCTGACATCAGTCATGAAGCTGTAGCTAAGGTGGATGAGCAGCGGGTTACAGGCAAGCAGCAACGTACCGAACAGCGCGGTCAATGGCGCGATGTCCAGCCGTCGCAACAAGGCATAAAAGACCAGGCTACCGAGGACAGCCAACGCTATCATAGACCAGGTCAGCGTGGTGAAACTAAAACCGAACAGCCGGGCAAATCCCGCTCCCCAAAGCGCGTGAGTCAACTGGCTAGCCTGACTCCAGTCAGGGATGACGAATATACCGTTCAAGACCTTACGCACCGAGGTGGCATAGATCCAATCATCGTTGACCGGAAACTCATGCTCAGGAGGCACCAACAAGACCATCAAGCCGTAGAGCAAGAGGATGATAGACACATGGATGACAGTTGGTGAGTGGCGAAGTTTGCTGATCATATGAATTGTGTTCTGGACGCGGCTGGGTTAAGCTGCGCTGGTGCGTAAGTCAGAATGTATATTGATGCGGCGAAGGCAAGCAGTATCGTCGCTACGAATAGGGCATCGAGCGGCTGCCCCACAAAGATGAGCATCGGGGCGAGCAGGTTGGCAATGAGCAGCGTACTGATCCAGATCGGCCAGCGCTGCTGCGCCGCCCAGCCTAGTAGCACTGCACCGCTGAAAAGCAACATGATCAAATCATGAGTATAAAGATACACGCTAGTGATGGCAGTCGCCAGCGTAGTAGCCGCCAGTTGCAATTCCAGTGCGCCGACTCGCTCCCTTTCACTATTTCCCGCCTCTTGCGCCGGGGTAGAGGTGGGGGCGGAATCGCTGCGCCAACAGGCATAGCCTAGTGCAATCAGAGTGAGGGCGATCAGCGCGCCCAGCAGCAGCGAGTTGTCCAGGCCGAAACGCGCCAGCAGGCTGTGCCAGTTGAACATTACCTGGGGCAGCATTCCGTAGTGATTAATCTGGGCGTTGAGCCAACCCAGGGTATTGAGATAGACAAACGGCCAGTCGAAGCCAGCGAATGTGGTGGTAAGTAGATAGAGGGCAGCGGCGCTAACTGTGAAACCCGACAGCGCCCGCCAGTTGCGCTTATAGAGTAGATAGATGACGAAGAGGATGATCAGGTGAGGCTTGATCAACCCCAGCGCCAGACTGACCCCTGCCCACCAATTAGCCGCGCCGCCAACCCTTAGACAGCGCCATAGCAGCACGATGCTCAACAGCAGGGTCGGCGAGATCTGCCCTTCCAGAAGACTCTGGTAGACGGGAAAGAAGGCGAACGCACCAAGCCAGAGCCAGTAGCGTTCGCCTACGGGCAGGAGCGGGCGCATCAGCCATAGCGATAGCAACAGCAGCAGTAGTTGAGCAGTATCCCAGAGGATGAAGCCAAGCGCGGGGCTGAGAGCAGAAAGAGGGCTGGCAACCGCCGCCACCAGCGGGGGGTGGACAAATGGCAACAACCCATCCACAAACTTGACCCCACTGCCCGCCAGGAGTTGTTGCTGCACGCTCGACTGCAAAACAATGTTGTACAGTTCGGCGGCGCTATGGTGGCCCTGGGCAAACAGGGTACCGCCCGTGAGGAATACGATGTAATCGGCTTTGAGCGCATGAGTTTCAATTCCTCGCGAGGCCACTACTTCCACTCTCAGGCCGATGAGGATTGCAACCAAGGCAGTAAGAGCATAAGTCAGTAGCCGGGCCTTCACGCGACACCTCTTTCACGAAGGGATGAAGCTATTGTACCACACTAGCTTGGCGACGGGCGGGAGGCAGCAGGTACAGGCTGGCGGCGCAAGCAACAATGAGCATCAGCAGAAAGACAACATCGTAATTGCTGCCAAAGGTGAGTGCGGTGAGCAGCACGCCTAGCAGCAGCGCGGTCATCCACACAGGCCAATAACGCTGCGCCGCCCAGCCGAGCAGCGCCGCGCCGCTGAATATTAGGATGGTCAGATCGTGAAGATACAGGTGCAAGCTGGTCAGCGTGGCGGCAATGGTGGTCGCCGCCAGTTGCAACTCAAGGGTGCCAACCCGCTCAACAGCAGTGGGAGTTGGAGAATGGTCACTGCTCAACCAGGCGTAAACCAGTGCGGCGACCACTAGCGCAGACAGAGTAATCAGCAGCACGACGTTGTCGGCAGCGAAACGCACCAGCAGGCCGCGCAGGTTGAACATCGCTTCAGGAGTGAAACCGTAGTGGTCGCGCTGCTGGCCCGCCCAGACGAGGATATTGGCATAGGATAGGGGCCAGTCGAAGCCGGAAATCAGCGCGGAGAGCAGGTAGACTACCACAGTGGTGATGGTGAAGCCGCCCAACGCCCGCCAGTTGCGTTTATATAGCAGATAGAGCAGAAACAGCGGCAATAGCTGTGGCTTGAGTATCAGGAGCGCCAGCCCCGCCCCCGACCACCAATTCGCCGCGCCGCCTGCCCGCAATCCCCGCCACAGCAGGGTAACGCCCAACAGCAGCATCGGCGAAACCTGACCGAGGGTGAGACTGGCGTAGAGCGGCAGGAAGGCCAACCCGCCCAGCCACAACAGGTAGCGATTGGCAGCAGGCAGCATTGCGCCCAGCAGCCAGAGCGAGAGCAGCAGCGCCGTCAACTGCACCCCATCCCACAGCGCGAAGCCAACCGGCAGCGGCAGATTGTAGAGCGGAGCGGTGAGCAGGGCCACGAGTGGCACACTGACAAACGGCAATAGCCCATCGTGGAAGCGGATGCCGTAGGGCGCAGTCAACGCTTGCTGCACTGACGCTTGCCGCGCTATATCGTACAGGGTGGCAGCGTGACCCTGGCCCTGATCGAGCATCGCCCCGCCCAGCAGAAAGTTCATGTAATCGGCATTAGCGATGTGCGTAGCAAAGCCCGCCGCGACGATCGCGCTGCCGAACAGATAAGCCAGCACCACAATCAGGCCAAGTAGCCCGCCGACGAGTAGCCGTTTAGACAAACCTTATCTCCCATCAACAAAGTGAATCGGCCCCATCATCTCCGCCTCTAATTGCTGCTCAACCGTGAGATCGTACACCTACGCCACGCTCCCGTAGCCCTGGTTCACCATTGTGATACCCAGCTGAATGCCAATATAGTCGGCGCGAATTGCGTGCTGATCCAGGTTATCCCAATGCACCTGCGGCACTGAGCGCAGCGACAACCCCATCGCAACTGCCAGCAGCAAATAGATAACAGTCGTTTGTTCAAACCTGCGTTGCTTCCCGCTTAGAGTTGTCGAGCCGCGCCGCATCGGGCGCAATCATCAGCAGGACCAATACCGTCAGCAGCGGCAGGAACAGCACAGTCTGTTTAGCAAGGTAGGAGTAGTCGTGGACGAGGGAAGGGGCGAGACCGCTGAGATAGAGTAGCCCGAATCCCGCCTCGGCCAGCCAGTTCCAGGCAAGCAACGCGAACAGTGCAATGGCAACCGTGCGCTGCCAACTTTGCCAGACGGGCCAGTGCGAGCGCAACTGGCTGCACCAAAATAGCATTGCGGGCAGCACCAACACTGCTTGATTATAAAGGGCAAAGGTAGGAATTACCAGCACGCTAGCAACCAGGGTGAAGCAGAGCGCATATAGGAAGCTATAATCGGCGGGCGCAGCGTGACGGGCCGTCCACCACAGCGCGGCGCTCAACAAGATCAGCAGCAGGGCGGTTAGGCCGCTGGCTAGGTTGCTGCCAGTCAAGGCGGTGATCAGGCTTTCGCCTCCGTTATAGTCACTATAATCGCGGAGTTGTCCGATGAAGCCGCCCAGCCAGCCGGGCAGCAGCGCCTCGGAGCCAGCCTCCAGCACGATCATAGTAGCAGCGAAGCCGAACAGTAGTCTACGTCGCTGGTCCGTCACCCGCCAACCGATAGCGGCCCATAGCAGCAAAGCGGGAACGATCAAGACTGCCAATTGCGGCTTGATCGCAAATAGCGCCAGGGCGCTGCCCGCCAGGAAGTAGTAGCCACGGCGCAGCGCCCAGTAGAGCAGCACCAACACGGGCAGCAAAATGCCGCTAATCTGGTGTAGGAAGAACCCATTGGTCACGCCGATGAAGCCGAGCGCCAGCACAGCAACACTCAAGCGTCCGCTAACCGAGGTGGGCCAGGCCAGCAACCCGCACCAAACATAGATGTTAATCACGGTGAGTAGCAGTAGCAGCAGCGTCCAGACCCAGACCGCAACGTTGAAGGGGAGGTAGATGAGCGGATATATAAGGAAGGTGATAAAGATGGGGTAGTAGAACTCCTGGGTGCGCTCCGCACGGTCGAGGGGATAGCCAGGGCTATTGAAGGCAGCGGCGATGCGTTGCTCACTGGTGGCCGCATATGGCGATTGCCGCTCGAAGATCAGCAGGCGCAGCCCCATCCAGCGAGGAAGCAGGTCAGAAATGCCGCTATCGGCCTGGATGTACTGAAAGCGGCGGGCCGAGCTAACCACCCCCACCTCGAAGACGTAGATGAAGCTGACCAGTAGCAGGGCAGCCAGAGGCAGGACAATATGTCGGTAGACGCTGGGTGGTTGGGGCAGCGCGTCAGCCATGGTGGTCAACCTTCCATTGCTACAGCCTGGCGTGGCGCGGCGCTGACGTGCCAATCGCGCAGGCTCTCGAAGAAGGCCAGGCCATCGGCGCTGCCCGCAATGGTCTCGACTGCCCGCTCCGGGTGGGGCATTAGCCCTACCACGTTGCCCATGCGGTTGCAGACCCCGGCAATGTTGGCGATCGAGCCGTTGGGGTTGGCCGCTTCGGTCACGTTGCCCGTCGCATCACAGTAGCGCAGCACGATCTGCCCATGCGTCTCAAGCTGGCGCAAGCTGTCGGAGTCCAGGTAGTAGCTGCCCTCGCCATTGGCGATCGGCAGGCGGTAGGGTTGGGGCTGCAGGTGGGTGGTGAAAGGGTTCGCCATCGCGTCTGGCTCGGGGCGGACGTACAGCCAGCGCGACTGGAAACGCAGAGCGGCGTTGCGTCGTAGCGCACCTGGCAGCAGCCCAGCCTCGGTCAGCACCTGAAAACCGTTGCAGATGCCCAGCACTGGCCCGCCGTCGGCAGCAAATTGCCGCACCGCCGCCATAATCGGCGAAAAGCGGGCAATCGCCCCCGCCTGCAGCGCGTCGCCGTAGCTGAAACCGCCGGGCAGCAGCAGCGCATCGAACCCGGCCACGCTCCGCTCGGTGTGCCAGATATACTCCACCGGCTCACCCAACACCTTGATCGCATGGTACGAATCGGCATCACCGTTGCTGCCCGGAAAGACGATTACTCCTACGCGCATGGCTCTCCCCTTCGGGAATGTTGAATTGTGAATGCTGAATGTTGAATTATACCAATTAGCCGAGCAGATAGTATAAATTGGGCCAGGGCGAACAACGGTTCGCCCCTACAGAAATTATAGCGGCACCACGGCTAATTGGTATTACACTTCAGCTCTCCCCTCCCGACGGGAGCGGCAGGGGTGGGGCGTTGTAGCACGACTCGCACCCTCCCCAACCCCTCCCCACGGTAGGGGAAACTAAATCCCCCTAAACCTTTGCTTAAGCGGCACTCATACCTCGTGCCTCATGCCTCGTGGATTATACCACACCGCTAGTTCTTCTGGTATACCACCGCAACGCTGTCGTGAAAGGTGAGCCGCCAGCCGGATTCGTGGGCGAGGGCATAATCCAGTACGGAGCCACCCTGTATGACCACCAGATTGACCCGGTAGCGGGTGAGAATCTCGCGCCAGCCCACGCCGACGTTCTGCACGGTGATGAAGTCCTCGAAAACTGGCCCGCGATAGACATCCACCCGTCCGTCGATGAACACCCGCTGCTGCGGATATAGCCGATAGATGAAGTAGCCGCCCCAGCCGAAGTCATTATACATCCGCACATTGGGAAGTTTGCTGATGTACTCAGCCGCGCCCACCGGATAGGGGATGCTGCTATCCAGGCGCGGTTGCGGGCCGACCTGCGCCTGCGGTGAAGCGATGATCAGGGTGGCAAGCAGGGCGCTGCCGACTGCGCCAAGCAGCCAATTGACCCGCCCTTCCAGCGGTGGGGGCGGTACGTCATTGCGCCGCGACAGCAACGGCAGGGTGCGAACCAGCCCTTGCGCCAGGATGGGAAGCACGATCACGCCGTAGAGCGGGGTGGTGTACGCGCCCTGCAGCGCCTGCACAGTGAAGGCGGCGACCAGCAGCGCGTCGGTCAGATCAACGTAGCGGTGCAGCGGGATACGCCAGCCTTGCCGCTGCGCTTGCGAAACGTGGCGAGTGATGCCCGCCAGCATCAGCAGGATGAAGCTGCCCGCCAGCAGCAGGTTACCGTAATCGTGGAAGTCGAGTGGCTTCCATTCATCCACGTAATATAGCGGATTGTGGCCGCCGGTGGAGATGTAGCCAAGTGGCAACAGCCACAGGTTGATGAAGTAGGGGTTGAGCAGCGAGGCAGCCAGGCAGCCGATCAGGGTGAGCAGCAGCGGGCGCAAGGGGGTGGGCTGCGGGGGGCGATAGATAAAGTTGTTGGCCGCCTCGCCAACCACGAAAAGGGCGACCAGAGCCAGGCCAGTGACATAGGTGCCGTGCATATTCGCCCACAATACAGTGAGCAGCGGCAGCAGCCAGAGGGTACGGACGCGAGTGGGGTCGCGGCGGTAGCGCAGCAGGATCAGGTAGTAGGCGGCGAGGAACAACGCCGCGATGATTTGAGGGCGCACCCCCCAGGTGGGCGCAGCGAAAATGAAGAACAGCAGCAGCAGCATCAGGGCAAGGAAGCGGCCCGCGCCCTTGAAGCGCAGCAGGCGGTAGACCAGCACGCCGCTGCCCACCTGCACCGCGCCGAACAGTAGCACCAACCCCACGTAGCCGAATGCCTGCTGCAGCAGATAGATGATCAGCTCGCTCAACCACTCGTAGACAACCCACGGGTGACCCAGCGCAGTGAACGAGTAATCATTGTAATAGGGAATGCCGCTCTCCACGATTAGCTGGCCGGTACGCAGGTGCCACCAGATGTCGAAGTCGGTAGGGGCAATGAAGGGCAGCAAACCGGCGAAAGCGAGCAGCAAGCCTGCCAGCAGGGTGTAGCGATGCAAGCCCTTTGGCAGTGCTGAGTGCTGAGTGCTGAGTGCTGAGTGCTGGGCTTCTTCACTCATTGGCGAAGGGGAGATAGCGTTGCTCACTGATTTAGCCTTACTGCTGGAGTGATACCTCGAAGCGGTAATCCTCGATCACGGGGTTGGCGAGCAGGCGGGCGCACATCTGACCCACCAACTGCTCCGCTTCCTGTGATGTGTGGGCGGTGAGGGTGACGACGATGTACTTGCCCGCCCGCACGCTGGCAACGCTGCCATAGCCGAGGTGGCGCAGGCCGTCGGCAATCGCCAGCCCTTGCGGGTCGTTGACCACCGGCTTGAGCGTAACGTAAATAGCGGCGCGGAACTGTTGCAATTCGGTAATAATAGCACCTCCGTTTATGCTTCTACATTCTACAATCTACAATCCCGTCAGGCGGTGATACGCTTCGCGGTACTTCTCGCCAGTGACACGCACCACCTCGGCGGGCAACATCGGCGCGGGGGGTTGCTTGTTCCAGCCGCTGGCGATCAGCCAGTCGCGCACGTACTGCTTGTCGAGGCTGGGCTGGGGGCCGCCGGGGCGGTAGCTGGCCGCGTCCCAGAAGCGCGACGAGTCGGGGGTGAGCGCCTCGTCAATTAGGATCAGCTGGTCGCCCAATAGGCCGAACTCGAACTTGGTGTCGGCGATGATGATGCCATGGGTCAGCGCGTAATCGGCAGCAGCGGTGTAGATGGTCAGCGTGGTGTCGCGCACTCGCTCGGCCAGATCTTCGCCGACTAGCGAGGCAGTCTGGGCAAAGCTGATGTTCTCGTCGTGGCCGACTTCAGCTTTGGTGCTGGGAGTAAAGATGGGCGCATCCAGCCGGGCGCTCTCCACCAGGCCAGCGGGCAGCGGCAGGCCGCAGACGGTGCCGCTACGCTGATACTCCAGCCAGCCGGAGCCGGACAGGTAACCACGCACAATGCACTCCAGGCTGATGCGTTGCGCCTTGCGTACCAGCATCGCCCGACCCTCGACTTGCTGACGGTAGGGCGGCGCTTGCAGGTCTGCGGGAAAGTCGGCCAGGTTGATGCTGATCATATGATTGGGGATCAGGTCGCGGGTATAGTCGAACCAGAAGGCGGACAACTGGTTCAGTACCTTGCCGCGTCCCGCAATGCCGTTCGCCATCACCACATCGAACGCGCTAAGGCGGTCGGTGCTGACGATCAGCAGGTGGTCGCCCAGATCGTAGCTGTCGCGCACCTTGCCGCGAATAAACAGCGGGTGGGGCAAATTGGTGCTGGTAATTGCCTGTTCCATGCCCGCTATTATAGGAGATTAGCGGCCCGATCGCAACGCTGGCCTAGTTTGAGCGATCCCCCAGGGCGGATGCAATCCGCCCCTACACCATACATACATTGCTACTAGATGAACTGTAATCCTGGTTTGACATAAAAGCAGGCTACCGCTTATAATAGCGCATCATTATTGGTGGTGGAACACCAGAGGGAGTGGCGAGGCATGAATACAGGTTACACGGCGGCGAAGGCGATGCCGTCCGACCCCAGCAACTACGAATCGAAGGAGCCACGCACCCAGGGCAGCATCATGGCGGTGGTCTTCACCGGCCATGAGGGCAACTTTGGCGACAAGGTGAAGATGACTGAGCAGGCGGGCGGTTGGGCAGGGCCGCACTATCTGCTCGATGCCGTGAGTGGCACAGTGGCGCAACTGGTGCCGGAGTTGAACGTCGCCTCGGTTACCGCCGTGTGGGCGCTCAACCAGATTTGCATCGGCATTGGCCTGGTGGGACCGAACGTGGGGCAAGCGGGCTGGATATCCGCTGCCGCTTATGTCCAACTCGATGCGCTGGTAACCAGCATCTGCCAGCGCTACGCTATCTCCCGCGACCGCACCCGCATCATCAGTCAGGATGAAGCGCCCGGCTCGGAGCTACCGCCGCTGCGGATTGACTGGGCGCGGTTGGGCATTGCGCCTGCAACGCCACCGACCAATGGCGCAGAGGCCCACAGTCTGTCTGCGCCAAGTGTGCCGCCCGCGCCTGCTGGCAGTGATGTTGCCCACCCGACCAGTGGACCAACCACCGCCATCAGCACGGGCAACATAGTCAATAGCGGTGGCCTGGTGGCCATCGGCCAGAACATCAGCCAGACCTTCATCGAGGTACTAGGCGATGTGGATATCAAACTCAGCGCCTATCACCCGGTTGCCCCTGAGCGCGACATCCTCGGCTATGAGCAGACCGCCAGCGACATCATCACCCTGCTGCGGCGTAAGGGCAGCGTGGCTATAATCGGCTTTGATGGCAGCGGCAAGAGTACGCTGGGGGCGAAGTGTTACTACCAACTGCTGCACCAGAACCACAGCGTAATGCCGCAGGTTAATGGCACGATGGCTGACCTGCCGGTATACTGGGTCTCGGCCAAGGTGCTGCTCTCCGACCGTAGCCTGATCGCCAGCGTCAATCAGCTTGTCCTCAGCGACAGCGCCGCTACTTCCTTCTTTCTGATACTCGACGACTTCGACTATCTGCTCGACGATATGGGCAACTACAAGCCCGACCTGGCGAACAGCATCCAACCGCTAACCTCCTGGCTAGGCCAGACCCCGACCACCACCAGCGGCATTATCGTCTGTACCAGAGTTGCGCCGCCGGGGCTGATTACTTACTCCACCTCCGGCGTGGATGAGGTCAACGCGATTATCTGGATGAACAAGCTAATCGGCTCACCGCCGGAAGACCCTGGCTGGGTACGTAAGGCGGTACTCGACGTGCATTGCTATCCGGGTGGGTTGGAGGTGTTGGCAACCGCGCGGCAACAGTATGGCACGTTGGCAGAGGTGTTCAGCCTGCCGGTAGATGATTGGCGACGGGCGATTATCCAGTTCTACAACCTGCCCGACGATGTGAACGCCTGGTTCGCCCGCTTCACCCCAGACGCGGGCGAACAGGCGATGCTCAAGTATCTGGCAGTACAGCACGACTTTGCCGCTGGCCCGGACATTGCCGCCGCGGTGCGGGGGATACACAACATTGGCCTACGTGGGCCACAGGTGCTCAGTGAGGTGGTGCGTAAAGGCTTCGTGGAGAAGCGCAGCGACGTGACGGTTGACAACGATCGGGGCAGCTTCCGCATCTACGACCCGCTCCGCAACTACATCTTCGACTCGATGGCTGCCGCCGAGCGCAGCGTCTACTACCTCGTCGCCGCTAGTTACTACACCAGCAGGGTGCAACAACGCCCCGCCGCCACCAGCTTCAGCGCGGCTGACCTGTACGCGCTGGAGAGCGCCATCTACTACCAGACCAAAGCGGGAAATCTAAAACTGGCCTACGACCTGTTCGACCAGTACAACGTTCAGCTCGAGCTATCCTCGCAACTGCTGAACATCAACCGCGACTTCCAGGCCCAGGTGCTGGAAGAACTGCTGAAGGCGGAGCGGGATAAGCTGGCATAATTGCAGATTTCAGATTGAAGATTGCAGAAGGTGGGATCGTGAAATCGTAGGGGCGGGCGGCTGCCCGCCCTGGTGCAACACATCAACGCCCATCGTAAGCATCAATCTTGACGTAGGGGCGGGCGGCTGCCCGCCCTGGTGCAACGCATCAACCCCCATCGTAAGCAGCAATCTTGCTTGACGTAGGGGCGGGCGGCTGCCCGCCCTGGCGAAGCGCATCAACGCCCCTCGCAAGCGTCAATCTTAGCGTAGGGGCGGG
>JANXYP010000262.1 GCA_025355955.1 Chloroflexota bacterium
CAGCCAGCATTGACTGCAACTCGCTCTGCAATGCCGCCGTGTCCTGCCCCTGCAAGTGGCAGAGACGGCGGATCACCTTGCGCCAGGGGTAGTAATCGGGTGGTTGACCATAGCTGAGGCAACGGCCCTCGGCCCAGATAATATGGGGATCGCTGCTGACCATGGCGCGCAATTCGGCCAGTAGACGGCTCTTGCCCAGTCCCGGATCGCCGAGTACCGCCGCGACCGCACCATGCTGGTCGACCTGCCCGATCATTTCGCGGATGGCAGCAAACTCGATGTCGCGCCCAATCAGCGGCGCGTGCAGTCCGTCCAGGCCGCGTACCTGATTGCCCTCGCCGATCGCCTCGATGACGCGATATACGCGCATCTGTTGGTTGCGCCCCTTACCACTGGTGCTGCCGCGCTGCTCCCAGCGGAACAGTGGGGCGGTGAAGCGGTAGGTTGCCTCGCTGACCGCCACCTCGCTCGCACCCGCCATCTGCTCCACCTCGGCGGCCAGGTTGACGGTGTCGCCCATCACGCTGAACTGCCGCCCCGCGCCGCTCACCTGTGCCTGGCCGGTTACGGCCAACCCGGTGTTGATGCCGATGTGCAGGCCAACCCGCGTTCCCGCCAGCGGCTGCTGTTCGCTGACGAAGCGATTGAAGCTCTCACACATTGCCAGCCCGCAGCGCACCGCCCGCGCCGGGTCATCCTCATGCGCCACTACTGTACCAAACAGAGCCAGCAGCGCGTCGCCCAGGTAGGTGTCAACCTGCCCGCCGAACTCCTCCACCACCGGCACCATTACCCTGAAGCACTGGTTGACGAAGCTGGTGACTTGCTCTGGGTCGAGGTTTTCGGACAGGGCGGTGAAGCCCGCAATGTCGGCCAGCAGCACCGTCACCTGGCGGCGCTCACCCTGGCGCGGAAGCGGCCTGGTGCGGGAAATGGGCAGCTCGGCACCGCACTCGCCGCAGAAGCGGTGGGTGGGCAGGTTGACGATGTTGCAGGATGGACATTGCATCTTGATAGCCCCGTATCTAGCGATGGTGCGGTTGTTCCTGTGCTGGTCAATAGCATTGTAACCCAGCATGGGCGGGCGGTCAAGTAAAGCAGGCGACACAAGAATGTCGCCTACGTTACATTATAGGCGAGGAGAGTGATGATGCTTCAAATCAGCATTACCCCTGACTTTGCAATAGTTGCGCTCAAATTGCGCCCAAACTCTTGACTTATGCCTGGGGTTCTGCTATCATAAGCACATCCCCCATCTGGTTTCGCCCTCGGTATCGGTAAAAAAAGTAAGGAGGTAGGCCAATGGAGTTTTATGATGTGCGCCACCGCGAGAAGGTGAACGTTCCTGAGTCGGATGTCCGCAAGACTAGCTACACCCGCACCACCAAGAACGGCAGCACCCAGACCCGCTATGCGGTGCGGGCCAAGGCCAAGGTGAAAGAGGTCGAGGTGAGCCTGACCAAGTTCATCAGCAAGGCCGAGTTCGACCGCCTGAACGTGGTCGAGGAGAAGTTAGCCATTCCAGGGATGATACCCCCGCGAATAAAGAGGAGCCTGCGCTGGCCGTAGGCTCCTCTTCATGATTGTAGATTATAGATTGCAGATTGCAGATTGATGGAGTATAATGAGCGCGCCAACTCAGAGGTAACTCAAATTTGCCAGATTAGACCGCATTTCTGTAAGGTAGCAGGAGTTGCTACGCAGGCAAAATTGCTGGTCAAAGGAGAGAAAAGGCCGATGTGGGAAACATTTAGCAAGGAAGAGGTGCTGGCCTACCGCAGGCAGCATCGTGGCGTAATTGGGGTGCAGAGCAAGGTGCCGGTACGCGATGCTTCGGCGCTCAGTTTGCTGTATACGCCCGGCGTAGCGGCAGTCTGCCTGGAAATTGCCGATCACCCCGATGCCTCATTCGACTACACCTGTCGCGGCAACACCATTGCCATGCTCAGTGACGGCTCTGCCATGTTGGAGGTGGGCAACGGAGGCAGCGAGGCGGCCCTGCCAGTGTTGGAGGGCAAGTCGGTCATCTTCAAGACCTTCGCCGGGGTGGATGCGTTTCCCATCGTCTTGAAGAGCCAGGACACCCAGCTATTTATCAGCACGGCGGTTGACCTGCTGCCCGGCTTCGGCGCGATCACCATCGAGGATGTGTCATCGCCCCGCGCCTTCACTATCGAGCGCATTTTGCGCGATGCCGCTGATGTGCCGGTTTTCCACAGCCACGCCTATGGCACCGGCGTAGTGGTGTTGGCCGCGCTGCTCAACTCGCTCAAGCTGGTGGGCAAGGATCTGCACACCGCCCGCATTGTGATCAACGGCGCGGGCGCGGCCGGTATCGGCACGGCCCGCTTGCTGTTGGCGGCTGGGGTAGACTCGCAGCATCTGATCGTTTGCGACCGCATCGGCAGCATCCATGCCAATCGTTCGCAGCAGATGAACTGGGCCAAGTGGGAGCTTGCCAAGCTGACCAACCGCGCCGAGCGCAACGGCAAGCTTGATGAGATGCTCAAGGATGCCGATGTGCTGATTGGATTGAGCGCGGCTAACGTGGTGACTAAAGAGATGGTCGCCAGTATGGCAAAGGACGCAATCGTTTATGCCCTGGCGGTGCCGACCCCAGAGATCAGCGAGGATGATGCGAAGGCCGCCGGTGCGCGAGTGACTGCCACCGACCTGAGCGGCAGCGCCAACCAGCTTGATATGTCGTTGGTCAACCCCGGCGTGCTGCGCGGCCTGCTGGACACCCGCGCCCGCACCGTCAACAATGCGATGCTGATTGCCGCCGCCGATGCGCTGGCCGGGCTGGTCAGCGATGAGGATATTGCGCGCGGCATTGTCATCCCCCAGTTGTTCGACTTCCGAGTGGCTCCGGCGGTGGCAGCAGCGGTTGCCCGCGTTGCCAACGAGACGGGCGAGGCCCGTTTGCAGGTCGACCCCGCTGAGGTAGCGACTCGCACCCGCACCTTTACCTACGAGGGTTCGTTGCCCCTGCGCCCCCGCCAGAAGCGCTCCGCCAACGGTGCAGGCTCTGCTTTCAATCTGGAGCAGGGGGCGGCGGTGGACAGCAGTGGGCGACAACGGCAGGCCGAGGCGGTAGCCGCTGAGGGCGGGGGCGAAGTGACAGGGCGGCGCGCAGGCACGGTGCGTACCAGTTCGCGTACTGCGTTGGCTAGCGAAGGCGGCCAGCGCGAAAATGGCACCCCCAGCGAGGCAGTCGCTGAAGCGGTCGGTGGGGATCGCAGCGGTCCGGCGCAGCCCACCAGCGGCTCGGCGGTGAGCATCGCTGAGGAGGCGGTGGAATTGCACCGCCGCTATGGCGGCGTGCTGGAGATACGTAGCAAGATTCCGGTGCGCGACGACAAGGTGCTGGAACTGTTTTACCTGCCGCCCTATTCCAGTGCCCCCGCCGCCGCGATCAAAAATGACCCGATGGCAGTCTACGATTACACTACCAAGAGCAATCTGGTGGCGGTGATCACCGATGGCAGCGCAGTGCTGGGGCTGGGCAACATTGGTCCCCGCGCCGCTTTGCCGGTGATGGAGGGCAAGGCAGTGTTGTTCAACACCTTCGCCGGGGTGGAAGCCTTCCCCATCTGCATCGCCACTCAGGATCCCGCCGAGTTTATCCAGGTGGTGCAGAACATCGCAGGCAGCTTCGGCGGCATCAACCTTGAGGACATCGCCGCGCCGCGCTGCTTCGAGGTCGAGGCCAAACTGCGAGAGTTGTGCGACATACCCATCTTCCATGACGACCAGCATGGCACTGCGGTGGTGGTGCTGGCCGCACTGGTGGGCGCGTTGCGGGTAGTCGGCAAGCAATTGGGCGATATTCGCGTGGTGTTTAACGGAGCGGGCGCGGCGGGCATCGCCTGTGCCAAGCTGCTCCTCAGCGCGGGGGTCGCCGATGTCCTGCTCTGCGACCGACGCGGCGCGATCTACAGCGGGCGCAAGGATGATATGAACCCCTTCAAGGACGAGATCGCCTCTTTCACCAACAAGGCAGGGCTGAAAGGCAAACTGGCTGATGTGGTGCGTGATGCGGATGTGTTCATCGGTGTGTCGCAGGCGGGGGCGCTGACTCAAGATATGGTGCGTAGCATGGCCGAGCGTGCCATCGTCTTCGGCCTCGCCAACCCGGTGCCGGAGATCTGGCCGGAGGAGGCCAAGGCGGCGGGCGCGGCAGTGGTCGCCACTGGCCGCAGCGACCTCGCCAACCAGGTGAACAACTCGCTAGCCTTCCCTGGCATCTTCCGCGGCGCGTTGGACACCCGCGCCCGCCAGATCAACGAGGCGATGAAGATCGCCGCCGCCAATGCGATTAGCGACCTAGTCACTGACCGCGAACTAACCGCCGAATACATCATCCCGAAGGCGACCGACTACCGCGTCGCCCCCAAGGTGGCCGCTGCCGTGGCCCGCGCTGCGATTGAAACGGGCGAGGCCCGCCTACGGGTCGATCCGGCGGCGGTGGAGGCGAACACCCGCTCGTTCATCTATGAGGGGCGGCTAGAACTGTTGGAGCCAATTGATGCCTAGCAAATCGAAGACCCCCCGCCCCGTCAACTACAAGCCCGACCTGCAGATGATCATTATAATCATCGCGCTGGTAGGGGCGGGGATAATTTTCGCCTTTACCTACGAGGCGTTGTTTGGTGGCACCTAATATTACAGCCTCAGTTGCCATTCAAGATGACGTAGTTACGATTGGCTTGGAACTGGGCGGCAGGGCGTATGCGATTCGCCCCTACACCAATCTGGCGCAAATATACCAACTAAGGCTGTAATAATAAGCCACTTTGCCCCGCGCCTCAATTCGAGGGTGGGGCAATCCAGGCGGCAAAAACAAGATGGCGGCTAGCTGAGGCTAGTCGCCATTGTGTTGCTCTATAGATCTGGAGCGGGGAACGAGATTCGAACTCGCGACCTTCTCCTTGGCAAGGAGACGCTCTACCACTGAGCCATCCCCGCAGGTTGTGCGCTTGCGGTAGGCATATTATAACAGAGGCGCGGATCTTTGTCAAGGCCATTTTTGCCGCATTTACCTTGACAAAGCGGCTGGTAACTGGTACAATATAAGCCGTACTGCCGAATGGCGCATTCGTCTAGCGGCCCAGGACACATCCCTCTCAAGGATGAGATCGGGGGTTCAAATCCCCCATGCGCTACCGAGATTCGAGATTAAAGGTTATAGATTAAAGAAGAACGCTCTGCCAGCATGGTAGAGCGTTTTTGGCAAAGGAGGCCAGTTATGCCCCATCCCCGCTTCAGTGGCGATGAGATCGCCGATCGCGGTGAGCAGCTCTACGAGCAGAGCATCCGCGAGAAGGTAGAGACAGAGGAAAACATCGGCAAGATCATCTCGATTGACATCGAAACTGGTGACTATGAGATTGACGTGGATCCTCTGGTGACTGGCCTTCGCTTGCAAGCCAAACATCCTGACGCAGCGATATACGGAAAGCGCATTGGTTACAACGCTGTCTATGCGATTGGCGGCACGCTGGAGCGCACAGTATGACAATATATGGGCGCGTCGCAGGATACGAAGCGCGTGTGAGCGTCACTTTCCGGCTGCCCAACCTGCCAGACGCAGCCTTGGAGTTTGTAGTGGACACGGGATTCGAGGGCGCACTAACTCTACCTTCCTCTGTAATCACTGCTCTAGGTCTGCCTTTTATTCAGGAGATGACTACCTACCTTGCCAACCATGAAACTGAGCGTGCAGATGTTTATCTCGCACGAATTGTATGGGATGGCTTCGAGCAGCATACGCTGGTACTAGCGATGGGGAAGAGACCACTCCTCGGAACCGCGTTGCTCAACGGCAAGCGTTTGTGCGTGGACTTTGCAGATGGTGGCCTGGTCATTATAGACGATCTTACGTAAGGCATAAAGATACTAATACCAATTCGCCGAGGCGATGCTATAGTTCTGTAGGGGCGAACCCTTGTTCGCCCTGGCCCAAAAGAATCCTACCGCAACCTTACCAAACAACTTACCGTTACCATGGTACTTTTGGGTATTTTTAAGTATACCCTCTGCACGTCCCATAACCCCAAATTAGCCCACTGAATCAAGCTCAATAGTGTCCCGCGAGCTGCTCGGCACTTCTGTCTGATAATCAGCAACCTTCACCGGCCTCACGCTGGCCTCATCCGCATGATTTGATCTTAGATAAGCTCTCAAATCGTCCAGGTGATGCAAAGTTTCGGCAGACAGCAGATCAATACCGCAGTTGCGACAGCTAATAATTGGCACGTTTTCAATAACCACAAGCCGATCGCCTGTACCATAGGCTCTTGTGGACTCGTGTACGTATGATCCCTCTTGTCCGCAGCTATCGCAAATCATAGCTTAACCCGCCTCACAGCACCCCGCTAGCATCCGCATCGGCGAGCAGCATTCGGCGCACCAGCGGCACTTGCGGGGAGCCATAGCTGAGGAGTTTGTCGTGGAACTGTTTGAGGTCGAACTCCGCGCCTTGCTCGGCCATCAGGTCGCGGCGTAGTTTGAGGATGAGCAACTTGCCCAGGGTGTAGCCGAAGTAGAGGAAGTCGAAAGTGCCGCGCCGCGCCTCGGTGCGGGCGGGTAGCTCGTCCATGAAGGCGTGCTTCATCAGGAACTGGGTCGCTTCGTCCACGCTCATACCCTGGCCGTGCATCTTCATCGCCACCACGTAGCGGCAGTCGCGCACCAACGCCTGGCGCAATTGGGCCATCCGCAGGTGGGGGTCGCCGCCCGCGTAGCCCTGCTCAAGCATCATCTGTTCGCAGTAGTGCGCCCAGCCCTCGATGAAGGCGTAGCTGCCCATCACCTTACGCAGCGGCTGGCTGTCAATCAGGTTGGCGTGCATGAACTGCACGTAGTGGCCTGGGTACGCCTCGTGGATGCTCACATCCTCCATGCTGTAGTTGTCGAGGTAACGCAGCCACTCTTCCTTCTGCGCCTCGCTCCAATCCTTCTCCACCGGCGTGACGAAATAGTAGGAATCCACCTTCTGCTGCTCGAAGGGGCCGGGCGTGTACATGAAGGCGAACGAGTAGCGCATATAGGGTGGGGTTTCGATTACCTTGCAATGCTCTCCGTTGGGGATGGTGATAATGTCGTGGTCGAGGATGAACTGGCGGATGCGCTCCAGCCTGGCGGCGGTGTCGGGTATCAGGCTATCTGCCGTGCTATGGTTGGCCGACTGCTCGATCAGCAACTGCTCCGCCGTCTTCTTCGGGTCAATCTGCGCGGCGATGGCCCGCAAGGTATCCTCATTGCGCTTCAAGTCGGCCTCACCAGCGGCGATCAGCTCATCCAGCGACAGGTCTACCCCCTCGTTGTACTTCACCATCCGCTCGAACGCCTCACGACCCAGCGCGAACTCCGGCGCGGCGGTCGCCAGCTTGCCCTCCAGCCAGGAGATGAACTCGCCCACCGCCTTCACCGCCGCCGCATTGACCGGCTTGAATGTAGCGAACTGTTTAGCGTCGGCTACGCCACGCACCATCTCCACCAGTTGGTCGCTGAGGAAGTCCAACTGTCCACGATAGAAGATCAGCCCCTGTTCCAGCCACGCCCGCGGCAGTTGGGCATCGAGGTTGGCCTGCGCCGCCGCAATTAGCGTGGGGAAGGCTCGCTCATGCTCAATCAGGCTGGCGACGCGCTCGGCGACCGGCTTGTAATCCTGCAAAATATAATGACCGATCTCCAGATACTCGTTGTAGATAATCGGCTGGCGGTTGAACAGGCGCAACTCCTCGACCCGCTGCAACTCGGCTTGCAGGCTAAGGCGCAGCATTGCCACATCCAGCTGCTCATCGGCATCGAGCGATTTGTCCACCATCAACTTGTCAGCGCGTTCCAACAGCTTGTGGCTAGTCTTGACATGGAGGGCAATGCGCCTGGCACTGCGATCAGGGGCAACGCCATCGTACTCATGCAGCCCCAAATACGTGCCTGCCTGGGGCGAGAACGCCAGCATCGCGGCGATGTAATCATCGGCCAGCTTGCTCAGGGCGGCATTACTATATTTGTTGCGAAGGACAGGGTTATAGGGGGGTGTCGGCATAATGATACTGTTCTACCTTTCGGGAGGCATAAGCCAAATTGCTCCCAGCCAGCGGCGGGCGCTTCGAGGATTATACTTTAGTCTAACGCAGCCGTCAATGCGGCAAGCGCATCAATATTCATAACCTGCCCATCCATAACCTGCTCCGCCGCTGCCAGCACCGCGTCCACCGTGATGCTGGCGATGCTGCCGCTGCGGTCATCGTGCTTGCGCCAGGCGGGCTGGCCGCCGAGGAAGAAGGAACTGGCCTGGTAGTCGGGTGGGGTGACTACCTGCCAGGTGCGACCGCGCTCTTCCAGCGGCAGGTAGGGACGATAGTTGTAGAGGTTGGTTGGCCCGTAGATGCCGACCACTGGTGTGCCGACCGCAGTGGCGATGTGCAAAGGGCTGGAGTCGTTGCCAATGAAGAGTTGGCTCTGCTCGATGATTGCCGCGCTTGCCAGCAAGTTGGTCTGGCCCGCCAGGTTAAGGATGCGGTCGTGTCGCCGCGTCTGGGCGACCACTTCGGCGTTCAACTCCTGATCCTCGCGCCCACCCAGCAGCGCAATATGGACATCGTGTCGCTCAATCAGCCGATCAGCAAGGGTGGCGAAGCAGGCAGTAGGCCAGCGTTTCAGCCCGCTAACCCCCTCGCCGCCAGGGTGGATGGCGATGATGCGCTGGCGGCGGGGGTTCGCGCCGTGCGCGGTCAGCACCGCATGGGCAGCCTCATAATCCCGCTCCCGCAGCTTGAGATGCAATCGATCCTGCCGCACCTTAAGCCCCAGCCCCTCCTCGATAATGCGATTGTAGATCTCCACGGCATGATGTCGCCGCCACCAACGTTGCCGCGCCGTACTCGGCACCAGCCAAAATAGCGGAGGAAAAGGAATATCCACCCGCTTTTTAAGAGGAAGCTGCGGGGGGTTGACGATGAATGTGAGCCAGCGGATCGAGGGGCAGAACTCCACCACCATGTCGTAACCCTGGCGATTCATCCACCAGTAGAGGCCGAGGAAGCGGCGTAGACCCCACTTTCGCGCCCAATCCTGGCGGGTGGGGTAATCAATCAGCCCGTCAACATCGGGGCTGGCTTCGAGGATAGCGCGGTTGGCGGGGAAGACCAGGGCATGGATGGTGGCATCAGGGTTATCAAGGCGAATCGCGTGCAGAGCGGGAGTGGTAAACAGCGTGTCGCCGATGGGCAGCAGCAGGAATACCGCGATTTTGCGCTGCCCATCGGCCACAAACACCTACTTTCCTTCGCGGTAGAAACCGACGATCTCGCGCTGCTCCGCCTCGCTGACCATCACCTCCACGAAGCTGATGCGCCACCAGGGGAACATCACGCTGCGAATGCTGCCCGCCAGGAAGGCAACCGGCTTGCCATCCTTGCGGCGCGGGTTGGTGATGGTGATGAACGAGTCGGTCGGGTTAGGCATCTCCTCCATCTCGGCAAGAATGGCATCTTCACCCGCGATATGAACCAGAACCGTCTTAGGCATTAGTTGCTCTCCAACACGACCTTCATCACGATATTGCCCAGGCGCAATTCGTCACCATCCTTGAGCGGCTGCGGCGTTTCAGGGGCCAGGCGTTGCTTGTTGAGGAACGAGCCATTGACGCTGCCCAGATCCTTGATGTAGAAAACCTCATCCTGCCTGGTAATCAGAGCGTGCTTGCGCGAGACACCCGCTTCGTAGCCACCCTCAGGGTCGAGGTCGACCTGGGGGAAGATACCGTTGGCGCGGTCGGTGCGGCCAATCAGCACCTCGCCATCCGGCAGCCAGTTGCTAAGGCGACCAGTGTTCAGGATGAGTAGGCGTAGGCGGCGGGCGCGGGCCGGACCGCTCGGCACCTGGATGCTGGCTGGCAGTGGCAGCGTGCCGGAGGGAGTCTCCTTATCGATGTTGGCTGGCAAGGGCTGCCCGCTTTCCGGCGTATCGGTTGGCGCAGCCACTGCAGCGGGCGTTGCTAGGTTCGAGCCAGAGAAGCTCACGCTAGGGTTGGGACTGACATCCCCGCCCTCACCTTGACCGACCAGGTAGGTGCCACAGTTTTCGCAAAACATCGTGCCAGCCACGTATTCAGTGCCACAAGTAGGGCATTTAATCATCGGTTCACTCCTCTACAGTGTTTGAAATCCGCTCTCGGTTATCTTTGCGCGATGCTAGTGGTATTCAGCCGCGCCGATTTGAATAGTTTCGCCGTAGCCGGGTTAGCCGCCAGCCCCCGCGTGCCGTATTTTATCTTCTTGGTGCCGCTGCGTGATGCCTGCCCGTAGTTCTCCAGGTGACTAATCTCGGCGTTGACCGCGCCCGCCAGCTCGGCCTCGCCCGCAGATAGCAAATGGGTCACTACCATCTTCAACCGCATCGTTGCCTGTCGCACGTCGCCTGCCTTGAGATCCTGCCAGGCGCGACTCTGTAGCTTAAAGGCAATGACCTTCTCCACCACCGACTTGACTACTGCGTTCTGCTCGTAGGGCGGCCTGACCTCCAGGCTAAAGCCCAGCAGCATATCGTTGGCAACCGCCTGTGATCCGCCCTGCTGCCCCGGTGGGTCGAATACTGCCGCCAGCCGCCCAATACGCCGCGTGCCGGGCGCTTGTGGGCTGGCGATTAGTTCGACGAGGAAGACGTGTTCTTCGTCACCGCGCAGATGTCCGAGCGGGACTGACACCAATTGGGCGTTGCGGCTGGGGCTGAGGCGCAGCACCAGCTCGTGCCGCACCTGCTCCTGTTGCCGTTCGTTCTCCTGCAACTTCTCTTGCCGCTCCTGCAAACCGGCGCGGGCCTCACCCTCACCGATCAGGACGTTGCCGCGCTCACCCTCGATCACCTCTTCGACCAGCTTTGCCTTTGGCGGCGGTAGCGGGCGATCGAACATCTCGCGTAGTGACGAGCCAGGTGCAGCGCCGACCAGTGGAGCGCTGCTTTGCCCGTTGCCCGCCCCACCCAGGGCTGCCATTCGCGACCCTAGCAGGCTGCGGATACCACGTGGTGGCTGCTGACCGGGTTCGCTGGCGGCGGGTTGCTCCTCGGCTGCTGCTTCAAGCGGCGCTGCCATCGCCATCTCATTATAATCTATATTTGCTTCGGCGATGCGTTGCGCCACCGACTCCGGAGCGGCGTAGGCCAGTTCACTAATCGCGGGGCTGACGCGATGGATGCGTTGGATCTCGCTGCCCTGCTCCAGATAGAAGTTCAGTTCAGCATTACGGGCGAATACCGAGCGATAGCCCTCTACCTTACTGCGGAAAGCGGCCACGATCTTGGTGGCGCTATCAATATAGTCGGATGAACTGCCGGTGCGAGCAGCGATGGTCTCCAACAGGTCTTCGTTCCACTCATCGCCAATGCCCAGCGGGGAAATCACGATCTTGCGATCGGCGCACTGCTTGGCGATGGTCACGCACTGCTCCTCGTCACCGTAGGTTTGCCCATCGGTGAGCAGCAGCATATAGTTGATTGCGGTCGGCGAGTAGGCGCTATTAATCTCGTCGAGGCCAGTTGCCATGCCGCTCGCCATCTCGGTGCCGCCTCGTGCTTCGATAGCATCCACCAGGTTCTTGATGCTATCGCGGCTGGTGACGCGCTGCGCCCGCACCACCACGTTAGCACGATCGTTGAAGGTGACGACCGAAAACGTGTCGGCTGGCCCCAGCTGGTCTACCACGTAGCGGGCCGCCTCCTTGACTCGCTCCATCTTCTCGCCGCGCATCGAGGAACTGCGGTCCAGTACCAGGCAGAGGTTGAGCGGCACTTTGGTGATGACCTTCTCCTGGGTGGGCGTGATCTGTACCAGCAGATAGAGCAATTGCCGATCCGCGGTTGGCCGAATCACTGGCGTGCTAAACACGTAACTAAGCGCCAGGGTGGCCTCCGCCCCGCTGGTGGATAGCGTGCTGCTGGCTGGTTTAGGTTGGTCGCTCATAGTTTAACCTCTAGTCAAGCGCCACTACTATTGCGCTGATGTTATCCTCGCCTCCACCTTGATTGGCGGCAGTGATTAGCTGGCCGACCGCGCTGGCGGGGTGCGACTGAGTATTCAGGACAGTGGCAATCTGCTCATCCGGCACCATGCTCCATAGCCCATCGGAGCAGAGCAGCAGGCGGCTACATTCCGCCAGGGTGGCGCTATAGGTATCTACCTCAACGGTGGTTGCCTGGCCCAATGCACGATACAGCACGCTGCGTTGGTCGCTAAGGGTCGCTTCGGCGGCGGTCAACTGCCCCATCTCCACCAGCCGTTGCACCATCGAGTGGTCGCTGGTTAGCTGGCGCAATTGCCCATCCTTACCCTGCAGGTAGATGCGCGAGTCGCCAACGTGGGCAGCATAGAGTCGCTGCCCCACCACCAGCGCGACCACGATGGTGCTGGCCGGGGCGCTAACCCCCTCGGCAGCGTTGCCTAGCGCGAACAGTGCAGAGTTGGCGTTGCCAACCGCGTCGCTGAGGATGTCGGTAATCGCCCCGCCCGCCGCGCTGGCCTCCTGCTCGGCCAGCAGGGGCAGCAGCAGATGCTTGACCGCCTCGCTGGCGACCTTTTGCACCGCAGTGGCGCTGGCGGCCTCCCCACCATGCTGCCCACTTACGCCGTCGGCAAGGATGAACAGGCCGAACGGCAGTTCTGCGCCGCCTCCCACCTGGCTGGGCAACTGGCAGGTCAGGGCGAAGGTGTTGTCCTCGTTAGCAGCCTTCTCCCGCCCCCGATCGCGGAGCGCGGCGTACTGCAGGTAGGCCAGCACCGACGGTGAGTTAGGTGCTTGATTGTCCTCTTTGCTCTTGCTTTTCATTAAGCCTTTCGGCAGGGCCAGTGCAACCCACCCCTACAAATCTCATTCGCCAACGTGAGCGCTGTCGGCACCAACAAATCTCTTTCGGCAGGGCCAGTGCAACCTGCCCCTACAAGCTGCAATCTACAATCTGCAATCTGTAATTAGGCTAGACCGCCAGCGCGTACAGTTTGTTGTCAGTGCTGCCGATGTAGACGATGCCATCGGCAATCCAGGGTGTAGACGGCACTGGCCCAAAAGTCTTGAACTGCCAGCGCAGGCTGCCGTTGGCCGCGTTCAAACAGTATACGTATTCATCCACCGAGCCGAAGTAGACCCCACCCTCGAAGATGCGCGGCGACGAGGTAACCTGCCCACCGGTCTTGTATTTCCAAACCAGCCGCCCGCTTTTCAAATCCAGGCAATATAGATAGCCATCCACCGAGCCGAAGTAAACGCGGCCTGCGGAAACGGTCGGCGAGGAAGTGATATAGTGGTCGGTGCGGAACTTCCAGGCCGCCCAACTGCTGTCCAGGTCTACAGCGTAGAGGTTGTTGTCCATCGAGCCGAAGATAACCAGGCCATCGGCAATGGTGGGCGTACTCATTACGGGACCTCCGGCACGGAACTTCCAGCGCAATGCACCGTTGCCTGCATCGAGGGCGTACATATGACCGTCGCCGGAGCCAATGTAGGCATTGCCTTTGGCAAACGCTGCTGAAGAGCGCACGTTCATCCAACAGCGGTACTTCCACACCAGCCGCCCACTCTTGGCTTCCAGGCAGTAGATATGCTGGTCGTCGGAGCCGATATAGAGCAGGCCATTGTTGATGCGTGGTGACGAGCGCACCGGCTGGCCGGTGCGGAAGACCCACGCCTGCCGTCCACGTACAACATCGAAGGCGTAGACCCCGAAGTCCTCGGAGCCGACGAACACCAGGTTCTCCCAACCAATCGGCGAACTGGCGATGCCGTTCTCGGTGGCCGCCTTCCACACAAAGTCGCCGCTCTTGGCGTTGAGCGCATAAAGGTTGGAGTCGTAGGAGCCGATGAACACCAACCCCTTGTGCAGGCAGGGCGACGAGCGGATTTCGTCTTCGCTGTTGAAGCTCCACAGCATCGTGGTGGTTTCGCCAATGAGTGGCGAGGCGACAGATAGATCCATCGCGGCGGTGCCGGGCTGCGCCTCACGTGAGGGCGACCAGGGCGCAACCGCACCATTCACTGCTGCACCGTTGGCGGGTGGCATTGCTGGCGAACTGATCATAGGCTGCACACCCGCACCCAGTGCGGCTGCTTCGGTGGGCGAACGCTGGGCGAGGACACTTAGCAACGCCTGACGCACCTCGTCGACGCTGGCCCAGCGGCGGCTCATATCATACTCCAGCGCCCGCATCACGATCGCCTCGGTCGCGGGCGAGATGCGGGGGTTGAGGCGACGGGGCGGGCGCTCATGGAAGGTGAACGGGGTTTCGCCACGCGGGTCGCTGCCGGTCAGCAGGTGGTGCATGGTTGCGCCCAGGGCATAGATGTCGCCGCGTGGCTCGGATACGCCGCGATACTGCTCTGGCGGCGAGTAGCCTTCGGTGCCGATCATGGTTCCCTTCTTGTCGCTCTGGAACACCTTGGCGATACCGAAGTCCACCAGCATCACGCGGCTGGAGGTGTCAATCATTACGTTGCTGGGCTTCATATCGCGGAAGACGATCGGCTGGGGCTGATGCTTGTGCAGGTAGCTGAGTACCTCGCAGATCTGGATTGACCAGCGCAGCACGTCGTCTTCGGGCATGGGCTGCTGGCGGTTTTCCAGGATCGTCTCCAGATCCTTGCCATCAATGTACTCCATCACCAGGTAGATGCGCCCATCCTGACTGAAGTAGTCGTAGATCTTGGGGATAGATGTGTGGCTGAGGGTGGCGAGGATGCTGGCCTCACGCTCGAAATTGCCGATGCGCTGGCCGGTGGTACTGTCGGGTGCGGTGTCGAACATCTCCTTGACCGCGCAGTAGCGCAGCACCTGCTCGAAGCGCAAATCGCGGGCGCGGTAGACGATGCTCATGCCGCCCACGCCTAGCACCTGCTCCACCTCGTAACGGTCTAGTAGCATACTGCCGCGGGGCAGCGTGGGGATGCCGCTGACGGTGTTACGCATCGCGTCGAGCTGGCTGGTATGGCCGATATGTTCGCTTGGCTCGATATGCGCCGCCGCGCCCAGGCCCACGCCAACCTCGGCGGCAGCGATGTCCGCAGTGCCGCCCTCACGCTTGCCGCCCACGTTGGCGGTCTCATTGATGCCCATCCGCTTGATTAGCATAGCCAGCCCCCAGAAATTGCTTATTGAAGATTAAAGATTGTAGATTGTAGATTGCGTGGCTGCGATTAGCAGCGATTGTCCGACAGCTCTTGGGCGAAGGGTTACATTTAGCCACCCAGATTGTAGATTGCCCATGACCGAATATGCAGAAGTAACAATTTGCAGATCGGTCATTGCATCTAAACGGCACGCGCATTGCTGGCGCATTGCCATAATCTGCAATCTGCAATCTTAAATCTGCAGTCTATAGCTACGCCTGCCTCCTTACCACTTATGGTAAAGCATGGCCTCGGCATAGCTATATGACGATGAACGATAGTATTGGCGCGTAAGAAGTAGCGAGTTTGCGTGGCAGCCTATAGCGCGGCAGCGGTTATGAGTCGTGGTGCGGGCAATGGTGGCGGGAAAAGAAAGAAACCGGATACAATGATAATATAAATCTGCCACCGCTGCGACCTTGCCGTTAACCAACTTTGCGAACGGATGCCTGCCTTGCCGAGTTCAGCGCTTGCTACTGCCCAGCCTTGCCTACAATTATATGTCAAGCTACGCGCAATTGCAACACCTTGCTACTAGATTGACGTAACTAAACGAAAATTAGGAATAAAGTCCTACCATCTGGCTGCTGAAAGGGCTATTTGTAGCCCTGTCCCCGGCCCCTCCCCTTGGGCGAGCAAAACCCTTCCCCCACGGTAGGAGGTTGGGAGGGGGTCGGCGGCGCTAGCGGCCACTAATCTCGACCTTGAAGATGGTGTTGCGGATGTTGATATTGTAGTCGCAGCCTCCGCAGCGGCCGAGGGTGAGGTTAACGCGCACCTCGCCGCCCAGCCTGCTCATCACCAGCGCCTTACAGTTGGGGCAATAAGTGTTGACCAGCTCGTCGCTGCCATCGTTGACGTAGACAAACTGTAGCCCCGCTGCCTGACCGGCAGTGCGCGCCCGCTCCAGTGCGGCGTGAGCTTCGATATCGAGTTCGCGTCCGGGCGCCAGGCTGACCTGCCACGGCACCTGCGCCCCCAGCGCCAGGCGCATCCACTCGGCCACGCGGCTGAGGTTCTCAGCATCGTCGTTCAGCCCAGCGTAGAGCGGGGTGCTGACCTCCACATGGCACGTGTATTCGCGCTGCGCGGCGGCGGTCGCTTCCAGGATCTGCTCGAAGCGGGGCGCACGGCGCAGGTGGCGATACATCGAGGGGCTGAGGCCGATAATCTCCACCGCCCAGCCGTCCAGGTAATGGCCGATCGCGCTCAACGCCTTGTTGCTGATGTAACCATCGGTGCGAAATGCGGTGTACATCCCCCGCGCATCGGCTAGCTTGGTGCAGGCCAGCACGTACTCGAACCAGATGATCGGTTCGCTGTAATCCCACACCAAACCCCGCGCCCGCTGCTTGATGCCGACCTCCACCAGCTTGTCGGGGTCTACCTCGCGCCCCCGATGCTCATCGGTGACGCTGGCGACGGCCAGGCCGTGGATGCTGTGTGCGTTGCCACCGCTGCTGCCCACGTGCAGCACGCGGGTGGAGGGGAAGAAATGGTAGAAGGGGGTCTGCTCAATCGGCCCCAGCGCGGCGGTCGCCACCTGACCGTAGTTGGCGGTGTACAGCTTGCCCTCGATGTTGCCCCGCACCCGGCACGCGCCGCTGTGTCCATCGGCAATGCGGCAATGATACTCACACAATTCGCAC
Source organism: Chloroflexota bacterium (assembly GCA_025355955.1). GTDB lineage: Bacteria > Chloroflexota > Chloroflexia > QHBQ01 > QHBQ01 > QHBQ01. The sequence continues at coordinate 16,814 of JANXYP010000262.1, forward strand.
ATTACCCGACCTTTGTCGGGATGGTAGTAGCTGGCTTCACGCATTGAAGTTTCCTCGTCGTGGTTCGGATTAGATGCTGGTTAAAGTTCGCCTGCGCCACCGCGCAAATGCCAGGCAGCAGCTAGCATTTTACTTTGAGATGTATTATAATGCGCTGGTAAGATTCTGTCTACTGCAAGGAGCGGCCTGCGTTGAAGATCCACAATGATTCATACTGGAAAGGTGACGGCAGCCAGGCGATCGCCATCACCGACGAGGTTTCGCCGCAGGCCGAGGGGCGCACCGGCAAGTCGCTAACCCGCGAGATCCTCGAAACTTTGCTACTCACCCTGATCATCTTTGTGCTGGTTCGTGCCGTAGTCCAGAACTTCAAGGTCGAGGGCGAGAGTATGGACCCAAGCTTGCACAACGGCCAGTATTTGCTGATCAACAAGGCGGTCTACTTCCGCTATGACACCAACTGGCTACCCCGCTTGATGCCTGGCAATCACAGCCTGCCCAGCAATATGGTCAACCTCTTTCACCCCCCGCAGCGTGGCGATATTATTGTCTTCGAATACCCCCTGGATACCAGCAAGGATTACATCAAGCGGGTCATCGGTCTGCCCGGCGACCGCGTCGAGGTCAAGGTCAACGATGGTGTATATATCAATGGGCAGAAGCTGACCGAGCCTTACATCAAGGCCATTCCCGACTATCTAGGCGGCAACCCGCCCCCAGTGACTGTGCCACCCAACAACGTCTACGTGATGGGCGACAACCGCAACTTCAGCAGCGACTCGCACATCTGGGGCTTCGTACCCGACGAAAACATTATCGGCAAAGCCTGGATCAGCTACTGGCCGAGCGATTACTGGGGCTTCCTTCAGCATCCCACCTATGCCAATGCGGGCAATGGGCCATAGCCGGTTGGCGCTGCGTGCTGCGTGCTGCGTGCTGAGTGGCAAACCCCCACGCGGATTAGCCAGCGGATTGTAAAAACGGATAGACGGATTGTGGCTGGCGTAGGGGCGGGCGGTTGCCCGCCCAGGTGAATTGCGACAACGCTATATCGTAAGCACGAATTCTGGCGTAGGGGCGAATCGCATACGTCCAGGTGAAGCGCATCAACACCCGTCGTAACTACGTCAGATGCCATCACCCATACCATCTTATACAAGGAGTAATTAGCCTTGAACTTTCGTAAGCGGGTTAATCTTGATGAGCGTCCAACCGCGCCACCAACCGAGGAGACTGCCCCGGCTCAGGGTGGCGGCGGGCGGGTTGGCTCGTTTGTGCGCGAGATGGTGGAGACCATCCTGCTCACCGCGATCATCTTCGTGATGTTCTACAGCGTGGTGCAGGCATCGCAGGTGGACGGCCAGAGCATGGAGCCGAGCTTGCACGACGGCGAACGCATCTGGCTGAACAAGGCAGTCTACTTTCGCTATGACATCAACTGGCTGACTGAACTGTTCGGAAACAAGAACCTCACGCCGCTGCCGGTCAACCTGTTCCACGCCCCGCAGCGCGGCGATATTATCGTCTTCAACCCGCCAGTGCCGAGCGACAAGCCCTATATCAAGCGGGTAATCGGCCTGCCGGGCGAACGGGTGCAGGTGCGACAGAACGATGGTGTGTACATCAATGGGGTGAAGCTGAACGAGCCGTACATCAAGGAGATCCCCGAATACCCCACCACCCCGGAAGTAACCGTGCCGACCGACCATGTGTACGTAATGGGCGACAACCGCAACAATAGCAGCGACTCGCACATCTGGGGCTTCGTTCCCGACGAGAGCATCATCGGCAAGGCCGAGGCGGGCTTCTGGCCGCTCGACGACTTCGGCATCGTGCCGCATTATGAGTATCTGCAGGTGGGGAATGGACCTTAGCGGCGAGGATTAAAGATTAAGGATATAGAAGATCGGTGTGATCGCTGCGTATATCTTTGCGGCGGTCACGTTTGTTTTAGTACCTAGAGGACGCGAGAAGTTGTCAAGAACACGGGATCTGATTACCCATATTGGGCGCAGCTTTGACGGGCTAACGCGCCTCTATAACCTGCTGATCCTGATTGGATTGGCGACGCTATCCGTTGCGCTCGGAGTCTGGGCATATCAGCAGCCGCTCTCTTGGCACCTCACTATTGGTGGTGCCGATGCGCCCTATGTGCGTAATGTTAATGGGCGGATCATCCCGATCGGAACGATGCGCTGGCTGCGCGGTGATAGCAGCATATCCATACCTGGGGTCAGCGCCAGCCATCCCCTCACTCTCAGCGTCCATCTCAGCGGGCAGGGGCGCACCGATATTCCCGCCGGGCTGGTGGTATCGTTTACCCTTAGCGTAGACGGCAGGGATTACCCACCTGTGGCGCTAAAGCCCCGCTATCAATGGTACACCTGGCGTATTGAGAAAGATGCGATCAGCGATGGGCGCTTGGATCTGCGCTTCAAAGTGCCAGCGATGTTCAGCGGCCTGCTCACCTCGCCATATGGGATGCTGGCTGACGGGCTGGACCTTCAGCCCGCCAGCGCATCGGGCGCGGCGTTGCCCACCGACATCGAATTGGACTGGCGCAACATCGTCTACCTGGCGCTCATTGTCTGGCTGGTTTACAGCTTCTTCGCCCCCAGCGGCAGGCGGCTGCTGCTTGCGTGCGGCCTGATCGTCAGCCTCACCACCACCGTCGCATTGGCCGCCCTGCTCGCCTACAACCGCCCGGTTTTCGTTGTTTACGCCAGCAGCATATTTATAGGGCTGTTCCTGATCAGACTCGGCTGGCCGATTCTGGCAGCGGCAAGAGGCAGAGGCAGCCGGTTGGGCTGGCTGTTCGTACTCACCCTCGCGGTCGGCTTGCTGCTAGCTGTACCTGACTTTCAGGCTGGCGATGATGTCTACAAGTATCTCACCACCGAGTCGATACTGGTAAGAGGAACGCTGCAACTGCCAGCGCCACAAACTGACCCTAACACCAGCATCGGCGTTTTCTCGCGCTACGCGCTTGGTCATTCCTTTGCCCTCATCCCCCTGGCGAGCGTAGGGCTGCTGTTCGAGAAGATACTTGGAGCAGCGGGGACGATCCGCTACTTCTTTGTCCTCCTCTTCAATCCGATCGTAAGTGCAGTCACGGTAGCCTTGCTATTTCTCTGCGCCCGCCGCTTGTATGGCAGTGAAAAACTAGCATCCGCCCTCAGTCTGGTCTATTTCTTTGCTACGTTCGCGCTTCCTTATGCGATCGCTAGCTGGACAGAGCCGCTGATGGGTATGCTGATGTTGCTGACTTTCTATGCGATGCTGCGCGTATTTGAGCCGAGCAATTCTGATTACGCTCGCTGGCTGCTGCTGGCGGGGATTAGCCTCGGTTGCATGACGATGACTAAAGAAGAGTACGTGTTGCCTGCCCTGATGTTTGGCCTCTGGTGGCTGGCGCGCCGCGCTATTACGGTTTGGAATGAGCGGCAGAGTTGGTCGAAGTTGCTTGGCCGCCTCATTGCTGAGGGAGTGCTACTAGCCATTCCCGTTTTCAGCCTCTATAGCATCGATCTGGCCTACAACTATATCCGCAGCGGTAGTATCTTCAGCAGCGGCTATCAGAACATCCTCGGCTTCGACAAATCGGTGCTAGGTGGCTGGTACGGGTTGCTGCTCAGTTCAGGCAAGGGCTTGCTGCTGTTCGCGCCTCCGGTGTTGCTCTGCGCCTGGGCGATAAAGACTTTTTGGCTGCGCTATCGCTGGGAAGCCATCCTGATTGCGGCTCTCTTTGTTGAGGCATTGTGGTTCTATGGGACTTATATATACTGGGAAGGCGGGGTTAGCTGGGGGCCGCGCTACCTTATACCTTACCTGGGCCTGCTAATTATCTTTAGCGGCGCAGCTTTGCAAAGTTGGGCGGATTGGCAGTCGTGGCAACGCTGGGGCTACGGCCTCTTGGTAGGGATTGGCGCGTGGCTGGCATTGCTCGGTGTGCTAACCAACGCTGGCGAGGATTGGAACTATGGGTACAACTACGTTGGCGAGACTAACTGGTACACTAATGCTGTTTTCTCCCCATTTGCCTCACCAGCTGGTCATGCCTGGCGGTTGCTGGAGCGCGGTTACATCCAGTCGCAATCAATGTTCCAGTTGTCCTACTATCACTTCCCCGCTTCGTTCGACCACATTGTACCAGGTTTGCTGCTGGGCCTGGTTGGGATTGCCGCTCTGCGCGTAACTTACCAGCTTAGAGCAAGTCCATCAAATGAGGAAAGATTAGCCTTCAGTACCGCACCTACAAAGTTTCGATGAGCAGTAATGCTAATCACTGGGGCGCGATAAATCTGCGCTCCTACGAAGGCGCTCATCAAAATTAAGTTAGTGGGGTATTCACTCCTGTCGTAGCGCCGCACCAATAACCTCGCTCATCTGCTCCACCGGCACGAAGCGGAGTTGCTTGCGGATGTTGCTGGGGATTTCTAGCAGATCCTTCTCGTTCTCTTTGGGCAGGATGAAGGTGGTGATACCGGCACGGTGGGCGGCCAGCACCTTCTCTTTCAGGCCACCGATGGGCAGCACCTTGCCGCGCAGGGTGATCTCGCCGGTCATCGCCACCTCACGGCGCACTGGCCTCTGGGTTAGCGCGCTAATCAAGGCAGTCGCCATGGTGATGCCCGCACTGGGGCCGTCCTTTGGTATCGCTCCGGCTGGCACATGGATGTGGATGTCCAGCTTCTCGAAGCGGGCTGGGTCGATGCCAAACTGCCGCGCCCAGCTCCGCGCATAGCTGATGCCTGCCTGCGCCGACTCGCGCATCACCTCGCCCAGTTGTCCGGTCAGGGTCAGCTTGCCGGAGCCATCCATCAGCGTCACCTCGATGCCCATCGTATCGCCGCCCGCCGCGCTCCACGACACGCCGGTGGCAACCCCCACCTCGTCGCGCTTCTCAGCGATGCCGTAGCTGAAGCGGGAGGGGCCAAGGTACTTCTCCAACGTCTTCTCAGTGATGTGGTAGCGGTTGGGGTTGGCCTTGCGGCGTGGCTTCGACTCTGCTGCCTCATCTTCGCCCGCCTCGGCCACGCTGCGGGCCACCTTGCGGCAGATTGCGCCAACCTCGCGCTCCAGGTTACGCACACCCGCCTCGTGGGTGTAACTGCGGATAATCTCGTGCAGGGCGCGGTCGCCGAAGGTCATCTCCGCCGCGTCCAGTCCGTTCTGCTCTAGCTGCTTGCTTACCAAAAACTGGCGGGCGATGTGGAACTTCTCCTCCTCGGTATAGCCAGGCAATTCGATCACCTCCATCCTATCGCGCAGCGCCGACGGCACCGGGTCTAGCACGTTGGCGGTGAGGATGAACAGCACGCGGCTGAGGTCGAACGGCACTTCCAGATAGTGATCGCTGAAGGCGTTGTTCTGCTCCGGGTCGAGCACTTCGAGCAATGCTGCGGCGGGGTCGCCACGATAATCCATGCCCAGCTTGTCAATCTCGTCCATGATGAAGACAGGGTTGCAAACGCCCACCGTCTTCATCGTTTGCAGTATGCGTCCTGGCAGCGCGCCGATGTAGGTGCGGCGGTGGCCGCGTATCTCGGCCTCGTCGCGCACACCACCCAGCGAAAGGCGGGCGAACTTGCGACCCATCGCCTCGGCGATGCTGCGCCCCAGGCTGGTCTTGCCCACTCCCGGCGGTCCGACAAAGCACAGGATGGGACTCTTCTGCTTCGCGCCAGCCAGCTTGCGGACCGCAAGAAACTCCAGTATCCGCTCCTTGACCTTCTCCAGCCCGTAGTGGTTGCGCTCCAGCGTCGCCGCTGCCGCTCGAATATCCAGTCGATCCTCGGTGGCAACCGACCAGGGCAGGGCGACCAGCCATTCGATATAGCCACGCAGCACCGACGCTTCGGGGCTGATGCTGGGCATCGCGGCCAGGCGGTCAATCTCCTCGGTGGCCCGCGCCAGCACTTCCTCCGACATCCCTGCTGCGGCAATCTTGGCGCGGAACTCGCGGATGTCGCGGGTTAGAGGGTCTTCCTCACCCAGTTCGTGCTGGATCGCCTTCATCTGTTCGCGCAGATAGTATTCACGCTGGCTGTGGTCAATCTCCTTCTGCACATCGCCCTGGATCTTGCTCTCCATATCAAGCAGATCGAGTTCCTTCGCCAGCATAATATGCACCTTCTGCAGGCGGGTGAGCGGGTCGAACTCCTCCAGGATCTGCTGACGGGCGGCGTTGTCAATCTGGATGGTGCTGGCAACCAGGTCGGCAAGTGGGCCGGGTTCGTCCACATTAAGGGCAGCAACATAGGCATCGTCCGACACGTTGCGACTCAGTTTGGCCACTCGCTCGAATAGCTCTAGCACCACGCGGATGAGCGCCTCGCTCTCCAGTCCGCCCTCAGCCTCGACCTCAACGATGGGCAGAGCGCGGGCGGTGATATATGACCCGCCCTCGCTGTACTCGACAATCTGCAGCCGCCGCTGGCCCTGCACCAGGATGCTGGTGCTGCCCTCCGGCATCTTCAGCACCCGCCCAATCGTCACCTCGCAGCCGACGGTGTAGAGGTGCTGGGCTTCCACGTCGTCAATATCCTGATCGCGCTGGGCCACCACGATGAGCGATCGATCGGTGTCCAACGCCTGCTCCACTGCCCGCAGGCTGGCATCGCGGCCCACGAACAGGGGCGTAACCATGTGCGGGTAGATGACCGTCTCGCGTAGGGGCAGCACCGGCATCTCGATCAGCGGGCTACGGGTAATCATCCGCCGCCGCCGTCTAGTCGTGCGGCGTGAGGCCAGCTCAGGGCGCGGATTGCTCTCCCGTGCAGGGCCGCTACTATACGGAGCTGACCCGTCTTCAGGCGGTCCGCTGCCGAATAGCTCGTCAATAATCTCACTCGACTTCTTGCTGGTCACTTGGCTTGCACCTTTCGCGCCGCTTGATTAGTAAATGCTGGGCTTGGCAAGCTAGTTATAACAGATCTGCGCGTGGAAGTAAACAGGTTTATCCACCAATGATAAATGGAGATGTGCGGATAACAAAAAGGGGGTCACCTCGGTGAGTGACCCCAACCTGCAATCTTCGATCTGTAATCTGCAATTCCGCTAATCGGCCAGCCGTCCGTCGCGCAGTTCGATGACCCGCCCCGCGTGCGCCGCGATGTTGGGGTCGTGCGTCACCATCACGATGGTTACACCCTGTTCGCGGTGCAACTCCTCGAACAAGGCCATCAACTCGCCGCCCGCCTTGCTGTCGAGGTTGCCGGTCGGCTCGTCGGCCAGGATCAGGTCGGGTCGGTTGATCAGGGCGCGGGCAATCGCCACCCGCTGCTGCTCGCCGCCTGATAGCTGGCTGGGCAGGTGGTTGAAGCGTCCCGCCAATCCTACCTGGGTGAGCAACTCTTTGGCCCGCTTGTCCAGGTTGAAGCCCTTGGGCGGGTAGGGGATGAGTGGCAGCTTGACGTTCTCCACCGCGCTCAGAACCGGCACCAGGTTGAACAATTGGAACACCAGCCCAATCGTCTTGCGCCGAAAGTCGGCCAGCGCGTCGCCGCGGATCTTCGCCAACTCCGCGCCGTCCACTACTAGGCTGCCAGCGCTGGGCTGGTCAATCGCACCAATCAGGTTGAGCAACGTACTCTTGCCGCTGCCGCTCGGCCCCACGATGGCGACGAACTCGCCCCGCTCGATTGTCAGGCTGAGGTCGCGCAGTGCTGCCACCTGACGGGTGTCGCCACCCTCATAGACCTTGCTGAGATTGTCAGCTACTATCATTGTGTCAGTCATAGCTTTATCCCTCCTTACTGGTTCATCGTGTACATACTCCACCTACCCCCCTGAAAGCGCCAGATATTGTATCCTACTGCCCAACCATCAGTGGGGGAGAGTATCTGCAAGCCCCAGGTGCGTTCATCTTCCAACTTGTCGGCCAACTGCCACTTGCCGCCACTATAATGCAGGGCTACGCCACCCGGCCCTATTGCCCAGCCATCAGTCGCCGAGGTCATGGATACAGCCCAGAGGTCGGCCTGTGTCGGCGCGTCGGCCACCACCCACTTGCCTGCGCTGTAATGCAGGATAACCCCACCGGCACCCACGGCCCAGCCTTCATTCGCCCCTACCATCGTCACGTCGTATAGAACCGCCTGCGTAGGGCTGGTCGCGGCGCTCCATGCTTTGCCATCATAGTGCAGCAATGTGCCCCCCTGCCCCACCATCCAGCCATCGCTAGCGCTTACCATCGCAATGCTACTCAGCCAGCCCTTGTATGGGCTATCAACCAACTGCCACTTGCCACCGCTGTAATGCAGCAGTGTTCCCTTTAGTCCACAAGCCCAGCCCTCAGATGCGCTAACCATCGCCAGTCCCCAGAGATCGGTAGTTGTGCTACTAATCGGGCTGGCAACCGCCTGCCACTGCCCGCTGCCGTAATGCAGGATGGTTCCCCGTTGCCCCACCGCCCAGCCATCGCTGGCCGACACCATCTGAATGTTGTACAAATGTGCGCTGCCCGCAACCTTCGCATCCTGCCACTTACCACCACTGTAGTGCAATATGAGGGTATTCGAGGTGTTGTCGGCATAGATGCGCCAGCCCGCCATCCAGCCATCGTTGGCCGAGAGCATTGAAACGCTCTTGTACACCTCAGAGGGTGGTTCGGGCGTAGCGGTGGGGCTAGGTTGCACCAGCGCGGTCGGGGTTACGGAGTTGTCGGGCTGGGGCGTGTTGTCGCCACAGGCCGCAAGGGTTAGCAGCAGCCCAACGCTGGTTAGCGCGGCAAGGGCTTGAGCGTAGAATGTTTTATTCCTCATGCCTCATGCCTCATACCTATCGTTGCTGCTGCATCACGCTGATTAGCTGCTGGCGCGGGGTGAGCAGGATGGCATATAGCGCGCTGAGGCTGCATAGCGCCAGCATCACTGCCAGGCCAGCGGGTAGCACCCACCAGGCGGTCAGGATTAGTTCACTGCGACTTGCCAGCGCCACCGCGATGGCGATGATTGCGCCGACCATGCCACCAATCAGCCCCAGCCACAAGCCCTCCCACCGCAGGCTGAGGCGCACCGCTCCCGCCCGCCAGCCGACTGCCTGTAGCAGCGCCAGTTCGTGCCTGCGCTCTAGCACCCCGACCGCGAGATGGTCAGCCACCGCCAGGATGCTGATGACAATCGCGCTGCCCACCATGATGTAGTGATAGGGTTGCACCTCCAGCCCCACGAACTGGCCCAGCAGCGTGACCCGCAAAGTGCCGCTGAGGGCAACCAGGCTGGCAGTCAGCAGCATCAACAGCGCGGTAGCAATCGCCACCCCGCCCGCTGCCAGCAGCGCCCGCAGCCGTCGGCGCGAGAGGTTGCGCCAGGCGAAGCCCGCCAGCCCGCGCCAGCCCACCCCGCTGCTGCTGAACAGCCGCTCCCGTTCGCCCGCTTTTGGCTTACCAACCGGCAGCGCCACCTCGCCTCGCTGCAACAGTTCGGCAATCGGCTGACGCACCACCCAGATAGCCGGGCCGATGCTTGCCAGCACGTAGAGCAGGAATACCACCCCACCCACGCCCGCCGCCTGCGCGGGTGGCGCAGCCAGCCCCAGCCCTTGCGCGATGAGGATGGCAAGCGCGGTGGCCGCCAGCCCGCCCAGGATGCCGAGGATACCCGCCTCACCAATCACCAGGCTAGCAATATCGCGCCTGCGCCAGCCCACCGCTTGCAGCAGCGCCAGTTCGCGCCGTCGGCTGAGGGTGGAGAGCAGCGACTGGCTGATTAGATAGAGCAACCCGGCCAGGCCGGTGCCACCCAGCATCAGCAGACTGGCGTTGTCAACCCCGCTC
>JANXYP010000263.1 GCA_025355955.1 Chloroflexota bacterium
CAGAATTAGGGCAGAATAGGGGTGGCTGGTTCATGTAGTCCTCCTCAAGACAGTGTTCTTGGTAACAAGGAGATTCTACATGAACCTGCTAACTTATTCTAGTTCCTAACCGACCTTTCACGGTTATCCGCATACCTACCAACAACGGTTCGCCCCTACAGAAATACACGATCTCCTCGGCTAATTGGTAAAAGCTAGTTGGGCCAGGGCGAACCGTTGTTCGCCCCTACAGAAAAACACGATTTCCTCGGCTAATTGATATAACTATCCCATAGCTACTACTCAATTCCCTGTATCAGTCCTCATCTCTAGTATTTGCCTGCCAGCCACGCCCGCCAGTCGTTATCGAACTGGGTGAGGCTGACTGCGAACCCCTGGGTGAAGGCTTCGTCGAGGCCGTTGCCAGCAACCAGGTAGCCGAGCATCGCGTTGAAGCGGTCACGGCCATATTTCTCTTGCAGATACTGTACCGCGCTGTAGGCTTGCTCGTAAGCGAGGCTGACTTGCCCGCCAGTCACTTGCTGGAAGGCTGGGAAGCTGGCCCAGGCGAAGAAGCTGTTGCTGGTTCGCGCTTTGTGCAGGATTGCGGCGCGGTTGGCAGCCTCGTAGCCGTCGGGGGAGATGCGGGCCGCCTCGTAGACGGCTAGCCCCTCGTTCAGCCAGTCGGGGCTGTCCGAGTGGTTCAATCCCAGGCTTGCCTCTACCTGATGGGTGAACTCGTGGGCCATCAGGTTGACGTAGGAGGAGGCGGGCGCACCATTGTAGGCGGTCTTGATGCTCTGGCTGGGCATCGACCACCCGCCCACCCACTGCGGCAAAGTCAACATCACCGAGTCTTGCAGCAGATCCTCACTGGGGTATAGCTTGACTTCCATTACACCAGGCGGCGCGGCGCCAAGGTCGGCAGTGGTCTGCGCGTAGGTGTGCAATGAGGCGTTGAACAGCGCGTTGCCGATCGCCCGATTGCTGGTGAAGAAGTAAATACGGAAGTGCGCGTTCGCCAGCGTCTCGAAGTTCAGATCGTCGTAATACCACTGCCCGCCAAGCTGGACGAACACTACCTGGGCGCTGACGTTCCGCACCCCCTGCCCCACCAACTGTGAACGCTCGGTAAGCGTTCCTATAGCGTGGTCGCTGCCGGTAAGCTCTAGTGCGCCTAGTTCGAGCGCGTAGTAGCTGGTTGGGTGACTACGCAAATCGTCGAACCAGATGGTTTGCTCGGCGCGGAGTGTGCCAGCCTGGGGATCGACCGTATCAATGAAGCTATCGCCGTCCAGCTTGTTGACCGCCTGCTGCCGTTGGGCGAGTAGTGCAATGATACCGCTGCGGGCAGCAGCAACCGGACCGTTGTCGACATTCGCAGGTGCAGGCGCGGGCGCAAAAATCTGAGGAGTCGCCGTGGGTGGCGGGGTGATCGGCGCTGGCGCATTGGGTTGTACGGCAGCCCGCGTCGCTGCGGGGGCGGGGGGACGTATTGGAGCCGGGGTTGCAGTTGCGGCCAGGGGGTGCGGGCTGGCCGCTGTAGGTCGGGCGGCGCTCGGTGGCGCGGCAATGGCAACCACGGTGGGTTGGCGACCAGGTGGAACGGCAGTCGCAATGGTGGCTGGCACCGAAGTGATGGTGCTGGTTGGTACCCAGGCTAGCTTACTGAGAGCGGCGGCGCGATCCGTATGGCGTGGAGCCAGGAGCGGCGGGGTGTTGGCGAGTAGGGGGGTGGCAGCGAGGGTCGGTTGGCTGGCCGCGATGGGCATCACCGCCCTGTTCGCCTTAGGCGCAGGTTGTCCATAGGCGGGCGCGCTGGCCGCTGCCGGGGCAAAGTTCCCACCCTGGGACTGCCGCACCAACTGCGCCACGGTGATTGCCCCGCTGCGCTCAAAGGTAATCGAGCGCGTAAGCGGCGCAGGGCTGGCAAACAGGCCGTTAATGATCAACGCCAGCGAAGCCAGCGTCCAGAAGCAGATAAACAGGATGTGACTGAGCCGGGTTTGACGCTGCATATTACATCCTTCATCCCCTTAAGGTGGCAAGTGGTGTACGCAAAGGCTTAGACCACGGCTCCTTACTCCTTGTTAACTGATTGTAGCACGTCGCCTACAGCCTGTCAACCAGCTTGCTCCAGATCCGCGCCGATGGCGACTTCCTCCTCGCGCACCTTGTGTTCGCGCACCTTGGTCAAAAACAGGATGCCTAGCAGGAAATAGACCGCCGCGCCCGCGAAGATCGCCCCGTACTCCGCGTCGTAGTTGCCGTTAGTGGCGAAGATGGCCGCCAGTATGCCACCGAGCAGCGGCGCGATCGCCTGCGGCATCGCGGTTGCCAGATTGCTCACCCCCATGTACTTGCCCGCCTGGCTGCGCGGGATCAGGTCCGTCACCATTGCCCAGTCAACTGCGGTGAAGGTGCCATACGCTAGCCCGATGAAGATGGCGGCCAGCAGCACCATGCCCAAATCACGAACAAAGATGAACGGCAGCACGCCGATGATGCCGAGCACACCGCTAAGGGCAATCAGCGGCTTGCGGCCAAAACGGTCGGATAGCGTCCCCGACACCATCGCGGCGATGAAGGCGAACATAATCACAATTGCCAGCAGCATACTGACCGCCTGCGATGGCGTACCGATGGTGAGGCCGAACAGCTTGTAGCCCTGCGGCTTGATCACATCCTGCATCCAGTAGAGCGCGTAGGTGCTGACCGTGGCGATGCCGGTTAGCGTCCAGGTGCGGGCGAATAGCAGCCAGACGAAATCGGGGTACTTCTTGGCCTCGATGCTGAAGACGGCGAGCAGGCGACGACCGCCTTTGACCTCGGAAGGCTGGATGCGACCGGGCGGTGGGGGTGGTTCGTGCAGGAAAAATAGGGTGATCAGGGCGCAGACGGCGACCAGCACGATAATGGTCAGCATCGCGCCGGTGAGGTTCTTATGCACGTCGAAGAAGACCGCCAGGGCCAGCCCGCTTGCCACTGTGCCAAGCATCTGCATCCCACCCAGCACGCCGCTGGCTTTGCCCCGATCAAGCTCCGGCACCATGTCGGGCAGCAGGCCATGATATGGCCCGTAGGCGGTGTTGGAAACGAACTGCAGAGCGCAGTACATCAGGAAGAAGGCGAACCAACCCAGGATTACCGCCAGGGTCAGCCCGCCGAGGGTGATCAGGGTAAGGATGCTGCCGACCGCGATGAAGGGCATCCGCTTGCCAATCGGCGACTTGAAGCTGTCGCTCCAGGTGCCGAACATCGGTTGCGAGAGCGCCGCCAGGGTCAGGCCGGTGAAACTCACAATCGCCAACGTTGTTACCTTCACGTCGCCATCGAAGACGAACGGGCCGAAGGCGAGTTTGCCATTCACCAGCAGCTGGTTGGTCAGCGTCTGGTTGACCGCTGGCAGGATGATTACGCCGATCGCTCCCCACAGGAAGCTGAACGCCAGTTGGTAGGAACTGAACACGATGTAATCGAGGAAGCGCATCCGCTTCAGCCCGCTGCCAGCGCCCACCTTTACCGCCCCACTTGTCGTTGCCATCGCTCGTACCTCCTGGTTGGGCAGGGCGAACAACGGCTCGCCCCTACGGATGTCGCTATTATACCACTGTTGCGGCTATTATAGCACAAGGTGATGGGAAATACAAGGGGTATTTTATACATTTTTTGGATTGCTGTTTAGTGCATTTTAGCTTGCCCTTCACCACCCCGTACCTTTATCCCACAGACCTATTACCTATATGGCGTGTGACTTATTACCTATGGTTGATCAGGCGTGTTGCAGATATGATTAGCCAAGCGGTGGAGTATATCTGATGACGCAATAGCGCAACCAGCGTCGTTTGAAGTTGAGTTCATTCAGCATTAAACCCAAAGAAAAAGGAGCATAGTAAATGGGTACCAACAGAGTTAAGGTTATCGTAATTGTCGCATTGGGGCTGGCTGCCCTGATCGCATTGAGCGCGGGCAAGGGCGCAGTTTATGCCAGCGCATCGGCTGCGGGAGCCAAAGCCGCCTTGCCAAAGGCAGTGCCGACTAACACCGGGGTTGCCACAACTCCGACCAGAGGCATCCCCACCGCGCTGCCGAGCGTGCTGCCCACTGCGCTGGCGACCGAATGCGCCAACCCATTTGTGGATATTGACGGCAACGTTTTCTATGGGGCAATCCACTTCCTCAACTGCGCGGGCATGATCAGCGGCACTGATACTACCCACTACAGCCCAGCGCAGACCGCCACTCGCGCCCAGTTCGCCCGCATCGTCACTCTGGCCTTCGGCGTGCCACTGATCCCACCCAGCGGCCAGACGTTCATTGATGTGCCGTCCGGTTACTTCGGCTATCTGTACATCGAGAACGGCTATGCGGCGCACCTCCTCAGCGGTTACACCGCATCACAGTGCGCGGCGGCTAATGCGGCCTTCCCTTGCTATCTGCCCAACCGTCCCATCACCCGCGCCGAGCTTACCCGCCTGGTGGTTGGCGCGGCCCACTATATCCTCATCAATCCGCCCAACCCAGACTTTGTGGACGTGCCGAACGACAACTTCGCCTATCAGTACATCGAGACTGCCTATAACAAGGGCGTGGTACACGGCATTGACACAACCCACTTTGCGCCGAACCGCAACATCCGCCGCGATGAGATGGCCCAGATCATCTATGCAGGGGTGATTACGCCGTAAGCCAGCGCTGAGTGCTGGGTGCTGAGTTGTGATAGCGGCGGTGTAGTTTGCCCTGCCGCTGGGAGGAGTAGGGGTGGGTGCGTGTCGTGCTGCATAGACCCACCCCATTCCCTCCCGGCAGGCTAAGAGCTTATTATTACAACCGTAGATAGGAAAACCAGCCAACGAATTAGGTTCAACGGAGAAGCGGAGAAAACGGATTGCGCGTATCGGCTCGACCTCATCAACTTGCCATCTATGGTTGTAATACCAATTAGCCGTGGTGCCGCTATAATTTCTGTAGGGGCGAACCGTTGTTCGCCCCGGCCCAATTTATACTATCTGCTCGGCTACTTGGTATAATATTATCCGAAAAATCGTCCCTTGTTCGTAGGGGCGAACCGTTGTTCGCCCTGGCTCCATCTATAGCAGCACCATCGCTAACTGGTATTACCAATTATTGGGTGGTTAGCTCCCTTACCAGGACGGGCCACCACCCGCACCTACGTTCACCCAATAACTTGTATCACACTCATGCCTCGTTACTACCGGAAGCGAACCAAGCCAGATTAGCGTCAGGATTTATCGTAATCGCCGATAAGAGTTACGTCACGTTCTTGCCGAGTAAGCGTTCGGTAGCGGCGAACCATAGTTCGCCCCGGTCAGTTATGCAAGAATGTGACGCACACCTCCGGTAAGGGTTTAGCCAGCGGGCAGCAAATCCTCTTTCGCCAGCAATAGCGCCAGGTAGCCAGCGGCGCTCTCCAACAGCCTCACATCGTTGTCACGCAGATTACGGGCGGGGATGAAGCGAGCAATGCCGATCTGTCCGATCACCTGCCCGCGTAGCAGGATGGGGGCCGAAGCCACGTTACCGATGCCGATTTGGATCAGCCATTCCTGCCCCGTCGCTTTGACACTCTCCACGTTTGCCAGCAGCAGCGGTTCATCGTTGCGTAGCGTACTAACCCATTCCGAGTTCACGATCTTGTCGATATTCTGCTCGACGAAGTTGGTCTGCATTGCCCGCACTACCGGGTCGCTGTGAAACAGCGCCGCCAGGCGTAGCGTTGCGTCATCCTGAAGCAACACGGCGCAGACTCCGCCCATGAAGCGTCCGATCGTCTCCGTCACCCGCACAATAATCTGCTCGACTGGCTCACCGCTGGTACACTCGCGGCTGATGCTGTGCAGACAAGCGAGATAAGATTTGCGGTTGCTGCGATTGAGCAGGTTCCAATGATGCAATACCGCACCCAGCGTTAGCGCAGCGACGGTTTGGGCCAGCTCCACCTCTTCGCTGCCCCACGCTTTGTACTTGTAGCTCTGCAAGTGCAATGCGCCATATACCTGGCTGCCCGCCACAAACGGGACATCGAGCAGGGTGTGGACGCGCGGCGGGTCGTGGCCGAGGGTGACAACCTGATATTCATGCTCCTCATCTAGCCGCCAGTTATCCACCAGCATGGGCTTCCCGCTGCGTACCGCTGGCTCCATGCGGCTATCCGCCAGCTTGATCCGAAAGCGATAGCGCTGCGGGGTAACCTCCTTGCCGTCCAACACGGCAAATATGTGTTCGATCTCATCATCCTCACGGTGGTAGAGCGAGATCATAAACGCATCGGCGGCGAACAGCGGCATAATCGCACTATAGATTTGCCGCGCCAAATCTACCATGCTCTGCTGCTGGTTAACCGCCACGGTAAGCTGGCGCAGACATTCGTGCCAGCGCTGCTGCTCCGCCGCCTTGGCGCTGATGTCGGCGATGGGAGCGGCCTCGCTGGGCGCGCTATCGCCGTTCTGATTTTCTTCATCCACTCGGTGGTTTCCTCCCCACCGTAATTATATCCCACTGCCACCCCCAAAGTATACCAGTCATGGGTAAGAATAAGAACAAAGTACCATTGCCTCCTACTGGTCACCATTCCACGTACAATAGTTGGTAGGGCTGCCCAACATCGAAGATAAGGTATTGTGTCGAGGGCAATAGATGAGTCATATTGCAGCTTTCACCTGTTCCCGCGCTTATTCCTTGCTCTCTGCAGTGGGGGTATACGGTGCGGCGGCCTCGGCCTTACGCTCAGGGCGTAGGTATAGGGCAAGACCGACCCAAACCGCCTCGGCGGCCATCCACCAGACGCGGCTGAACAGGGCCAGGCCGCCCGCGATGGCGATAGGGACGCTGGCAAGCGCGGTCAGCATCTTAATCAGGGTGAACTCGCGGATGCCCCAGCCGTCGGGGAAGGTCAGGCCGAAGATGGCGATGGTCAGAGCAGTGATGTAGATGCCGCTGAGGTTGAACAATTGTCCCGCTGCGGGGAAGATAGCATTGACCACCAGGTAGAAGGTGAAGCCATTGAGCAGCCAGTTGAGCAGATAAGGGGCGATCAGCTGCATCATGTCGCCCAGGTGCAGGGCGAGACGCACCGGCTTGCGGCCAAAGCGGGCCAGTAGGAAGTTGAGCAGGGTGAGGAAGACGCGCGGTTCGAGCATGATCAGGCTGCCCGCGCCGAGCGCAATCAGGTAGAAAGTGACATTACCCACGCCAATGGTGAACGCAACCCAGACCAGGCCGATGAGTGCGCCGCTGGCAACCAGCAGCCCCAGTTCCAACAGTACGCTGATCGCCGCCACCCCCGCCTCTACCCCGTTCTCCTCGGCCATAATCGCCCGCCCAATGCTGCCCAAAAACGGGCCAGGCAGGTAGCGGGCCAGGCCGGAGATGAAGTAGATGTGAATACTGCGGGCGATGCTCAATTTACCGCCCAGCTTGTAGACGATCTGCCACCAGCCGAAGACGGAGAGGAATGGGCGGGCAACCAGCGGCAGGGCGGAGAGCGCCAGGTAGCCGTAATCGAGTCGTAGATGCTGCTTGCTGAGATCGTTCCAGCCGGTGATTAGCTCGTAGACAAAGAAGACCAGCACCAGGCCGATGAGGCTAACCTGCAGGATGATGCGCCCACGTGGGCTGCGCGCCCAGGCCAGTGCCGCCGCCAATCTACCTCGCTCCAGCTTCGATGATGTCTGCATTCAGAATTGCCTTTCGCTTCAGTTCCGTCGCCCTAACCGCGATTTGGTGGGCAACCGCCGCACGCTGCGGCCACAGTTGTGCCGCCTTGTCCAGCAGGGCGGCAGGGTTAGTCACTGGCAGGGTCCACTCGTCCGCGCCCAGTTGGGCCATGAAGCTGCTAACCTTGCGGTCGTAGCTAAGAGCGAGCAGTGGGCGGCCCATCGCTGCGCCCAGGATTAGCCCATGCAGCCTCATCGCCACCACCACATCGGCCAATCCAATGATGCCCATCACCGTTGCGGGGTGCTGCTCACCGATCAATTCATGGCTGTGTTCGGCATTGTGCATCCGCCGCCGCACCGCCGCCGCTACCTTGCGATCGACCGCATCGAACGGCACGAACAGCGCCTCGGCCTGCCACGCGCTGACGCAGTAATCGGCAAGCTGGGCCAGCGCCTCGACCGTGGCCTGGTAAAGCTGCTCCGCCGGTGCCGACCATGCTCCGAATCGCTCCCGCACGCTGACCGGCAGCAAATAACCGGGGCGTAGACCGCTGCCCAGTTGAGGGTCGAGTGGTCGCCTTATGGCGAAAACTACGAGTGCTGAGTGCTGAGTGCTGAGTGCTGAGTTGGTCGCACTCTCTCTCCCTTGCAACAGGGGGTGGTTGGCTGCACTCTCCCTCCCCTGCAACAGGGGGTGGTTGGCTGCACTCTCCCTCCCCTGCAACAGGGGAGGGTTGGGTAGGGGAGTTGCCGCACCCTTTATATATACGCCAGCCTCTTGCAAAACCTTCAGCGCATCGTCGCGGGTGGCGGGGCGTAGGGCGAGAGCGGGATCGGCAGTGACTACTACGCGCTGCATTGGCGCGCCGACACGTGCCAGCAAATCAGCCGAGGCTTGATCGCGCACGGTAATGCCATGCGCCGCTCGCGCCGCCCGCGCTGTCAGCCAGCGGCCCAGCTTCGTTCCCAGCGGGCCAACCCCCACCCCGCTCCACACTACCCGCTTGCCCAGTCGCCGCGCCAGCAGGGGATAGAGCAGGAACGATGGCAGATTCCACGCGCTGGTCACATCCTGCACCGTGCCACCGCCGCCCAAAACGAAGGTGTCACTGCCCATCAGCGCGGCACGGAGGTGGAGCGGACTGCGCTTGACCGCCCTTATCCCATGCAGCCTTGCAGTCTGCTCAGGATTGACCGACAGGGCGGTAATCGGCAAATCAGGATTGCGCTCACGCAGCATCTGCACCAGCGCGGCCAGCACTGCCTCGTCGCCCACATTGCCACCGCCGTACCAGCCGGATAGAAGTACACCATTACTCCTCCCCCGCCGTGAGGAGTGCGCTATACCCCTCCCCCACCAGGGGAGGTTGGGAGAGGGTCCGAATGGCGTTTCACGCACCCGCCCCCTACCCCTCCCGCTGGGAGGGGAGTTACGTCGGTCCATCATTCGGCCATCAGCCCGCGCACCGCGTCCACGATGATGCGGGCAGGGCGCACATCTTCGAGTCGGTCGCGGCGGCTATATTGCGAGTAATTGGCGAGGAAGTAGTTGATGCGGGCTGGCTCGAACTTCGATAGCAATGCGGTCTCGTCCAGGCCGATGATGCGCTCGGTGGTGCTGCGGAGTAGCAGGCAAGGGCGGTCGAGGTAGTAGGTCTCCTCCTGCAAGCCGCCGCCGTCGCAGACCACGTAGGTGCAATTGGCGATCAGGTTCATGAAGCTGAAGTAATCCTGATAGGAACGGTGTTCGATGTTGGGGTGGTTCATGAGCTCGTCGAGCATCCCATACTGCTTTAGCTTCTCCATAGTCGGCTTGTACTGGATGAAGACGACATGGTGCTGCTTCGCCACCCGCAGCACGGTGTCTATGTCCAGCTTCAGCCGCGCCTGGTTCAGGATGGTTTCCAGCCGATGGATAACCGCCACTACGTAGGGGTGATCGGGTGGGGTGGTGATGTCGTGACTGCCGTCGGCGTGGGCCTGCTGGTAGCGTTCCAGCGCATACTGCAACGCCTCGTAGACGGTATTGACGCGAGTGTTCCACTTGCGCGCCTTCAGCCCTTCTTGCTCAAGATTGTGGTACTCCCAGTCGGCGGGGGCGAACAGATAGTCGGCGAACTTCGAGGTGATCACGCGCACGCCCTCTTCGGGAAAAGGATTGAGCAGGTCGTAGCTACGCAATCCCGCCTCGATATGGGCCACTTGCTGCCCACCTAGCCGCGCAATAATCAGGCCGAGCAGGGTGCTGGGCGTGTCGCCATGTAGCAGCACGATGCCCTTGCCGTGGGGGAAGTAGCGCTTTGCCTGACGGGCTGCTGCCACGCTGCCACGCAGAAACCAGCGGGCCGCGTCGGTTACGTTGGTGACATCCTCAGTGCGCGGGTCGAGGATCATATCCGGTTCGCGCAGCTTGAAGATACGGGTGATGGTCGCAGTGGTTTGCACGTGCTGGTGGGTGTGCAGCAGGCGATACGGCACCGCCTGGCGGTCTAGTTCGCGCAGCACCGGGGCCATCTTTACGTACTCACCCTTTGTTCCCATGATCACGGTTAGTGGCTTCAAAGAAACCTCGATTGCAGATTATAGATTACAGATTGCAGATTAGCGCGGGTTGCAATCTAAAATCTGCAATCTGCAATCTGCAATTTGACCTTAGTTGGTGAACCGATATTTGATCAGGGTCCAGAGCGCCTCGAAACCGTCGCTCATCCTGATTTTCTTGCCTTGCAGAGCAGTGCGGCCCTCGTAGCTGATCGGCAGTTCGACGATTTTATAGCCGCGCTTGCGTACCTTGGCGGTCACTTCGGGGCAGAACTCGAACCGCTCGCAGTTGAGTGGGATGCTCTTCAGCACGCTGGCCCTGAACGCCTTGTACGCGGTTGCCTCGTCGGTAATGTGGGCGCGGAACAGCACGTTGGCGGCGATGGCGAGGATGCGGTTCGCCAGCCAGTTCTTGAACGCCATACCCTTGATCCTGCCACTGAAGCGTGAGCCGTAGACCACCTCGGCCTTGCCGCTGGCGATTAGCTCCAGCAGCGGGCGCATCTCTTCGGGGCGGTATTCGAGGTCGGCATCGTGGACCATGATGATGTCGCCCTGCGTGTGCTGCAAGCCGAGGCGGATGGCAGCGCCCTTACCATGGTTCTGCGGCGCATAGACTACCTCCACCTCAGGGTTATCCTCCCACTTCCGCAGCAGTTCGGGAGTGCGATCTTGCGAACCATCGTCCACCACCACCACTTGCTTGGCGAAATCCAGCGCTACGATGCGGCGCAGTACCTCGTCAATGTGCGCCTGCTCGTTGTAGGCGGGGATGATGATCGATATGAGCGGCAGCTTGACCCGACCTGGGGTTTCGTTAGCGGGCAGCGCGATTGAGGAGGTGGTTGGCGAAGTCGGTGCTACTGCTTCGTCTGCGGGTTTAGTCACTATGCTCACAAATGTCTCCTTGCCACTGGTGGGTGCGCGTCACGTTCTTGCATACCCAATCAGTCGAACCAGGGTTCGCGCCTACGCCTATCCAACCGGGGCGAACAACGGTTCGCCCCTACTGAACGCTTGCTCGGCAAGAACGTGACACGTACCTGCCGCTGACCGGCGAACCACGGTTCGCGCCTACGCATATCCAACCAGGGCGAACAACGGTTCGCCCCTGCTGAACGCTTGCTCTGCAAGAACGTGACGCACATCCGCCGCTGACCGGCGAACCAGGGTTCGCGCCTACGCCATCATCAGATTATCCGCTTATTCGCTGGTCGTATGCGCTGGCCGGATGTTACTTCAGTTCAAATATATACACACCGTCGTGGGCGTAGATTTGCCGCCACCACTGCGCCGCCCGCTGGAACTGGGCGGGGTCGAGGTTGCCGCTTATAATCACGCCCTTGTCGCGGGCGGCAGCCAGGTCAGGGTTGCTGCTCTGGTTGGTCGGGGCCAGCGCAGGGTTGTCGCCACGTGCGCCGATGTAAGCATACTTTACTCCCAAGCTACGCAAATAGTCAACTGCCTGCTGCTGATCAACGTGGGCGGCGGCTACGCTGGTGGTAGTTACCACCATACGGTATGCGGGATCTAGCGCCTGCTCGTTGTTGTAGGGCAGCGGCGGCGCGGTGGCGGTGCGCCCACCGCCCGCAAGCAGCGGTAGCCACAAGCCACCATCGCTGCCGGTGCGCGAGTTGGGCGACCAGCTCCAGGTGAAAGTGTTAGTCAGGAACAGGCTATGGGGGGCGGTGTGCTGCTGCGCCCAGGCCAGCGCGGGTAGGTCGGCGGGCATCAGGTACGACTCCAGCGGGTCGCGCTCCCGCGCATCCCACAGCGGCAGCGCGGCTAGCAGAGCGATGACTACGGCCAGAGCGGCTGCGCCAATCTCCATACTCCTCCCCCTGCGGGGGAGGTTGGGAGAGGGTGTACGTCGCATCTGAGTGGCTAGCCGCATCGCCGCCACCGCAAGGTAGCCGATCAGCACCGCCTGGGGCAGCCACAGCAGACTGGCGACGGTCTGGTAGTCCACCCGCCCCGACAGCAACGGCACGTTGACGAAGTAGGGGCTGCTCAACAGCAGCAGGGTCGAGGTTAGCAGGCCGGTACTGATTACGTAGCGGTTGCGATAAAGTATACCAAATACCCAGCCAATGCCGCTAAGAATGATCAGCGGGCTGGTGAGCAGCGGCAGCAGGCTGATCAGCCCGCTAGTTGCGCCAGGTTTCCACAGCGGGGCGCTCCACCACCAGCCATCGACGATATCGCTGAGGCGGGTGCTGAAGAATGCGGCGGGCGGGATCTTGCTGCCAGTCTGCAGCGTGAAGCTGAAGCCGCTGAGGAGATTGAGCAGCCAGGGCGAGGCGATTAGCAGCGCGAGTAGGCCAACCGCTGCCAGGCGCACGCTTACACCGATTGTAGAATGTAGAATGTAGAATGCAAAATGTGGATTGCGTACGGTTCGTTGGGTTAGACTTCCAATTACCCGCACCAGCCAGTAGATGGCGACGAAGTAGGCGTAAACGATGATGATGCGATAATGGTCGAGCAGCAGGCCCGCTGCGGCGGCTCCGGTCAGTAGCATCAGTCCCTGCACCCGCCCGCCCGCCAGATAGCCGCGCACGGTTGCGGCAGGGTTGGGCGGGATAAATCCCCCTTCTACAACCGGGCTTGCTTCCGTAGGGGGTGGATTTATCCCGCCCAGGGTAAGGTCAGCACCATCGTGCGTAGGGAGGGGATTTATCCCGCCCACCGTAGGCGTGGTTGGTGGTGCATCCAGTAGCATAGTCGTCACCAGCAGCAGCACAGGCAATCCGAGCAACCCGGCCATCTGCGTGTCGCGCCCCCAGTTGAGATAGTAGGTGGGGAAGATGGAGAGCAGCGTCACTAGCGCGGCAACCACTCCAGCAACGCGACTGCCCAGCCAGTTGGCGGCTAGCAGGTATACGGCGAAAGGGGCAAACGCATTAAGGATTTGGCCCACCATCAAGGTCAACTTCGCAGTGGTCAGCGCACCTACCCCGAACATCACCCAGCCGCCCAACCAGTAGCTAATCGCTACCAGCGCATGGAAGCCGTAGTGGTAGGTGAAGCTGGTGAGCGGCGCGTAGGGCAGGTAGTTGTGGGGAATGCCTTGCTGCTCGATGATCAGCTGGCTGATCAGGGTGTGATGGTAGCCGTCCGAGCCTAGCGCTGCCGGTTCGCCCCACGCCTGATGCACCCGCACGATTAGCCCAATCAGGAAGATGGCGAAGAGGGTGAACGCGATCAATGGTGAATGGTTAGCCAATTGTGAATGATGAATGGTAAATGGTGAATGTGGAATTGCGTCGCTGGGCGGGCGCGCTTCAGCAGGGGCTGGATTTATCTCGCCCTGGCGGGAGGTTGTACCCATAGGAGCGGGCAATATTTCTGAAGGCACGGGATTTATCCCGCCCTGCCGCCGAACGGTGCGCCGCCTTAGTTTCAGCGCAATCGCGGCCATGCAGGCCAGTTGCAGGGCAACGAGCAAAGGGCCGCCAATCGGCAGGGCCAGCAGGCGCATCGCCAGGAAGAAGATGGGGGTGAGCAGCACACTAAGGCAGAGGGCGGCAATCGCCCGCTCGACGAACGAACCAAATCGCTCGACCAGCGGCGGTACGTAGAGCAGCAACGCGTAGCCCGGCACTACCAACGCCAGCGTGAGTAGCAGAGTGACCGCTGCCCAGCCGCCTACGCTATTCCAATCAAGGCTGCTCAATTCGATGGCCCTATCCCCCAGATGATTGTAAGATTGCAGATTATAGATTGTGAGCGGATGCGCTTCGGCGAATGGGCAAGCCCCACCTTCTTATAATATGCGGCGCGATGCGGTTTGCTTCATTATAGGCTGAGACATCGTGGGCTGATTATAGGAGACGAGGCGCAGGTCTGTCAACGCTGCAAAAAGCGCTATAACAATTAGCCGAGGCGCTGCAATAGTTCTTTAGGGGCGAACCACAGTTCGCCCTGGCTCAATCTATAGCGGCACCATCGCTAATTGGTATTAGTTCCCAAGTTCAAGGCGGCGAAAAACCCAGTTGGGCATTAACAGGGTTTGAGACTCTCCCGCACTGTCGGCTTTTTATACCAGTTAGCCCAGCAGATAGTATAAATTGGGCCAGGGCGAACAACGGTTCGCCCCTACAGAAATTATAGCGGCACCACGGCTAATTGGTATTACAATGGTGCATGGCAATATTCTCAATCACCTGGCATCTGTGCGGCAGAGCAATAGCTACAGCAGCGTACTATCGCTGCTCCGTACCCGCTGTTGCCGCCGACGATATATGGCGAAGCCGAGCATCTGCGCGATAAGAGTAACGGCGGTGAGGGCAATTACGGCGCTGGCTATGCCCCAGCCCCTGGCCCAGATATTCTCAAAACCGAAGGTGTGGACCACCACCAGGACGAACAGCAAATAGTTGAGGCGCTGCAGCGCCTTCCAGCGCGGGCCGCGCAGGCGGCGCAGGCACCAATCGTTGGAGATGAGCAGCAGACCTAGCATAATGATGGTAGCGAATAGACCCAGATAGTTGACTACCCCAAACCAGGTGAACTGGCCGAAGAAGTACGCGAGGCTGCCGCCGAAGTTGCGCCCCCACAGGATCAGGGTTACGTGTACCACGCTGGTGAGCGCCGCCCAGCTACCGATGTCGCGGCGGCTATCCAGGTTGAGCGGAACCCGCCGATATCGCCACAGTTTGAGCGGGCCGATCAGCAGGGTAAGGATGATGAAGAATAGCGAGACGTAAGCCAGGCCCACCTCCAGCACTTCGATGAAGCCGAAGTTGGGGGCGAGTACGGTGGTGATATAGCAGCCCACCACCGTGATCATACCCATCAGCAGGTGGGTGGTAGCATGGTTGGCCTCGCGCTCGGCTTCGCGGGCTACTTTTCTGGTGGTCGACATACTGTTATTACGCCTTATCGCGGTTTGTAGATTGCCATGCTGAGTGCTGAGTGCTGAGTGCTGAGTGCTGAGTGCTGAGTGTTGCCCACCGCTACGTACAAACCTGACTGGTCGAGCGCAGCCCGCCCCTACCAACAATTACTTTCTACTTTCAACTTTCAACTCACCGCCCGTCTCAAGCAGCACTGCCGCCGTTTGCTCGGCGCAACGTTGCCAGCTAAACTTCGCCGCCTGCAGCGGGCCAGCGATTTGCAGGCGCTGACGTAGTCGCTCGTCGCTCAAGCCTAGCCGCAGCGCGTTGGCAATGCTGTCTACATCTTCAGGGTCGCAAAGAAGCGCAGCATCGCCGACGATCTCCGGCAGGCTGGTGGTATTCGAGACCAGCGTGGGCGTGCCGCAGGCTAGCGCCTCCAGCGCGGGCAGACCGAAGCCCTCGTAGAGGGAGACCAGGGCGAACAGGCTGGCCCCACTGTAGAGCGCGGGCAGATCCGCATCGGTGATGTAGCCAGGGAAGGTTACATAACCCTCAAGCCCCAATGCCTTGACCCTTGCGTAGATGTTGGCGTAGAGCCAGCCTGGTTTGCCACCCAGCACCAGCTTGTAGTCAACCACTGCCTCACCTAGCCTGGCCCACGCCTCGATTAGCCGCACCAGGTTTTTGCGCGGCTGAATGGTGCCGACGTACAGCACATACTTCTCGCTGGGTAGCAGGCCGATACGCTGCTTGGCCGCCTTGACCTGTGCCTCATCGGTTACGCGGGTGAAGCGCAGGTCGTAGCCATGATGCACTACCTTGATCTTGTCGGCTTTAACGCCGGTGTGCTTGACAATATCGCGCGCGGTCGCCTCGGAGACCGCGATGATGCGCCGCGCCTGCCTCGCGCTCCAGCGGGTGCTAGCCTGCAGATACCAGCGGCTGAAGCGGCCATGTGCTTCGGGGTAGAGCAGGTAGCCCAGGTCATGAATAGTGACCACCGTGCGCGGGTGAATGAGTGGCACCACATGGGCGGGAACGAACAGCACGCGGGGTCGGTGTAGCAGCAGCTCCAGGCTGAGACGTAGGTGCGTCCACAGGCGAGGAAAGGGGATCGCCTTTATCTTCCAGCGCGGCGGCAGCGCGTCGAACAGGCCCACCGCTGGCGGCCTGTTGAAGTAGAGGGTATAGTGGTTGATACGGTCAGCACGGAACAGCCCGCGAATCACCTGGTAGGCGTAATTCTCGGTGCCGGTGCGCTGATTGGCCGCCAGGCGGCTGGCATCAATGCCAATCTCAATCGGTTTGCCCATGAGCATATTATAACTGAAAACTTGCCTGCCCATGAGCAATGTTGGTATAATACTTGTAATAGAGTACACCCACCCCCACCCGTCCTAGTGAGAGGGGAATGAACCACCCAATTTGGCAAGGAGGCCAACTTTTGAACCCCGCGAATCAGACTGAGACCAATGTTGATCAAGATGCACAGAGCAATGGAGTTCCAACCATGAGCAAGCGCCCGCTGCTGCTCGACCTTCCGCATATGATTTACCGCCGCTTCTATGCTGCAATCGCTGCCCGACGCGGCAACCTGGGCGGCATCCCCATCAATTTCAGTTGGATAACCCCCAGCATGGCGGTGGGTGGGCGCTTTGCGGTCGAGGCGATCGAGCCGCTCGCCAAAAAGTTCGGCATTACACATATAGTGGATGTGCGGGTCGAGGATAAGGACGACGAGGCGGTGCTGCGCGAACATGGCATCACCCTGCTGCACCTGCCAACCGTGGATAGCCGCGCCGTATCACAGGATATGCTGGAGGATGGGGTGGCCTGGGTCAACCAGCAGCTTGCCGACGGGGGGCGGGTATACATCCACTGCGCGCACGGCATTGGCCGCAGTGTGCTGCTGGCCTGCTGCGTGCTGGTTAGCATGGGCTACAGCGCCCAGGATGCCCTGCGTCTGGTTAAGCAGAAGCGCCATCTGGCTGCGCCCAACCAGGAGCAACTCAATGCCCTGGTGGAGTTCGCCCGCCGCTGGCGTAAGCAGTTCGGCGGCTTCACTGGTGATACCCTGACCGACCTCAAGGCGATTGCCTACAGCGACCGCGCTACCCTGGGTTTAGAACGTAAGAACACGCTGGGTCTGAGCGATAACGACAAGGCTTATCTCTACCTAAAGACCTGGCGGTAGCCGATTGTTCACACCCACCAAAATCACCTGGCTGCATCAGCCACAAAAGATAGTCGCGGAGGCGCTGGCGCAATATGGCCTCAGCGCGACACGGCTTACCCAGATGTCCAGCACCTCCAACGCCGTCTTTCGGGTTGCCACCGTGGATGGCAACTTCGTGCTACGCCTGCACCGATTCAGTAACCAGAATATTGAAGCGGCGGGATGGACGAGTAATATAGCCTCCGAGTTGCTGTGGCTACAAGCCCTTAGCCGCGACACCGACCTTGATGTACCCCATCCGCTGACTAATCAACAAGGTGAGCTGGTCACCCTGATCGATACCGATGAAGATAAGCCGGTGCTATGCTCGGCGCTGATGTGGATGGATGGGCGATTCTACAACAAAGGTCTGCGCCCCATCCATCTGGCGAAGATCGGTACTCTTACTGCCAGCCTGCACAACTATAGCGCGAGCGGGCAGTTTGTGCCACCACCTGGCTTCAATCGTGACCGTGCCGATGCAATTGACGGACCAACCAGGTATAGCGAGTTCCCGCCGATGCAGTCTGATGTGCGCGATGTGGTGGATTACCTGGGCAGGCTGTGTAGCGAACTCGATGCCGCGTTGGGCAAGATGATCACTGCGTCAGCCGAGCGGGTTTGGGCCGACCTGGAAGAGTTTGGCATGGGCAGCGACCGCTTTGGCCTAATACACGCCGACATCCATCAGTGGAACTATATGTTCTGGCAAGGTAAGGCTAAACTTATTGACTTCAACAATGTTGGCTACGCTCACTATCTGTACGATTTTTCGGTGATACTGAACAACCTGGTGGACCGTGCCGACTATGCCGTGCTACGAGACGCTGCCCTGCAAGCATATCAGCGCACCCGCCCACTCCCCACCAATCACCGCCGCTACATACGTAGCCTGATTGCTCTACGCAACCTGCAACTGATACAGTGGACGCTAATTTGGCCTGCTGGATCGATTGAGCGTAAGCAGCGTTGGTACGACGTGGAGGAGAGTTTGACCCACCTACGCCTATATGCGGCGAATGAGGATAGCTGGTAAGCCGAAATAATGGCGACATCCACCAAAATCACTTGGCTTGCTAACCCCATGCGTGTCGCCGCTGATGCTCTGGCGCAATATGGCCTGAGCGAATTTCGGCTGACCTCGATGCCCACCTACTATAACACCGTCTTCCGCGTGCAAACGGCGGACGGCGATTTCGCGCTGCGCCTGCATCGCCTAGATGTCGGCGAGAATAACCTGGCGGAAGAGGCAAATTATGTCCGCTCCGAGTTGCTCTGGCTACAGGCTATCAGCCGCGATACCGACCTGTGCGTGCCTCACCCGCTGCTAAATCAGGCTGGCGAACTAGTCACCATAGTGCATACCAATGTGGGGCAGCCGCAAGTCTGCTCCGTGCTGCACTGGGTGGTGGGTCGCTTCTACAACCAGGGCTTGCGTATCAGCCACCTTGAGCAAGTCGGCGCGATGACCGCCCGCCTGCACAACTATAGCGCGAGCGGCCAGTTCGTGCCACCGCCCGGCTTCGAGCGTGACCGTGCTGATGGACTTGATGGTCCTCAGCAGCTTTTCGAGTACCTGCCGATGCTGACTGATGTACGTGAGCCAGCCACCTACTGGGGCAAGCTGCTAGCTGAGTACGATGCCGGAGCGGGTACGATAGTTACAGCAGCGATCGAGCGGGTCTGGGCCGATCTGAACGAGTTTGGCATGGGCAATGACCGCTTTGGCCTGATTCATGCCGACATCCACCAGGGGAACTACCTGTTCGGGCGGGGCGAGGTGCGGCTGCTCGATTTCAACAATGTGGGCTATGCTCATTATTTGTATGACCTGGCGGTTACGCTGGATAATCTGATTGGGCGGGCCAACTATGCCATGTTGAAGGCGGCATTGTTGCTAGGCTACCAGCGGGTACGCGCCCTGCCCACCAACTACGGGCGCTACCTGCGTAGCCTGATTGCCCCACGCAATCTGTCGTGCCTGTGGCCGCTTACCTTGCCGTCCACCTCCGCCGAGCGCCAGCAACACTGGCACGAACTCGATGAAGGGCTGGAACGGTTGCGCTCCTATGTGGCTGGTGAAGATAATTGGTAAGCTGACGTGCGAACACAACCTGCCCATACAGGTAGTTTCGCTCACACAACCTTGACCATAATTCATAATTCAACACTCATTGCTCATCCCTGATCACTAACTATGCGTATCCTCTGTGTAGACGTTGGCACCGGCACGCAAGACATTCTGCTGTTCGATAGCGAACGGGAGATTGAGAACTGCGTGCAACTGGTGCTGCCCTCGCCAACCGCGATTATGGCAGATCGTATTAAGCAGGAGACGGCGCGGGGCAACCCCATCCTGCTGGACGGCGTGACCATGGGCGGCGGGCCGGGCGCGTGGGCGGCAGAGGCGCACCTGCGGGCGGGCGGGCTGCTATACGCTACGGCTGGGGCAGCGCGTACCTTCAACGACGACCTGGAGGCGGTCGCCGCGATGGGGGTGCGGCTGGTAAGCGCCGACGTAGCCAAGCGTCTGCAAGGTGTCACCCGCCTGCTTTGCCGCGATTTCTACTATGAGGAGATCGTCGCTACCCTGGCTGCCTTTGGCGCACCCACCCAGTTCGATGGCCTTGCCATTGCGGTGTTCGACCACGGCAACGCCCCGCCCGGCTACAGTGACCGCCGCTTCCGCTTTGACTACCTGCGCCGCAGCCTGGCCGCTGACAATAACCTTGCCAGCTTCGCGCATCGCGGCAACCACATTCCGCCCGACCTCACCCGTATGCAGGCGGTGGCCGACAGCCTGCCCCGCGCCGTGCATGGCCTGCCTTTGTTGCTGATGGATACAGGGGTGGCGGCAGTGCTAGGTGCGCTCGACGATGCCATGGTACACGATGCAGCCTACTCACTGCCCGGCGCTATGCTGCTCAATGTCGGTAACTTCCACACCCTCGCCTTTATGCTCTCCGGCGGCCAGATCATGGGCTTGTTCGAGCATCACACTGGCGAGATTGACGGGCTGCGGCTGGCGGTCTACCTCAGCAAGCTGGCGGCGGGCAGCCTAAGCGATGCAGAAATCTACAACAGTAGCGGCCACGGCGCAATCATTCTGCAACGCCCATCCAATAGTGGTCGACCACCGCTCTGCGCCGCCACCGGCCCCCGCCGCGCCATGATTGAAGGCAACTGGTCAAACCTCTACCTCCCTGCCCCTCACGGCAATATGATGCTGGCGGGCTGCTACGGCCTGCTGCGCGGCTATCAATATCGTTATCCCTCTTGAGATCGGCAGCGGCAAGCTGACCAAACGGGGCAAACGAAAATGACTGGCAGGATTGCCGGTCATCGGTGTAGTCAATCGTATTGTGGTGAGTTGCCAACCCCCTTACCCTAGCCGCTCCCTCCTTCAAGGGAGCAAACTTTTAGCGGCCACCTGTTCTGGAGTGCCGGTCGGCTGGGTGCGGGTCGGTGCGGGCTGGTTAGCACGATTGGCGAAGTGGGCTTTTACCTGCGCCATGTAGGTTAGGTGCATCACCAGGCTGGAGATAGTGTTGAACACGAAGAAGCCAATGATCACCTGCACATAGGGAATGTCGCTGACACGGTCGTACATCACGAAGACGACCATTATCGTGCTGAACATGATGCCAGTGAAGGCTAGCAGCAGCACCGCGCCCATTTTGGGCCGCCCACTGATGAACCAGCCCGCGCCGGGCAGCACCAGTTCGGCGGCACTGGCGGTGAGGGCGCGGGGTCGCGCCTGGGATAGCCGCTTGGGTATCGCTTTGCGATAGATGACAATTAGATCATTGACTCCCCGCCCCAAAGCTAGCAGCGCCCGCCCGAACCAGGTCGAGGCGGTGCTTCGCCCCACGGTGGCGAAGATGTTGACGCTGTACATGAAGTAGCCGAGGCCGACCACGGTGGGGCCGGTGATGAGCAACGTGTAGTACCAGAAGTCGCCGGGGAAGATGTCTTTCGCCGTGGCGAAGCTGTTGCCCTGCTGCACCAGTGGCCCCATCCCCGCGCCGAGGATGATGAAGCCGAAGTACATCAGCGCCGCGCCGCCAAATATAGTGTAGAGCGCGCTTTTAGCTAGCGTATCGCTGAACAGCCTGCGCCCGCTGATCTGGGGAACTAGGTAGAGGATGAAAGCGGCCAGGCTCATCACCACGCCCGCTATTATGTTGAGTTGCGCGTGCGCCAGCGGGGTGATAAACTCGCCCGCATCGCCCGCCGTACCCAGCCAGTCAACACTCCAGGGCAGGGTCTGGATTACGCCCTGGATAGTGCCGCACAGCAGCCCAAAGCAGGATAGGCCGATAAACGGGGTCAGCCACTCGTACTGCGGCTTCTCCACCGCTGCATCGCGCTTGTCGGCCAGGGTGAGGAAGATGTTGGCGATGTAGGTCCAGAAGCCGATGCCCATCAATGCGGCGAAGCACGCCTCGAACAGTGGGTGGAAGATGCCGACGGCGGCGCGGGCCTGGTCAGCCGTAATGCCCTGCGCGATCATCATGTTGCCCTCGATGAAGCCCAGGGTCAGCAGGGTCACGTAGAAGCCGAACACCCCTACCAGCAGGAAACGGAACGAAACGTTCGCCAGGCGGATACTGTGGATGGGCTTGCCCACGATCCTCGGCACGAAGTAGTAACTCAGACCCATCATAGCGAAGACTACTCCGCCAACCAGGTTGATATGTGCATGGGAGATGGGGTCAATCAGATCGCCCGCGTCGCCAGTTTTGTCCTTCCAGTCCACGAAGAAGGGCAGCACCTGAGTTACACCTTGCACCGTGCCGATAAACAGGCCGATTGCGGCCACGACCATGAACTTGGCAATATAGTAATATTCGCCGCCCCCCCGTTGCACGATCGCGCCCAGGCCCAGTGCGTCACGCAACCCGTACCCACCCCCAGCCCCTCCTGGCGGGAGGGGAGTAGCAACTGCCCCTCCCGCCGGGAGGGGAGATACCGCCGCAACACTCTGGCGCTGGCGCACCCCGGCGCGGGCGGTGGAAATTACATTCCAGATGAAGGTCCAGTAGCCAATGCCCATAATCGAGGCGGCAAAGCCAAGCAACCCCTGATGCCAGCCGTCGAGGGCGAAACGGGCGGCGAAGTAGGTGTAACCCTGATGCACGAGGCTACCTTCCCAGACACCCATAATCACCAGTGCAAGGTAGAAGGCAAATACACCGAAGGCGGTACACCAGAATGACACGCTAGCCAGCGTCTTACTCGCCAGCGGCACGCCCAGAATGCGGGGCAGCAGGTAGTACATCAGGCCGGTCACGGAAATCGTGCCGAATGCTACTACCGTTATATGCGTCTGCGACAGGGTGGTCGCCATCCGCCCGCCGTAGCCCGCACCGCGCACCCACTGCTCCACCGGCGGCAGCCGCCAGATAAGGGCGTGCAGGCCACTGACGATCAGGAAGATGGCGGCAGCGACGAAATACTTGAGATAGCTCTGCTCTTGCTCCTGTTCCTGCTCGTTCATCGGGGCGTTCCTCTAGTTTCCGTTTGGCACTACCGGCGTAACCCAGTCACCAATTATAAAGTAGCCATAAGTGCGCCCGCCGGTCATCTCATCGCTGGAGGTGTCGAGCAGATATGCGCCGGGCGGCCAGTTGCCGTCGGCGGGGGCGAAGCGCACCACCTTGTCCTCGGCAAGCTGCACCACCTGGAAGGTAGTGGTCAACACGTCGCTGCCGCTGCCGTCGCGGTAGAGCTTGTAGATGCGATATTGGTCGGCGGTGAAGTTCATCGAGGCGCTGGCTACCGCCCACTTGATCTGCCCTGCCTTGAAGTTGGCGGCACCGAATGGCACCACATAGCCACCCTCGGTCACAGGCAGTAGCTCCTGGAAGCTGCCATCGTTCAGTTGCAAGAAAAGCCCGCGGCGGTCAGGAACGTTGGCATTGCTGGCGCTGGCTGGTACCGCGATTGCGCCAGGCGCATCCTCGGACTGGCGTAGGAAACTAAGCTGGTAGATGCTGAGAGCGAACATCGCAATTATGCCAACCACTAGCACGGCGGTAATCCAGGGTCGCGCCCGCCGCATCCACGACGGCAATGACTGGCGGGGCGTTGGTTGCATCGCTTGCGGTTGCTGATTCGTTTCCTGGTTAATCATGCAGGCTGATCTCCATGTATAGTCCGCAGATTGGGCGCACATAAGTGCGCCCTAAGCTAACTCAGCACTCAGCCTCAGCATCAGGCTAAGAGAGGGTTTCGTAGACTTCGATGATTGGCGGGCTGAGGTATTGGTCGAGCTGGTTCTCGAAGTCGCGCACCATCGGGGTGTTGGCGAAGTTCTCCAGTTCGGGCAGGTCGTAGAACTGCATATATATCATAATCTTGAGGTCGCCGCTCTCCAGTTGGCTGGCCCACACACCACCACGATGAAAGCCAATGGTGTTCTGAGCGACGATTTTCACCCCATGCACCGCCGCAAGGTAGAGATTGTGGCCCGGCTCGATCTCGCTCTTGCGGGCGGCGGGAACGACAAACGTGGTGGTGCGTACAAACGCCATATTATCTCAGTGCTCCTCGTATCTAATTGCCAAACCAGCGGCTGATCAAGTCGCTGATATAATCCCCGCCACCATGCGCGATGAAGAGGAGTATTCCCAGGGTCATGATACCAAACGCCATGCCAGGCACTATCACCATCATCAGGTTGAAGCCGTAGTTAGTAGGGTCAGCATCATCCTCAGCGCCACTCTCCTTGGGCATCTCGTTGGCCCCGCCCTCGATCGCCGCGAGGCCATAGAGCGGTTCGCTAGAGTGGTGTTCTTCGAACGCCGCCAGGGTGCGCTCCTGCTTACTGGCCTGTAGCTTGTTCTGCTGACGTGGGCTTGGTTCGTTCATCATCGCTGTTCGCTCCTAATAGTTGTAACCATTGAGGACATATAGAATGGCGTAGAGACTGACCATCACAAAGGTCACAATATAGGTGAGGATAAGGAAAAGGGGCATTGGCCCATTGCCCTCCTGCACCTGCCCCGCGAAGTCCTCGACATAGCGTCCCAGGATGTTCGCCGTATTCTTGCGGTAACGTAGCGCCTGGGTAGCAAACCAGACCAGGGAGATTAGGCCGATGATGAACAGCCAGTTCAACACCTCCTGACCCCAGTTCATCTCCCAGGGGATGTTTACGTTTTGCATATCGCTCCTCCTTACAAGATCCTCTGTTATCCTGCCCTCTGCCAGCGAGGGCAAGGGAGCTTTTAGCCTAGCTCTTCGCCTCGGCGCTGCGGTATTGCGGCACTGCTAGCGGCGCTGCCACTAGCGAGTCATCGGGCGCAGTAAACTGTTCGTCTTCGGCTTCATCCTCTTCGCCGCTCTCGATATAGGCGTAGTCGGAGGCATTCTCGGCTCGCAGCATGGTATACTTCGGCTCCTCGATATTGCTGAACTGGCCTTGCCGCCAGGCCCAGAAGCAGATGATCATGCCACCTACCAGCAGCAGCATGGAAATAAGCAGGATTTCCTGCGTTCCTGCCAGTTCCTCACCAGCTACTGCATCGTGGGCGTAGGCGGGCGAGGCTACCAGCAGCGTGGCGGCGGCAAATGCGATTGCCCTGATTATTCGCTTGGCCTTCATTGTTCCCTCACCTTCTAGCTGATCGTGCTGGGTTCGATCGCTACCAGAGCTGCAAGCCAACTCATCACTATCGTGTAAACGAAAATCTGGTAAAATGTACTCCCCCACTCAGCCTCCCCGTTTGGGGAGGGGCTAGACCCAACCCCCTCTTAGGAGAGGGGCTAGGGTTTCGGCGTTGACTGATTCTGCGGCGGGTTGTTTGGCGATGCGCCGTTGTTGGCAGGGTAGTCGCCCTTGTTGATGTCGGTTGCGCCCGGCGCGGTGTTATTGTTGGGGTTGATGGTACTGCCACCCAGGCCGGGACCAATATCATTGCCGTTGTAGTAGCTGCCCTCGTTGACCTTTCCAAACTCAGTCTGGAACGGGTTTTTGGCGGGGTTCTGAGGGTTCTTCGCCACTGTCGCTTCAGTTGCCTGCCACATCTCGTAGGTGGGGTCGCTGGTCAGGCTGCTGCCTGGGATAGTGCGTAGGAAGTTGGTCAGATCCCAGATGTCGTTGACGGTGAGGAAGTCGCCCCAGGCAGGCATGGCGGTGCCTTCCTGCCCCAGCAGGATGGCGTGGTACATCTGCCCGTCGCTGAGGATCGATTGCTGCTGCGCGGTGGTGAAATTGAATGGCTGCGGTTGCAAGTATTGGGCCGACGGACCTTTGCCGTCACCGAGTACACCGTGGCAGCCAATGCAATTGGTTACGAAGATGTATTTGCCATGGGTAAGCGACCGCGGGCTGGGGGGCATTGGGTTGGTAACGTTGGCCCAGGTTGGATTGTACATACTCTCGATCTGCAGGGTACGGGTCGGTTCGCCCTGGGCGCGGATCGCTAGCAGCGCGGATTTAACCTCGCGTTGCTTCTGCGCCCGCGCCACCCCCGGCTTGCCACCCAGGCTCTGCACGTAGGCGATAGTGTCATTCAACTCGTCGGGCGCAAAAAACTTGAACTCCGGCATGATTGATTTCATGCTGGTATAGCGCGGATTCTGGAAGTGGGCGATATGCCAGTCGTCGGAGTGAGCGCCTGCCTCCTGCGACAGGTCAGGTCCGGTGCGTTCGCTGCCCAGCAGCATGGTCTTCTGGTAGGCGAAGTCACCCGCCTGTGCCACGCGACCCAGGGTCTCGAACGACTTGACCCCGGTCCAGTCCTGCGGGCGGATGTACTGGCTGTGGCAGTACCAGCAGCCGTTGCTGGCATAGATAGAGCGGCCATGTTCCTCCTGCGCGGTCAACGGGCGGGCATCGGGCGAGGGGTCGACATGGAAGGTTAGCGCAGGCATTGCCACCACCACGAACACAACTCCGAGGAACACGGTAATCGTTCCGAAGAAGATGGTGGGGTAGTCCATACGCAACACAAAGCGGCGGCGCTTCAGCCCATCAACGGCCTCGCTCATCCCTTTGGTAATGTTTTCAACAATCGTCGCCATTGTTTTCTATCTTCCCTCGTGCTTAGGTTGGGATCTCCGCCGCCGCCACCGCGTTACTGCCGCTGATCGGCTGGCCGACTCGCATCGTCTTGTAGATGTTGTAGAGCTGTAGGCAGAAGCCGAAGAATAGCAACGCGCCGCTCATCGCCCTGCCGATGGCGTAGGGCTTCATCGAGGGCAGTGCAGCGTAGACGGTCTGGCCTTCCAGCCACGCTCCACCCTGGATCAACCCACCGATCTGCAGGGTTAGCATCATAATCAGGAAGCCAAGCGTAACCAGCCAGAACTGCGCCTCGCCCAATGCGGGACTCCAGATGCGCCGCTTCATTATCACTGGCACCATGTAATACAGCCCACCCATCGCCCAGAAGCTCATGGTACCGAGCATCGCCAGGTGTGCGTGGCCGGTAATCCACCAGGTAAAGTGGACCAGGCGATTGAAGCCCTGGATTGATTGGAATGGCCCTTGCACGCAGGTGACGAAGTAGAAGACCGTGCCGACGATCAGGAACTTGAGTGGCAGGCTCTCGTAAATCTTGCCCCAGTTGCCGCGCATTGTCATCCATATATTGCCCAGGAAGGTGAACACCGGCACGAACAGCCCCATACTGCCGATTACCGCGATGGTCTTCAGATAACCAGGTGTCGGTGTTTCCAGCAGGTGGTGGTGGCCGACCATCGTGTAGAAGAAGATGAGGCTCCAGAAACCAATCAGCGACAGGGTATGGCTGTAGAGTGGTGATCGGATGATGAGCGGGACGAAGTAGTAGACCATTGCCACGCCACCCATGGTGAACCATAGGCCAAGTACGTTGTGGCCGTAGAACCAGTTCCAGATTGAGTCGCGAATGCCGTCGAGGCTGCCGGATGGCCCGATCGGGAAGCCTGACAGACTGCCTGGATCCCAGATGACGTTGCCAATCGAGTAGACCATCGGCATTAGCACCAGTGCCGCGGTGGTATACCAAATTGATACGTATAGCTTCTTCTCTTTGCGGGCCAGCACAGTGCGCACAATATTATACAGGTTCATCAGCAGCACAATGACGACCAGAATATCAATCGGCCAGATCATCTCGGCGTACTCGCGGCCCTGGGTCAAGCCTGCAGGCAGGGTCAGGGCGGCCAGTATGCCAACCACGTTCCACAGGATCATCGAAATGTTACCGAGGCGCTCACTGTGCAGTGGCACGCCACAGAGCTTCGGCACGATGTAACTGAATGCGCCAAACCAGATGCTGCTAACCCAGAGGAAGAACATCACATTGACGTGTACCGCACGGATACGACCAAACTCCAAAACGGCGATACCGCCGAGGAAATCAGGGGCAGCCATCTCGATCGCCGCGATTAGACCGGCGATTCCGCCGATAATCACCCAGATCACACCAGTTAGAATAAAGTTTCGTGACGTGCTAAACTCTTTGTCCACTGCTTCCCCCCTCCCTCTTCCGGGAGTTATGAGTTATAAGTTATGAGCTATTCGCTTCTGCGTTAGGAGCAGCGCTCTGAATGGGTCAACCAAAATGACTCTGTGTTGAGTTTGTGGTACTTCAACTCAAAACTCAAAACTTCTACAGCCTACGTGAGCGGGCGGTAATCGCCATCGCCCTGCCAGCAGGTGTGTCGGCTAGCGGGCGGCCGGTGGTGTCAATGGCGGGGGTGGCAACCGGCTGGGGCGCTTTGGTCTGCTTCGGCACCAGAGCCAGGGTGGCGAGGATAACGATGGCGCTGATGATGATGATGATCAACAGGTTGAGCCAGGTGAGGTCGGTACGGTTGGCGGCATCGCTGTTGAATGTGACCCAGCTTGCCACTGACTTGCGGCTCTTCATCTCGCGCAGGCCGGGCGCACCATTCCACACCGCAAAGGCGACATTGGTAGTCTTGCCAGGTACAATCTCCGCTGCGCCAGAATTGCCGCTGCTATAGGCGCGGGAGAAAACCACGTTCCAACCCTTGATCGTTTGGCCCTCGGCGGTGACGACGTTGCCCCATACCCCTTCGCCCATTGGTATAATCCCCTGCACATCGGCGGCCTTGCAGATACCGTTGCTGACCAGGTTGAAGACGGGACTACCGCTATGGGTACTCTCCACCACTAGCTGCTGGCTGGCCTTCCACTGCCAGATGTTCACCGGCGCATCGAGCTGGCCCATGCACTGGAAGGGCGTACTCGCCTCCACGGCCAGCGGCCACTCCAGCGCCACTGCGTCGGACGACTGCTGCGCGTCCTCCACATTGTTCATTGTATCGTCGGCCCAACTGACCATGATCGCCAGCGTGTTGCTGTCGTCTAGCGCCCGCACGTAGACGGCGTGAACGCTGCCGCCGCTGGGCCTGACCATCTGCTGGGCGCTGAGTGGCACCTCTACCGCCAACGCCTTGCTGTTCCACAGGTCGGAGTTGGGATCGGTAGTCGGCAATTGACCATCGGCAATGCGTACCGGCTTGACCGTGATGGTGGCCGAGCTAACCATGCTGAAGTTAGCCAGGCTCATGCCCAGGCTGAAGGCAATCGCCAGAGCCAGCATCACGCCTACGGTTGAGATACGCTTGAGTTTTTTGCTACTTCGTAGCACAGGCATAGTAATCTCCCACCACTACGGATTATCTACCGCTATCACTACCCCCACCCAGCCTCCCCCAGCGGGGGAGGAAGGATGTACGCCTCCCATATGGAAGGGCATGATCGGCTAGCGCAATTTGGAGAGGTAATTGACGATGGTATCCAATTCCGCTTCGGTCATCGGAATCTGCGGCATAAAGCTGGGGTTCATGTGGATGTTGCTGGGGGTGGGGGTTGGGCCACCGCCCGGCGTAATCGTCGGAGCTGGGGTAGCATAGAGACTGAGCGCCAGTGTCGCGGTATAGGCCCACAGGTAGGGGCCGCGCTCCCAGGCAGGCATCGCCTGCGGATCCTTAATCCAGCGCTTCATCCAATCGGCGGTGCGCCGTCCACCGACCAGGGTTAGATTAGCAGCAACATTGCCGCCCACACTGCCGACCAGATGGCAGTTGAGGCAGCCTTTCGCCAGCATCAGTTCCTTAATTGGGCGGGTATCGGTTATGGTCATCGAGCTATTGGGTGGCACTTGCAGGTCGCCAGCCAGGTTGGCGGAGGGAATGTAATAGATAGTAGTGTTAAAATCACCATACTGCAGAAAGGCGGTGAGGCTTTCGATTTGCTGGTCGTTGAGCGGGCCGCCATTATCCTGACCCCACGCAGGCATATTGGGGATCTGGGGGTTGGGCTGAACGCCCTGCCGCCCCTGGTGGATTGTCTTGACGATGAGGTCGTGTGCGGCAACCAGATCGGCATCCTTGCTGCCACCGACATTGATATCGCGCCACTCGGCCCTATTGATGGCGGGGCCGATGCAACCCTCGCCCAGCGGCCCGTGGCAGATCGAGCAATACTGCCCATATAGTTGCTGCCCTGTCGCCGCCGATGCAGCCAACTGTGAGTTAGCCAATTGGTCAGTACGGTTCTGATCGATCACGAAATAGAGTACCCCGCCCGCGATCAGGGCCAGGGTCAGGGCGATCGCAAGTATGCCTTTATCGTTCATCGGATTTGCTCCCTGTATAT
Source organism: Chloroflexota bacterium (assembly GCA_025355955.1). Taxonomy (GTDB): domain Bacteria; phylum Chloroflexota; class Chloroflexia; order QHBQ01; family QHBQ01; genus QHBQ01. The sequence continues at coordinate 29,878 of JANXYP010000263.1, forward strand.
TTACTGGGCTTATTAGCTAACTGGCGTTGCCTGACTGGTCTTCGGATCAGTGGTGCTGGGATCCCACTTGGGGCGGGACAGGATGATGCCGGAGTCGACAATCACCGTATCACCTTGCAAGGTTATCTGCATATGGTCCAGTGGGCGCGGCGCGGGGCCAGCGACGATCTGGCCGGTCGGCACATAGGTCGAGCCGTGGCAGGGGCAGTGGAACATCCCCACATATTTAACCTGGCCTTTGCCATCTGGGGCGAGATAGCTGGGGAACTCCTCGGTGGGGTTGAATGGCACGGTGCAGCCGAGGTGGACGCACTTCCAGTACAGGGCGATCAGGCCCTGCGGCAGGTGGACGAGGAAGAAGTGACCATCGCGGTTGCGGGAAGTAGCGCCGAGGGTGGTGGTAAATACGCCGTTGGCCTGCACTGCCACAGGGAAGTCGGCGACCTTGCCAGCGGTGATCTTACCGCCAAAGGCGCTGGTTTTGGTTGGGTAGAAGAACTTGAAGAACCCGCCCAACCCCAATGCGCTGGAGACTGCGATCGCGCTAATGAGCGCTGCCTTGAAGAACCCGCGCCGACTGATATCGCCCTCAACCCCTTCGGAGCCGAGGTCCAATCGGCGGCTCTGCTTCAGATCTTCGCTAACAACTTTGCCCATGTGTAACTCCTTTGACCATGCCGGGGGCGAACAACGGTTCGCCCCTACATCCGCTTCTCCGCTGAACCTAATCCGCTAGCTGACGCTTAATGTGACGCTGGCATTGCCCAGGGATAAAACAGGTTCATGCTGGGGCCACGGAACGCGGTGCCGATAATGGTGAGCAGGGTGTAGCTGGCGACAAAGCCAGTGAACAGCGCGATGATGATTTCGGTGCGATTGGCCTTCCACACCTTCGCCATAATCAGTATCAGAATGCCAGTCAGTATCGCCATGATTGAGAGTGGGTAGATGTAACCAGCGAACGCCTGCACGATAAAACCTTGCGTCGATGAGTCGCTGACGAAACCGTTGACGATGTTGGCGAACCAGGTCTTGGCCGGGAACTGTGCATCAATCAGCACCAATGCGCTTTCCAGGACGAAGGTGTAGATGAAGGTAAAGATGGTGATGGGGATGCCCTTACGCGAGTAGAACCAAACCCCCACGCCCTCCGGCTTGTTGTCGAAGTAAGGGATGGCGGCAATTGCCACCAGCGCCAGGCTGGGAACAATCACGCCTGCAAGGTCGGGCGACATATGCAACAGCAATTCTTGCAGATTGAGGAAGTACCAGGGCGCTTTCGACGGGTTAGGGGTCTTCTCCGGGTTCGCCAGTTGGTCGAGCGGCCCGTTGATCAAGACTGCCAGCAGCAGGATGTTCAGGCTGACAACTATGGTGGCAAGGAACTGGCGGATCATAAGGTGCGGCCAGACCTGCACTGTGTTGGCTTTGCGCCGTGCGGTTGCCACCTGTGTCTCCGGGTTGCGCCGCGTCGCCAACCGCGCCAGCATCTCCTCGCGGCTCGGCACCCTGGTGTTCTCGCCACCCTGCCCGGCTCCAGCCTTTGGTGGTTGGGTTGTAGTTGCCATGACAAACCCCCCTTCTTTGTTAATGGTGAATGGTGAATGTTAAATGAAGAACCCTGAACCCCAGCATTTACCATTTACCATTTACCATTGCCGTTTACAGCCCCCGCGAGAAGCCGTCCTTGCGGATGCGCCAGAAGTGGACGCTGAGGAACAGCGATAGCAGCAGCGGCAAGGCGATTACGTGCAAGGTATAGAATCGTATCAGTGTGTTCTGGCCCACCGTTTTATCGCCGAGCAGCAGGAACTGTACCAGCCCGCCGAGGAACGGCGTGGAGCCGACCATGTTGGTGCCGACCGTCACCGCCCAGTAGGATAGTTGATCCCAGGGCAGCAGGTAGCCAGTGAAACTGAGCAGGAAGGTAAGGACCAGCAGGATTACGCCCACGATCCTGTTGAACTCTCGCGGTGGGCGATAGCTGCCGGTGTAGAACACTCGACACATATGCAGAAAGACGACAATCACCATCCCGTGCGCTGCCCAGCGGTGCATATTACGCATTAGCTGGCCGAAGCTGACACTGCCTTGCAAATCGAGCATATTCTGGTAGGCAAGCGGCACTTGCGGCACATAGTAGAACATCAGCAGCACGCCAGTGAGGGTGAGTATTAGGAAGAACAGGAAGGAGATGCCGCCCAGACCCCAGGTGTAGGTAATCTTAATCGCTTCGGGGCGGGTGCGGGTAGGTTGCAGGTGCAAGAACACGCTGCCCATCACCGCCAGCGCACGAGTGCGGGCGTTGGTCGGCCAGGGGTTGCGGATCACTGAGCGGTACAACTGCGAGCGGGTGAAGGCCTCGTATAGCTGACCGGGATGGGCAAGCATCCTCAAGCCGTTGCGTATCTGCATCTCTCTATCCCCCATCTTGCAAATTGCAGTTAAATTGCAGTTATAGATTGAAGATTATAAATCTTGTGCTGGCGCTGCGTCGTTCAAAAGCGAACCAGCGGTTCACCCCTACGGATAACGCGCCCTACTGGTCAATCTCCTTGGTATCGTCGCCGGTGAAGCGCTCGATAGCGTAGAGGATCGCCAGGGTAAATATAATCGTGCCGAACACGATCAGCAGTTCGATTGTTTCGCCAACTACCATCGTCGGCCTCCTTCAAGGCAGGGGATATCTGCAACTGTGTAGCACATCGCGCGCCGCGATTTGGGCGCAAGGCCATTATAGCACACCATCAAGCCTGGCGGTAGCCTTGTTGAATTAAAAAAGCGTATAAAAGCGTTTACCGCTTTTCGGCTGCCACGGCGCTCATTCTAGCAGGTGCGCGGGCAGAAGTCAAGCGGGATTCAAGGCTGATTTTGAAACCTGGGAAAAGCGGATGAGCCAGCCGACGCGGGCCTATACGCTTACAGTGAAGGGCGCACCTCATTGTGCGCCCTTCCACTTTCCACCTTCAACTCACCCCAGCGTCACCGTTCGCTCATCCCCCAACTCGGCGCGCTGACGCACCTGTTGATTGTAGATAACGATGCGGGGGCGGTCAGACTGAGTCTCGATCGGGCCGTCGGGGTCTACCCAGGGTTCGAGACTGCGTTGCTCCTCGGCCTCGATTAGCTCCGGCAGGGTCTTCTCGTCGTACTTCTTGAACAGCGGCGCGGGCTGCCCTAGTGGCTGACCGGGCGGCAGGTCACGCATCTCCCAGTTTTCTGCACTAACCTCGCCGTTGTAGCCGAGCATCTCGTGCAGCTTCTGCGCGGAGAATGGTAGGAATGGCGCAGTCATGATGCGTAGCGCGGCTAGCACTTGCATCGCCACGTAATAGGCAGTCGCCGCCTTGGCCTTGTCCAGTTTGACTGTCTTCCACGGCTCCTGCTTGTCGAGGTAGACATTCGCCTTGGTCGCCATGGACATCACCTCGCGCAAAGCCTCCTTCAGCTTCACGCGGTCAATCAGGTCGCCTACAGTGTCGAAGGCAGCGCGGGTATCGGCCAGCAGTTGGCGGTCATCATCGCCGATATACTCCTGCAGCGGCTCCGGCACCTTGCCCTCGAAGTTCTTGTAGGTGGGGTTCAACACCCGGTTGACCAGGTTGCCGTAGGTGGCGACCAGCTCATCATTATTGCGGCGAAAGAACTCGGTCCAACTCCACTCGCTGTCACGGGTGTCGGGCGCAGCGGCGCAGAGGTAGTAGCGAATCGGGTCGGGGTCGTAGCGCTCCAACACATCTGGCAGTAGCGGCACTCCCCCCTTGCTGGCGCTCATCTTCTGCCCGCTGGCAGTCAGGTATTGTGTGGCTGGCACATCGTAAGGCAACTCCAGGTCGCCATAGCCGAGCAGTATCGCGGGCCAGATGATGGTGTGGAAGGTGATATTGTCTTTGCCGATGAAGTAGACTGCCCGCACTGGCGCGTCCGGCTGCGGCTGCCACCAGTCCTTCCACCGCTCCGGCGTTCCCTGCAGCGCGGCCCACTCGATGGTAGCAGAGAGGTAGCCGATTACCGCGTCGAACCAGACGTAGATGCGCTTGGAGTCGAACTCCGGGTCGGCGACCGGCACTGGCACGCCCCAGTCGAGGTCGCGAGTAATCGCCCGTCCGTGCATCCCTTCGCGCAGTGAGCCGAGAGTGAAGTTGTATACATTGGTGCGCCAGTATTGCTCGTGGCCTTCACCGATTACCCACTGCTCCAGCATCGGCTGCAGCTTCGCCAGATCTAGGTAGTAGTGAACGCTGGGCTTGAAGATAGGCGGATTGCCGCACAGCTTGCAGCGGATGTCCAGCAGTTGGATGGGGTCGAGCAGGTTGCCACAGTTGTCGCACTGATCGCCCCGCGCCTCCTTGTAGCCGCAGATCGGGCAGGTGCCTTCCACGTAGCGGTCAGGCAGGAAGCGACGGTCAGTCTCGCAATAGGGCGCGTCGGCGGTATCCTTATAGATATAGCCCTGCGCCATCAGTTTGAGGAAGATGGTCTGGGTGGTCTGATAGTGGTTGGGCGTTTCGGTGTCGGTGTAGAGGTCGTAGCTGAAGCCCATCTGCTGGTAGTTCTCGCAGAACAGGGTATGCACGCGGTTGACCAGCTTGGCGGGATGCACCCCCGCAGCGTCGGCCTTCACCGTGGTGGGCGTGCCGTGCGTGTCGCTGCCGGAGACCATGATCGTCTCCTTGCCCCTCATCCGCTGGTAGCGCACGAAGATGTCGGGCTGGATGCCTGCGCCCGCGATATGACCCAGGTGGCGCGGCCCCACTGTGTAGGGCCACGCCACGCAGACGAGGATGCGTTCCTTTTCTTTCTCACTCATTTGCTTCATCGCTCCTTAATACATATCCCGTAGATCTAATGATTTACATCTGGCCCTAACAATTCAGGGCCAGCAGGCACGATCATTCGCCCCCGTTCTGGCGTAAATAAGCCCATAACGAGGCGTGATTTAGTACCACGCCCTTGCCCACCTCCGCTAATTACAGATTGCAGATTGCAGATGGCAGATTGTAGGTAATCGTTCATTCGTATCCTCAAACAGGGCGGGTGCAACCCGCCCCTGATGTTCTCCCCTCCCATTGGTAGGGGTAGGGGAGGGGGCGTACTGCGCGACTCGTACCCTCGCCAAGAGGGGAGTTTGACTGTTCAAAACTCAAAACTCAAAACTCAAAACTAATCATACTTGCCCCGCAGATCATTCAGCCGCACCTTGAGGATGTCGTTGAAGTTACGCAGCGAGTCCTTAATCGGGTTTACCTTACTGCCCTCGAAGTGTCGCCACTCGACCGGCACCTCGCGGATGCGATAACCGCGCTTCTGCGCGATGTACAGCACTTCCACATCGAAGCCGGTGACCATCGCACCCTTGACCACTGCAGCGTTCGCGCCATACAGTTGCATCCGCTTGAATAGATCCTGGGCCGCCTCATGGGTGAATAGTTTGAAGCCACACTGGGTGTCCTGGATATGGTGGATGGCGATTAGCCGCACTATCATGTTGAACACGCGCCCCATCAGGTGACGGTAGGCTGGCTCATCGTAGCGCGTCGCTCCCACCCCCTCGCGGGAGCCAATCACCACTGGGTACGGTCCATGCTTCACCCCGCCGCGCTCGGCCCAGGGCAGCAGTTGCTCGATCGCTTCTATGGGGGTGCTGAGGTCGGCATCGCTGAACAGCACATATTTGCCCTGGGCTGCCAGCATCCCGCTGCGTACCGTGTAGCCCTTGCCGCGATGCTCGTTGCGAATTACCCGCATCCGTACCTTGCCGTGGTCGAGGTGCTGCGCGATGTAGAAGCCCTCGGCAATCGTGGCGGTATCATCGGCGCTGCCATCGTCGACAATCAACAGTTCGCTATCGTAGTCCCGGCTACGCAGATAGTCGGCTACCAGCCCCAGCGTCTTGGGCATCCGGTGCGCCTCATTATATGCGGGGATTACTACGGTAAGGTAGGGGGTAAAGGTCTCAGCGTGGGCCTGCTCCGACAAGGCGGTTATCTCCTCAGCTCTGCAAAGTCACAACCCGGCAGTTATTGTTCAAATGCACCGCCGCGCTGTACGCCTTCGGTTATAGGGATGCAATTGTCTGGTACGGAGTATAACATTTTTGTTGCGCTTGTGCAAACGCGGCGCTTTTAGGTTAGTAGGGGTGGACCGTTGTTCGCCCAGAACGTCGCACTTGTGCAAACGCGGCGTATCGGTCAGTATATGTATGTGGTTTTGCTCAAATTGTGGTATAAATATGGTATAATAGAGAACGAGTTATCGAAATTGTGATTCTTTCTCCAAAGGTAGTTCCCCTATGGACCTGGTTGTGTTGGCGTTGATAGCGTTGATGGTTGGTTTTCTGGTAGATTTGTTCGTACCTGGCAAGCGCCCCTGGGCCTGGCTGCTCACCATGCTAGCAGCTGGGGCGGGCGGGGCGCTGGCTGGTTACTCCTTCGGCAACCTCTATCCGTTCATCGGAAATCTATCGGTCTGGCCTGCATTGGTAGCCACGCTACTGGGCGCAATAGTGGTGCGCGTTGCCTTGCGCCTTACTAGCCGACCCTCGCTGCGTTTATGGCACAATTCCTGCTACTTGACCAAAGCATCGAATGGCAAAGTAACAGTAGGAGGTTTTGAATCATGGCTAAGGAAGAGCAAGGCAGCGCCATAATGTTCGGCGGGTTGCTGGCAGGTGCATTGATTGGCGCGGGCGTGGGTTTGGCGATCACACCGCATACTGGTGAGGCCAACCGTCGCGCCCTGGAGCTGAAGGCCAAGCGGCTGGCACATGATGTACGCCGTAGCGTGGTATCGACCGCGAATACCACACAGGAGTTTGTTGGCGAAAAAACCACGCAGGTGCAACAGGTGGTTAGCGAGAAGGCCACGCAGGTGCAGCAGGCGGTTAGCGCCACTGCCGAAAACGTGAAGGCCAGCGCCGCTGATGTCGCCAACTCGGTGCGTAGCGCCACCGAAGCGGGGGTGGAGAATGCTCGACAGGCGGGCGGTATTGTCGTCGATAGCGTGCGCCAGAAGGTGGATGATGTGCGCCAGGCCAGCGGCGCGGCGGCAGATACGGTCAAGCAGAAGGTCGACGAGTTGCGTGGCGCAGCGACGACCACGGCAGAGTCCGACAGCGCAGTGGCTGAAGTGATCGTCATCCCCGTCCCGATCACCGATCAGACCTACACACCCTAACCTTGCATGAGACTTACGCAGTTCCTTAGCGTGAACAACAACTCGCCCCTGCAGAATGACTCACTTTTGTGGAAACTGCGTAAGACCTATTTTACACCATAGTTCGTAAGCCAGCCTTCATACCAACTACAATCTGCAATCTACAATCTACAATCTACAATCAAACAAGAGGGAGGATTAACGTCATGTTTCGAGGAATACGCACTGCTGCCAAGTATTTCGCTATCGGTGTCACCCTGGGCCTGTTCTTTTCGCCCCGCACTGGCGAGGAGAACCGCAAGGAGTTGCTCAAGTGGGCGCGGGCCACAGTGGGCGAAGTGATGGGCAAGGAAGCCGACATGGTTCGTGACCTTGCTGACCGCGTGGGCGAACAAAGCCCCACCCTCAGCCGCGCCGTCAATGCGGTTGGCGACAAGCTCGATGAGGTAGCCGCCGATCTGCAGTAAAGTGGGGTAGAAGGTAGATGATCGAATAGGGCAGCAACGTTCACTTGCTGCCTTCCTCATTCCTCATTCTTCATTCCTCATTCCTCATTTCTATTGTCGCTACCCTGCATCAGCGATGAGCGGCGCACCTACCATTGATGTGCGTGTAATCTAAACGCTCGGCGTAACATCCGTTGCGCTCGACCGTTGCAGTTGTTAGTAAGCAACCAGAACTAAACAAGGTTATCGAACGTATTGTAAACACCCCATTGCTTTGCTCCGCAGTACCATGCAGCAGCAAACCGAAAAAGGAAGGACGGCAGTTAAATGAGGACAACTGGTACAGTTAAGTGGTTCAACGACAGCAAGGGATACGGCTTTATCCAACAACCGGGCGGCGAGGATGTATTTGTTCACTACAGCGCAGTGCTGGGTGAGGGCTTCCGCTCACTGGTCGAAGGTCAAGAGGTGGAGTTTGACCTGGAGGACGGCCCCAAGGGGCCACAGGCCCGCAATGTGGTGAAGATTGGCCCGGCTCCGGCGGCTGCACCGCGATCGGGCGTAGGCCCACATGAACAATATGGGCAGCAAGGTGGCTATGGCGCGCCGCGCGGTTACGGCAACGAACGTGGCCCTGCTGGCCCCGGCCCCAGTGCCGAGCGCGGCGGTGGACCGCGCACCTATGGCAATGAGCGCGGCCCTGGACGTGGCTATGGCAACGAAGGGTATCCGCAAGGCGGCTACGGCAACGAGCGCGGTGGGCCACGCGGCTACCAGCAGAGCAGCAACGAGCGCAGCGGTCCACCACGTGCTTACCAGCAGGGTGGCTACCAGCAAGGCGGCTACCCGCAGGGCGGCTATCAGCAAGGTGGCTACCCGCAGGGTGGTAACGGTGGCGAACGCGGCTACCAACCAGCGGGCGGCTACGAGCGTAGCAGCGGGCCGCGTGGTTACCAGCCCCAGGGCAGCTACCCACCTCAGGGCGGCTACCCACCTCAGAGCAGTTACCCACCTCAGAGCGGCTACCCACCTCAGAGCGGCTACCCAGCCAACGATTATGGCCGCTACCCCAGTAACGACTACAACCCACAGAACGCGCAGAACGCGCCGGGCTACGAACCCTACAACCCAGCCAACTACCCACCCAATGTGGGGCAGCCACCCCAGCCGGACTACAGCCCGAGTCGCGGCCCACTCGATGAGCAGGACGAGGACCAGCTAGCGTAGGCGTTACATTGAGTGAAGCGGGCTGTTGATCGAATGGGGAGAGTTACTGCCCCACCACCTTACCTGGTCTACCTAATATTACAGCCTCACCTGGCATATTAGCGCCATATTGGTGTAGGGGCGAATCGCATACGCCCTGCCGCCAAGTATCTAAACCAATCGTAACTACATCATCTTGCCTGCCAACTGAGGCTGTAATACTAAGATGAAAGATGAAACCCGCCGCTCCTACACGAAGCGGCGGGTTTGCTTATGCCAAAGGGAAGCGAGCAATAAATCTGCGCTCATAAATCACTTGCTACGCGGTAGGCGCGCTCCGCTTGCACAGCCAGCGCTGCCCAATCGAACCTGGTCCATAGCCGTGCCTGGGCTGCTGCGCCGATGCTAGCACGCAACTGACTGGAACGCAGCAGCCGCAGGGTAGCCTCGGCGAACGCGGCGTTGTCGCCCGCCTCGACCAGTAGCCCCGTCACGTTATGCTCCAGGTACTCACCGACCTGACCCACCCGCTCGGCCACGATCGGCAGGCCCAGCGCCATCATGTCTACCAGCCGTACCGGACACTTGGCGCGGTTAACTAGCGTATCGTTCATCGGGAAGATGCCGATGTCCGCCGCGCAGATCAGTCGCGCCAGGGTGCCATCTTGCAGATCTGCTGGCTGGATGGGGCGATGCACGATGCAACTCGCCAGCCCCGCCTCCGCCGCCAGCCGTCGCATTTCGTTCTCCTCGCCAAAGAAGCCGTTGCCCAGTACCAGCAGGCGCACATCGTGCATCTCCGCCACTACTCGCTTGAGCAGCTCCACCGCTCGCGCTACTGGAAACTCGACGAAGCGGGTGTACAGCAGCAGGGTGGGGTTGGTGGCGATGCCCAGTTCCTCGCGCAGCCTGATCACGGCGACTTGATCGGCTGCCGCCACCCAGGGGTCGTACTTGGCGTGTTCCGCGCCATTGGGCAGATAGAAGACCCGCTGCGGCGCAACCCCTTGCCCCCACACCTGCGCCTCCAGGGTGCGGCTCGCCACTGTCACCGCGCCAGCGCGACGGGGCAGATGTTGCTCCTGCCACTGGAATAGCAAGCGCTGCGCCAGGCGGTAACGGTTGCGCTCGTTCCAACCGCCGCGGCCTTCCCAGTCATCATGATCGAGTATCCAGTGGACACGGCGTAGCCCTAGTATGTCGGCGGCCAGCCCGGTATACGCCTTCGGCTTGAACACGTGAATTACGTCGGCCTGGGTTGCCCTCGCCCGCTGCGCCAGCAGCAGCGGCAGGCGTGGCAGCAGCGGATGGGGCAGCATCACGCTCTCCACTTTCACTCCGCTATCTTCCCAACTCAGTCCCGCCTCGCTAGGGTTGTCCCACGCTGGAATGATGACCTTAACCCAATGCCCCCGCGCTGCCAGCGCCCGCGCCAGCGGCAAGGCCCGCTCCCTCGTGGTTCCCTTTGGCCTCAGCGCAAATGGCGCGATCATCGTAATTCTCATCGTCGTTCAGCTCTTTTGACCTTGTAAAGCTGCAACCTTTTCCTCGGTTGCTAGCGGTACAGTCATGTACACCTCATATGATGGATAGGTCGCGTCCTCTGCCAATCGTTCGAGCGAGTAGGCTTTAACTGCCTCGTATGCAATCTGTTCTGCTTCGTTGAGCGTGGTTGCCCAACCCAGCCGCTCATCAGTATCGGCGGCGTATACGGCGTAGCCATTGACCTCCTCCCTGACAATAGTGAGGACACGGTACATCCTTTCACCCTCCCCTTGCTTATCGGAATGAGGAACTGACACATACAGAGCGAAGGATGGATCCGATGGTATTGGGTCGTTATCGGCCAGCATAAGTTGTAGGTGGGCCTGCATCGCCTCGTATATGTTGCGCTCGACCTGCTCACGAGTCCGCCCGGTGGCAACGCAGCCGAGCAAATCTGGCGAATAGGCAGAGTAATTGCCTGGCCCATCCTCTACAATTACCAGAAAGCGGTAGATCATATGCTTCTCCAATCAATTTGTGCCTGGTTCAAAATGCTTCGCCATGTTTTGGGCTTCAAGTCCTCATTGGCCTGGCCTGGCACCGTTACCTTGCCCTTTTTGGCCGGATGCAAATAGTGGCGATGCCCGCCTGTGCTGCCAGCATAATACCATCCATCATCCTCTATTATCCTGATTATCTCACGTACTTTCAGCACTTTGCCCATGATAGTTACATTATACCATAGGTGTCATTGAACAGCCTGCCTCACCTTACATCGTTTGTACGACCACATCGGCACCGCATCCTGATATAATAGCGTCATGCAAACAAACTACCCTCCCGTTGCCTGGCAGGTGCTGCTCATCGGTGGTGCAAGTGGCGTAGGCAAGACCAACGTCAGCTACCGTCTGGCGCAGCACTACGGTATCGGCATTACCGAAGTGGACGACTTCCAGTTGATCCTGGAGCGCATGACCAGCCCGCAGCAATATCCCACCCTGCACTTCTGGCGCACCAACCCCGAAGCGGCGCGACAGATGGATGAGGAGCAGCACTTGCAGTTCTTCATCAGCTATGCGCGGATAATGGCGGTCGCTCTCGAACTGGTGATCGGCAACCACATCGAAACCCGCGCTCCTATTATTCTGGAAGGCGATTTCATCCTGCCCGAACTTGCGGCCCTGCCCGCCTACAATGGTATCGCCGCTGCCGCTCAGGTGCGCGGCCTGTTTATCTACGAGCCGGACGAAAACCAGATCGCCCGCAACTATCTCGTCCGCGAAGGCGAGGAGCAGCGAGATCGGGCGCGGTCTAGCTGGTGCAACAGCGAGTGGCTACGACAGGAAGCGGAGCGGCTGGGTGTACCCACCATCCCCGCCCGCCCCTGGGATACGGTGTTGGAGCGGGCGCTTGCTTCGAACGAATCGGTTGATTATTCGATTTGACAAAACCCCATCGATCTTGTATCATTGTATTATCATTATGACACAATGAGATTGATAGAGGAGAGCGCAAATGAAAATCCCCAACCGATTGTTGAAGCGGCTGTTCCCTGCGCTGTTGCTAACTGAGGCGATACTGGTCTGGACTCACGTGCTCGACGCAGGCACTGCGGTTGCGATTGGCGCGGTGGTGGAGTCACTCACCTTCCTGCTTGGCCTGCGCCAGATCGTAGTTGCCTTCTTGCGATATCGCCAAAATCGCGCCGCCGGTTTCGATGTGCGGAGTGCGTTGGAGGAGGGACTGACCGTGATCCTGCCCCGCCGCGTTGCGCGCATCATCGCCCTGGAGCCAGGCATCTGGATCTGCCTCTACCAATGGGTAAAGCGTCGCCCACTTACATCCGCTGAGTTCAGCTACAGCAAGCGCTCGATTGTCGGCACGGTGCTGGCCTTTGTCCTGCTCACTGCCCCGTTCGAGATACTGGCCTACGAGATGCTGCTGCCCTGGGCGACGGTGCGTTTGCTGCTGCTACTTGCCACCATCTACATGGCGCTATGGGTAATCGGTCTCTACGCCTCACTGAAGGTAATGCCCTATCGCCTCGAAGACGAGGGCATCCGCCTTCACTATGGTATCCTCGCCGACGGCTACATCCCCTACCGCGACATTGCCAAGATCTGGGTTAAGCAGGAGCAGACGCGAGATAGCCGCGAAGGTCTGGCGGTGAGTGGCGATAGCGCCTACCTCACCGCTGGTGGCCGCACCGATATTACCCTGCGCCTGCATAACCCACGCACCCTGGATGGGTTGCTAGCCCCCACCACGCCAGTTATCTATATTCACCTGGTCGCCGATCAACCCGATGCGCTGGCCCGCGCCCTGGCGGAACGCGCTGGTCTGAAGGCGAACACCCCACCGCTCACCCCACCCGCTCTCGGCAATCTGGCTGCAGCGATGTTATGTGTTTGCGCCCTACCTACCGCTTGTGCTAATATGCGTTAGGAGGAACTATACACATGACCAGCCTGGCATCATCAACTCAAAACTCAGAACTCAAAACTCAAAACTCCCGCAGGACGCGCATCGTCTGCACCATTGGCCCGGCAAGCTGGCAGCCGGATACGCTGCGCCAGATGTTGCTGGCGGGCATGGATGTGGCTCGCATCAACTTCAGCCATGCCGAGTACGAATCCACCGCCCGTACCATCGCCAACCTTCGTGCGATCAGCGCGGAACTGGGCTATAACCTTGCCATCCTCGCCGACCTACAAGGGCCGCGCATCCGCATGGGTGCAATCCCCGACCCTGGTATCACCCTCACCCCCGGCGCAGCGTTCACCCTCTACTCCGACCCCACTGCCCCGCCCACGCAACAGGGTGCCGCAGTCGACTACCCTGCGCTGCCCGACGATGTGAAGGCGGGCGATACCATCCTGATTGACGATGGCCTATTGTCGCTGCGCGTGCTGGACACCGCCCCCGGCCAGGTGCGTACCCAGGTGGTCAGCGGTGGGTTGCTCGGTTCGCACAAGGGTATCAATGTGCCGGGCGTGACCCTCAGCGCACCGACGATTACCGCCAAGGATAAGGCCGACCTCAGCTTTGCGCTCGATCAGGGGGCAGACGCAATCGCTCTCAGCTTCGTGCGTAGCCCCGCCGACGTGGCCGAGTTGCGCCGCCTGATTGCCGTGCATGGCCCCGTCCGCCCCCTCGTGATCAGCAAGATTGAGAAGCATGAGGCCGCCCGCCGCGACAACTTTGCCGCCATCCTGGCCGCCAGCGATGGGATTATGGTAGCACGTGGCGATCTGGGCGTGGAGATGCCCGCTGAGGAGTTGCCCATCCTGCAAAAGTGGATGATCAAGCTGACTCGTGCGGCAGGCAAGCCAGTCATCACTGCGACGCAGATGCTCGACTCGATGATCCGCAATCCTCGCCCCACTCGCGCCGAGGCCACCGACGTTGCTAACGCCATCTTTGACGGCACCGATGCGACCATGCTCTCCGGCGAAAGCGCGGCGGGCCTCTATCCCATCTTGGCGGTGCAGACCATGGCCCGCATCGCCGCCCGCGCCGAGCAGGAGTATCTTACTACTGCAGTTGCCTACACCCTTGATGCTGCCCCCGCCGCTGATTGCACTCAGGATGAGCTGGTCAGCCAGGCGGTGTGCCATACCATCGTGGAAATCGCCATACAGCTAGGGGCAAAGGCGATCGTCACCCTGACTCGCTCTGGCTACACCGCCCGCCAGGTGGCGAAGTACCGCCCCGCTATTCCCGTGCTTGCCATCACCAGCCAGACGCAGACATATCGCCAGCTTGCTTTTACCTGGGGTATCACCCCCTGCCTGATTCCCAGCTTCACCACCATTGACGAGATGCTGATTGCCACCGAGCATGAGGCCGTCGCGGCGGGCCTTGCCGAGGTTGGCGACACCATCGTGATCAGCGCGGGCTTGCCGCTGAACACGCCTGGCCTCACTAATATGCTGAAAGTGCAGGTGGTGGGGGGACACGGCTAATCTATATCTTGCCCCACCCGCCCCAAAAGTGGTATGATTTGGGCGGGAGGTGGAAACTCGCGCCATGCACATCGGCTTCGATGCCCGACTCGTCTACTATCAGCAGGCGGGCATTGGGCAGTACATCATTAACCTGCTGTCGGCCTTCGCGGAGCTTGAGGAGCAACGCTCTGTGGAGGGGCGTGATCGGATTACCATCTTTCAGCGCAGCAGTGACGAACTGCCGCTCGCCGAGGGCGTGGCGCAGCGCCGCTATAACCTGCGTACCCCCAGCCACCACCGCTTTGAGCAACCCGCGCTGGCCTGGGAGATGGGCCGCTACCATATCGGCCATCGCCTCGATGTGCTGCACAGCCCCGATTTCATTCAACCGATCTGGCTGGCCCACCTCACCAACCTGCCCACCGTGGTCACTATCCACGATCTCGCCTTCCTGCGACTCGCCCATCTCACCCTGCTCACCGCTGAGGCGAAGCAATATTACGGTCAGGTTCGTGCCGCCGCGCATACCGCCCGTCGCGTCATCGCCGTATCCGCCAGCACTAAGCGCGATGTGGTCGAGCTACTGGGCGTGGATGAAGCGAAGGTCGTCGTGGTTCACGAGGCGGCCAACCCGCTGTTCCACCCGGTCAGCCGCCAGGAGGTGCGCCGCTATATCACCGTCAACCTGGCAGAGAAGGTGGGCGAGGCGCGGGGCTTCATCCTGTTCGTCAGCACTATCGAGCCGCGCAAGAACCTGCCATTGCTACTTCAGGCTTACGCCGCACTGCGCGAGCGCAACCGCACTGCCCTGCCCAACCTGGTCGTCGCCGGGCGCGAGGGCTGGCTGTACGACGAAGTCTACGAACTGGTCCGCAAGCTGAGGCTGAAGGAGCAGGTTATCTTCACTGGTGGTGTCACAACCCAGGAGTTGCTCTATCTGTATAACCAGGCCGCATTGCTGGCCTGCCCCTCGTTCTACGAGGGCTTCGGCCTGCCCGCGCTGGAGGCGATGGCCTGTGGCCTGCCGGTGCTGGCCGCCAATACCAGCAGCCTGCCTGAAGTGGTCGGCGCTGCCGGTTTGCTGCTCGACCCCCACAATTCCGATGCGTGGACTGAGGCGATATCGCAATTGCTCGATGACGACAAGCTGCGTATGGATTTGCGAACGAAGGGCTTGCAGCAGGCCCGCCAGTTCTCCTGGCCGCGGGCGGCAGAAGAGACGTTGACGGTCTATCATGCCGCTGCTGGCAGCTTATAGCTGCTCACTGGGAATGAGGATTTATCATCCGTAGGGGCGCAGATTATCGCGCCCATCTATGGAGAGAGTGCATAGTTCGTAGGAGCGCAGATATATCGCGCCCAGCGGTTTTAGGAGAGAAAATGGATAATACCAGCACAGCGGCACAACCCCTGATGTGGCGGCAGGACGGCACCTTCAGCCAGCAATATCTGTTGCATAGCGGCAACGACGTGATTGCCAGCCTGAAACTGGAGGATATATTTGGCCGCACTGCTAACCTTGCATCGAGCGCAGGGTCGTTTGCGGTACGGGCCGAGGGCTACTTCGGTCGCCACATCAGGGTTTACGATGCCAGCAGCAATGCCGAGGCTGCCCGCTTCGAGTCGAACCTGACGGGCGGACATGGCGTGCTGGAGTTCCCCGACGGGCGGCAATACGGCTGGGCGAAAATCAGCTTCTGGCTGAAGCGTTACGCCTTCGAGGATAAGGATGCAACCACCTGATGGTGCTGCAGGAGAAGGGGATGATGCCACAGGGTTGCGAGGTCAAAGTCGCCCAGCCGATGCCCTTGCCGGAACTAATCATGCTGGCCGGTTTCGGTTGGTATCAGATGATTATGGCGATGACGAGCCAGAACGCGGTTATTGGAGCCAATTACCCAGTACAGACGTAGCTCATGCTACAGTTGCAACCTTTGTGCGCGTTGGCGCGTAGTATATGATGCGGGATTGAAGCGCATCAAACTAACCATACTAAGGATGGAACAATGGATAACACCAAACCGGACAGCCAGATTATGGTCTGGGAGCAGGACGGCGCGTTCAAACTCCCTCTACTGTTTATCTAGTGGGATATTTTAAGGGTGCAAGCATATGGACAAAGTGAAACCTGACCAGGTTAAACAAGACGAAGTTAAGGAGGACCAAGTCGAGCAAGAGACCCGTCACTTGCTTTGGAAATCGAGCCACTCAGGTTTGCTATTCGCCTTGCACGAAGGCCGAGAGACGCTTGCCCGCCTGCAGATTTATCGCGTCAATTCGTTTGCCGTGCTTTCCACCACCCACTTCGGCAAGTTCAATATCAGGGCGCATGACCTGTACAATCGCCATTTGACCATCGAAGACGAGGCGGGCAAGGTGATTGCCAGTTTCCAGCAGCACTTGCTGGGCAGCGGCGCAGATTTGGAGTTCACCGCTGATGAAGCACACCTAAAGTTTAAGACCAGTCTGCTCACTATCAAATACGTCTTCGAGGACCAGCAAGGTAATCCGATCGCCACTTTTGGCCCTGATCGCACCTTTCCTGGTTCAACCAGTATGGAAGTCTTCCCTTCTGCACTCACTACGGCAAGGTTGATACTTGTTCTTGCGCTGGGCGAATATATGTGGATAATATGGCACAACAAGATGGCGCTGGTATAATGGCAGAGCAGCAGACATATCTAATTGCGGGGCTGGGCAACCCCGGCCCTATCTACGCCCGCACCCGACACAACGTAGGCTTCATGTGCCTGGAGCGACTGGCTGCCCGCCACAACCTGCGTTTTGATACGCGCAGGCTGAAGGCGGAGATTGCCAGAGGCACAATCGATGGTCATAGCGTGATGCTCGCCAAACCGCAGACCTACATGAACGATAGCGGCATCTCCATCGCCGAAATCCTGCATTGGTACAAGATCCCGCAGCCGAACCTGCTGGTCATTTACGATGAGCTTGACCTGCCAGCTGGCCTGCTGCGCCTGCGCGAGCGCGGTTCAGGAGGTGGTCATAATGGAGTGAAGAGCATCATTGCCCACCTGGGGCAAGATTTCAATCGCCTGCGCGTGGGCATTGGTCGCCCCTCCACCTCCGGCCCGACCCGTGATTACGTCCTCAATAACTTCACTCGCCAGGAAGCCCCCATCATCGCTGAGGCAATTGACCTGGCCGCCGAGGCCGCCGAGGTGTGGCTGCGCGATGGCATCATCGTGGCGATGAACCGCTACAATGGTGGCATTTCTGACAATCCCCCCGTTAAGTCGGATAAACCGCCGAACAAGCCAGACAAACCTGCAAAACAGGAGTTACCCCCTTCCTATTGGGAACATTGGATTTGGAGTAGTGTAGTATTGATGGTACCGATTAGCTTCATCATTGCCGAGTTGCTGATGTATACGCTACTGGCAATCTGCCTGCATGATGCCTGGAAGCGTGGCTTCGGCTGGGTGGCATTCATCGTCGCGGGCAGCGCCTTCGGCGTGCTGCTCGAATATGCCGACATCCTCACCAACAAAGGTTACACCTACGGCAACTTTATGGTGATGGTTGGACCAGTGCCAATCTGCATCGGTATTGGTTGGGGTGTGATTATGTACAGCGTGCGGCTGTTCACCGACTCGCTCGGCCTACCCATCTGGACCCGTCCTTTTCTTGATGCGCTACTTGCCGTCAATATTGATCTGTCGATGGATGTAGTTGCCTATCGGCTGGGGATGTGGAAATGGGACTGGTCGGGTACGGGGCGCAGCCCGCTTAACTCCGACTGGTTCGGTATTCCCTGGGCCAACTTCTATGGCTGGATGATGGTGGTGTTGACCTTTAGCAGCCTGGTGCGCTGGTTGGAGGGTATTGGGCAAAGACGCAGCTGGGGCAACAGGTGGCAGATCGCAGCGCCATTTGTCACGCTTATTCTCGCCGAGCCGCTCCTGCTGCTGGGCATTACCTGGCCCAGTTGGGCCGCCAATGCCTTGAGCGGCATAATCAAGCCATCGAACACCTGGTGGCTGATTACCTGGACGCTCGGCCTCATCTGCCTGATCGTCGCTGCCTACGGCCTGCGTCATCGCCAGCCGGTCGCGCACCCGCCCCTACCCACCTGGATTGTGCCGCTGTTTGCCCACACCTACTTCCCCCTCTGGCTCTTCCTTGGCGGCTTCTGGTTGCAGGATGGCTGGCTAGTGGTTGCCGCAGCGACCAACGCGCTGCTCTGCCTTGCCATCCACCTCGGCGGAGTACGCCTCAGCCGCCGCGCCCTCGCCTGAATTCAGCCTCGCCAGTTAAACCTAACGTCATCATCACAAAGCCCAGTCCTTGACAACACTCGCCTTTAGCAGTATCATAACAGTATCAGTGAAGGGTGGATGTTACAATGACAGGTGATGCAATGACAAGTGATGCAATGACAAGTGATGCTATGGCAAGTGATGCAATGAGAAGAGGTCCAGCCGCTATCCTACTGCGCCAGTTGGACAATGCGGGCTACCGCCTGACTGAGCCGCGCCGCGCCATTCTCACCATCATTGCGGGAGGCCACGAGCGCTTCACCTCCGCAGAGTTGCTCGACAGCGTGCAGCGCGAGGCTTCCAGCATCGGGCGAGCGACTGTCTTTCGCACCCTCGACCTGCTAACTGCGGTCGGTATCCTGCAGCGCGTCCACCTCGACGACGCTGGCTGCCACAGCTATGTGGTCTGTGGCCGCGCCCATCACCACCACATCGTCTGCGCCAACTGCAACCGGGTAATGGATTTCGAGCAAGGTGAGGTCGAAGCGTTGTTGGCGCGGCTGGGCGAACGCCACGGCTTCAAGGTCGAGGGCCACCATCTGGAAGTCTATGGCCGCTGCCAGGATTGTCAGGCTGCTACCCATAACTGAGCAGGAGGAGATAAAATCATGGCTGTTGATACTAGCGAAAGGGTCGTTACTTCTACGCCCTCTAAAGAGCGTCAGGTTACGATAAAGAGTATCCATCTAAATAACCTGCTCTCCTTTGGTCCGGAGACCACGCCGCTTGATTTGCTGCCCCTTAATATCCTGGTTGGGCCGAACGGCTCAGGCAAGTCGAACTTTTTGGACGCTGTTGGCTTGCTGGCTGCCGCTGCTAAAGGTAGTATGGAGCAATATATCAATGACCGTGGCGGCGTGGTTGAGTGGATCTGGAAGAATAGCAATGAGAATCCAGTTGCTAGTATCCAAGCCGTAGTACCTTACACTCAAGGTAGGGCAGTTGTTGGTAACAGTGAACTTCGATACTCCTTGTCTTTTGCAGAGCGTAAGCCTAGTAGGACGATCGGGGTTGTTAACGAATATACCGAAAACGCCGCAGGAGTAGAGGGTAGAAAGCCAGTTCGTTATTTTGACCATTCATACGAGTCGATCAGCTACCATCAACTTGGACGGCGCACGCAGCTGTTTGTAGATGAGTCTTACGAGGGTGCTTCAGCACTCCCTTATATGAGAATTGCTGCTAGGGCGGAAATTAACTACATTAGGGCCAGGTTCCAGGACATTAGATTGTACGTAGACTGGAACTTCGGGCGTGACTCGTTGGTACGCAAGGTACAACAGAACCAACTACTCACCAATACCTTGCTTGAAGATGCTAGCAACCTCGCGGCTGTACTTAATAACCTCAAAAACAACCCTGACTCCGCTGTAGAGGCTAGACTGATCGAGTACCTTAAATATTTCTATCGCGGAGCTGATGATGTGCGCGTTAATATATTGGGGGACTTCATCCAACTAGTTCTTAGGGAAAAGGGCTTTATCACCCCGGCTTCTCGCATTTCGGAGGGGACATTGCACTGGCTGGCCTTGTTGGCAGTCTTGCTCCACCCTGATCCACCGGCGATTATTTGCATCGAGGAACCGGAAACTAATCTGCACCCAAATGCGATCCCCCTCCTGGCAAACCTGCTACGACAGGCAGCACGCAAGAGCCAGATAATAGTTACCACCCACTCTCGGCCGTTGGTGGATCAGTTCACCGACACACCCGAAAGCGTCATAGTGTGCGAGAAGGTGGATGAAAGTACCGTAATGAACCGCCTTAGCCCTGAACGCCTGTCAAACTGGCTTGAGCAATATAACCTGGGTGAGATCTGGGAGATGAACGTGGTTGGAGGAAATAGCTGATGGCGGTGCGTATCTTCGTTGAAGGCAACCCAGTCCTGAATACTGGTATCCTTGAGTTCCTGAGAAAGTGCCTGGATAATCAGCTTGATGGCTGGCTAGTCAACTGTCGTGGCGGCATTAGCGAAACTATCCGCGCTTTTATACTAGCGGTCGAAGACAACATAGCGGGTAAGACAAACGATGCACTTGTGCTGCTGGTTGATAGTGATACATATATTGACCCTTCCGCTGATCGCGCCCAGCACTTGATGCAGCACCGCAGCCTGGCTAACGTGAAGAATGACCGCCTAAAACAACGGCTGCTAAAGCAAGGCATTGCGGCCAAGAACGTGTTCTTCATGGTTCAAGAGATGGAAGCATGGTTTTTGGCCGATTGGCTTGCGCTCGAACGATACTTCCGCGCTGTTGATGTTCCTCTCAGCGCCTCGCAACCGGAGACAGATGTTGAGCAAATCCCTCATCCCTCGGCCTTGCTTCACCAGATAACTGGCGGGCGCTATAATAAAACTTCGCACGCCGCTGTCCTACTCTATCATCTGAACCCTCAGCAAGTCGCCAAGTTGCCGCATTTCACCCAGTTTCTCGACCACCTGCGCTATCTGCTGGGTAAGCAGGCAAAATAACTGAAGCGAATCGCGCTTACTTGACTATAGCATAGAGAGTGCAAGGCAATTTTATGTCCGGGAAGGAGCACAATCAGATGCCACGTTGGATGCTTAGAACGCAGGTCGCTCTCAGCCTGCTGCTGCTGTTGGTGTTGACGCTGGGGCCGAGTCAGTTGGGCGGCAGCCCGCCACTGCAGAATAAAGTGGTGCAGCGCGCTGCTGGTGGGGTCAATAGCAGCCAAACTCCGCCGTTTGCTACTGCTGGTGGGGCGCACGGCCCCAGCAGCGATCAATATGGCGGCTTTTTGGGGATGCCGATTGACAACAGCAGCGGATTCTTCCGCACCGCGCAGATTGATGGCCGCTGGTGGTTGGTCACGCCCGACGGCCACGCCTTCTGGTCGATGGGGGTTAATTCAATCTCGCCCTCAGTTGGCAGCGGCGCAAATGGCAGCTACGCCTACTACAACGCCAAGCAATATCCCGACCTGGGTATCTGGTACAACCTTGCCAGCCAGCGGCTAATTAGCTGGGGTTTCAACACGATTGGCAGTTGGAGCGACCCCGGTTTGGAAGGGCGTGGCCTGGTCACTACCCGCGTACTCGACCTTACCTCCGGGCAAATGCCCCGCGCCAACGCGGGCTTCGCCGATGTCTTCGACCCTGCCTTCCCCCCGGCGGTGCAGCAGGCGGTCAAGGCCCACATCAGCGATGCCGACATCCACAACCCGTGGCTGCTCGGCTACTTCCTCGATAACGAACTGTGGTGGTATCACAATGGCTTCTATGTCGCCCAGCCCCACAACACGGTGGTCGAGAACTATATCGCCCTGCCGTCCAGCGCAGCGGGCAAGCGGTCCTGGGTCAGCCTGCTAGCCTCGCGCTACGCCTCGATTGGCGCGCTCAACGCCGCCTGGGGCAGCGGCTACACCAGCTTCGACGGCAAAGAAGCCAGCAGCCTGCTCAATACCACCAGCATCACCACCCCGGCCGCCGATGGCGACAAGGATGCCTTCCTCCGTCAGGTTGCCGACCGCTACTACAGCGTTACCACCAGCAGCGTGCGCGCCCGCGACCCCAACCACCTCATCCTCGGCGATCGCCACCTGCCGCCCCCGCAGTTCCGCACCGTAGTGGAGGCCGCCCAGCCCTATATTGATGTGCAATCGGTCAACGTTTACAACCGCAGCTTCAACTATGCTGCCCCCGACCTCACCACCGTGGATCAGGCTGGGGTTTGGGGTAATAAGCCGGTGCTGATCACTGAGTTCACTGCCCGCGCCGCCGACAGCGGCCAGCCCAACAACTTCGGCAGCCCCGGCCCCATCCTGCCCACCCAGGATAGCCGCGCTGATGCTTATCGCACCTTCATCAACGAATTGGTCAAACGCCCCTACGTCGTCGGCGTTCACTGGTTCGCCTATGCCGATGACCCAGCAGTGGGCCTGCGCCCCGACCAGAGCAACAACTGGGGTCTGGTGGACGCGACCGATCACCCCTACGACTCGCTGGTGATACGGATGGCTGAGTACAATCAGCACGTCTACGAGCAGCGCGTCGGCCAGACGGTGGGCGCGGTGCCAAGTCCCTACTACCCCCGCGCCTTCGGCAAGGTGTTCACCGCCGACCCCACCTTCGCCTGGCTGGCGGTTAGCGGGGTGACTACCTACACCTTGCAACTGTCGCGCCGCCCCGACTTCGCCGATCCGCGCACCTACGTGGCAAGCGGCACCTGGCTGCAACTGCCCGACCCACTTGATACCGGTCGTTGGTACTGGCGTATTCGCGCCTGGTCCGATCGGCCGGATGGCCTGGCCTTCACCGCCGCCCAGCCATTCTACGTCTACAGCGTCAATGCGGTTGCTACCATCAGCGACTTCGAGAGTGATGCCGACCTGGCAAGCTGGCGCTCCGACCCGCCGGGCGCGGTCAGCATCCTCGGCGTGGGCGCGGGGGCAACCTCCGGCACCCAGGCGGCGCAGTTCGGCTACACCGGCCAGAGCAATTACAACACCCTGTGGGCGGGCGCTTACAAGCAGCCGGAGGGGGCCGACTTCCAACCCCGCAACTGGTCGCAGTACGACTTCCTCGCCCTCGATGTTACCAATCCCTCACTGGCCTTTCCCTACCCGCTGGTTCACTCCGCCATCTACAACGACGACTCCACCGTGACCGCCGACTGGCAGGCCCAGGTCTACCCCGGCAATGAGCATTTCGCCTATCAGATAAACACCGCGACTAAGATTGACATCACCCAGGTCGGTCACTACCTGTTCGGCTATCGCTTGCCGGATGCTGGGCGGGTGCTATACGTGGATAACATTCGCCTGTTGAGTGTGGATCACGACAACGTCGCCCAGCCGCCCGTCGATGCGCTGGCCGCCGATAGTCAGCGCGGCAGCGCGGTAGAACTGGACTGGGTTGGCTACCAACCCGCTACCACCACGGTCGGATATCGCGTCTACGCCAGCGACGCGCCTTTCGACTCAGTGGATGGCATGAAGCCAGTGGCCCAGCTTGACGCGACCGCAATGCACACCCGCGTGCGGCTGGCGGTCAGCCAGGCAAGCGGCAGCCCGCAGGCGCTCACCAACGGCACCAACTACTACTTCGCAGTCGTGCCAGTGGATGCCTGGGGCAATGCTGGCCCGCTCGGCCCGCTAACCCAGGCCATCCCCACCTCACCTTACTAATACCAATACCAATTCGTCGAGGCAACGCTACAATTCTGTAGGGGCGAACCGTTGTTTGCCCTGGCCCAATCAATAGCGTCTCCTCGGCTAATTGGTATAACCTACCCTGGGCTGAGGAACAGCGACTATGGGCATGGTCATGAGTAACCACCATCATCAACTAATACCATTTGGCTGAGGAGCTGGTGTATATCTGAAGGGGCGAACCGTTGTTCGCCCGGGTTCAATCTATAGCGGCACCACAGCTAATTGGTATTAGCTGCAGTCAGTTAATTGCGACACTATCTTGTGAAAAATGCAATAGGTGAGCCGCATCAATTTTCGGCCATTTGCTTTTGCCAGGCGAATCATCGGACCAGTTGCCAACCCGCCCACCCTGCGTTATAATAGCCCACATACAGCAAAGCAAATTATCAGGCCACCCCTACGCCAGCCGCAATAGCCAATCCGTTTATCCGTTTTCACAATCCGTTGGCTCGAACAATTCATTGGCCCGATTGCTGGCTGCGACCCTGAATTAAAAGGAGAACTAAATCATGCCCGCAACCGCAAACCCGCCAGAGACCACCGCTCCCGCCAACGTGCAGCCAGCCGCCCCCCAGTGGGGCTGGGCCGACCTGCGCGACACCGACCCGCAGATTTATGCTGCCATCGATCAGGAGAAGGGCCGCCAGCACGACAAGATTGAGCTAATCGCCAGCGAGAACTACGTCAGCCGCGCCGTGCTACAGGCGGTGGGCAGTGTGCTTACCAACAAGTACGCCGAAGGCTACCCAGGCAATCGCTATTACGGTGGCTGCGAGTACGTAGACATTGCCGAGCAATTGGCGATTGACCGTGCCAAAGCGCTATTCGGTGCGGAACACGCCAACGTCCAGCCCCACAGCGGCGCACAGGCGAATATGGCAGTCTACTTTGCCACCCTGCAACCGGGCGACACCATCCTGGGTATGAGCCTGGCGCATGGCGGCCATCTCACCCACGGCTACAAGGTGACGATTAGCGGCAAGTATTTTCGCGGGGTCAGCTACGGGGTGCGGGCTGAAGATGAGCTACTCGACTACGATGAGGTACAGCGCGTCGCCGAGGCAGAGCGGCCCAAGATGATCGTGTGCGGCGCGTCAGCCTACCCGCGCATTATTGACTTCCCCCGCCTGCGCCAGATTGCCGACACGGTGGGCGCGTACCTGATGGCCGATGTCGCTCACATTGCCGGGCTGATTGCCGCTGGCCTGCATCCCTCGCCAATCGGTCACGCCCACTTCGTTACCAGCACCACGCACAAGACACTGCGCGGGCCACGCGGTGGCCTGATCCTGTGCGGCGCGGAACACGCCAAGATTATAGACAAAGCCGTGTTCCCCGGCACCCAGGGCGGCCCGCTGATGCACGTGATCGCGGGCAAGGCGGTGGCGTTCTACGAAGACTTGCAGCCTTACTTCAAGGGCTATCAGCAACGTATCATTGACAACGCCGCCGCGCTTACCGCCGCGCTGGTGGACACCTCCGACCCAGCGGGTGGGCGGCTGCGCCTGGTCAGCGGCGGCACCGACAACCACCTCGCGCTGGTGGATGTCAGCGGCCTGGGCATCACTGGCAAGGCGGCGGAACACGCGCTCGACGAGGTGGGCATTACTGTCAACAAGAACGCCATCCCCTACGACAAGAACCCGCCCGCCACCGCCAGTGGCATCCGCGTGGGCAGCCCGGCGGTTACATCGCGCGGCTTCACCCCCGCTGATATGCGCGAAGTCGCCGCCATCATCAAGCTGACCCTGCACAACATCGCCCGTGGCGATGGCTCGTCGGAAGCGGTGAAGGACGAGGCGCGGCAGCGAGTGGCCGCGTTGGTCAATCGCTATCCCGTGCCGGGCATAGGTTGAGCAGGGGCGAGGCAATTGGTTCGAGGAGGAGGTAATGACTGAGCAACAATTCGGCCCTAGCGACATTAGTGTCGCCGAGTCTTACCAACGTTACATCGTGCCAGGTATATTTGATGGATACACTGCTGCGCTGATTGAAGCGGTTGCCCTTCAGCACGGTGAGCGGGTGCTGGATATAGCCTGTGGCAGCGGGGTGGCAACGCGAGCAGCGGCAGGCTGCGGCGGCGTAGTCATTGGTCTGGATGCCGATCCCGCAATGCTAGAAGTGGCCCGCGGTCTGCCCTCACAAGGAGCGCCGATCGAGTGGCACCTGGATGACGCGCAGGCGCTGCCGTTCGCGGCGGGTACAATCGATGTGGCGCTTTGCCAGCAAGGACTTCAGTTCTTCCCTAACCGCATGGGGTCATTGCGCGAGATGCACCGCGTGCTGGTGGCGGGTGGCAGGCTGGGCATTTCGGTATCAACCGCACTCCAGCGTTCTCCTGGTATGGCGTCCATAGCCGAGGCGCTGGGTCGCCATGTCGGCCAACAAGCTGCCACCTTCGTCACCAGGGGAATATTCGGGTTGAGCGATGCCGAGGAGCTATACACCTTGATTGCTAGCACTGGCTTCGGCGATGTAATGGTACGTTCCATCGGGGTGCCGACGCACTTCGCCTCGGTGGAGCAGTTTGTCGCGGCGATTATGCGCGTCGGCCCGCTGGCTGCCATGACCGATGCCAGCGTTGACGACGCTACCCGTGCTGCAATCGTAAGCGAGGTCGGATCGGCCTTGCAGGATTACGTAACCGATGCGGGGTGTAGCTTCCCCATCTACATCAACCTTGCCGTTGCTTACAAGTAAAGCAAAAAGCCTTTCCGTATCTGGAGGAAGCATGACCGACGATCGCGCCCTACGCATCACCCCGCCGCCGCATCGCACCGACATCAGCGATGTGGCTAACCTGCACGTCAGCGACCACCCGCTGATTTTGCACAAGCTGGCGCTGCTGCGGGCAAGCGGCACCGAGCCGAAGAAGTTCCGCGAACTGGTGCGCGAGCTTGCCATGCTGCTCACCTATGAAGCTACCGC
Source organism: Chloroflexota bacterium (assembly GCA_025355955.1). Lineage (GTDB taxonomy): Bacteria > Chloroflexota > Chloroflexia > QHBQ01 > QHBQ01 > QHBQ01. The sequence continues at coordinate 56,500 of JANXYP010000263.1, forward strand.
CGACTTGCCGACTGCCGCTATCAACATCGAAACGCCCGTCGCGCCGATGTTGGGGCAGGAGATTGCCGAGCGCATCGGCCTCGTTCCCATCCTCCGCGCCGGGCTGGGCATGGTGGATGCCGCGCTGATGATGATCCCCTACGCCCAAGTCTGGCACATCGGCCTCTACCGCGACCACACCACACTGGAGCCAATCGAGTATTACAACAAGCTGCCGGTGCAACCCACCACCAGTATGTGCCTCGTGCTGGACCCGATGCTTGCTACCGGCGGCAGCGCAGTAGCCACGATTGACATCCTCAAACGTTGGGGAACGAAGCGCATCAAGTTCATGGGCCTGATTGCCGCGCCTGAAGGGGTGCGCCACCTCGCCGATGCTCACCCCGATGTGCCAATCCACGTTGCCGCAGTGGACAGCCACCTCAACGAACATGGTTACATCGTGCCGGGGCTGGGCGATGCAGGCGACCGGCAGTTCGGTACGGCATAGCAACTTCTCCTAGGCACCTCGGCGCTCACCTCCTGTTGCAGCTGCTCACTCAAGTGTGGGCAAAATCTGATCTCGATAGGCGTTGTACTCAGCCTCTTTGCCCACGTTCGCGTAGTAGCGCATCGAGTCGAGGGCGATTAGATAATTGTAGCATTGTAGCCGCTCGCGGTAGTGGGGGATGACGCGACCCTGCGCCGCGTAGTAGGCGGCGCAACGGTCGAGTATCTGATGGTCGGGCAGCACATGGTCGAGCCACGCCACGTCGAAAAGGAAGTCGCCGTACATCGCGTTAGCCCAGTCCAGCACTGCGTTGATCCGTCCATCCTGCACCAGCACATTGCCGAAGGCGTAGTCGGCGTGCAGCAGCCAGCGTTGCTCTGGGCAGTAATCCAGCATCTGCTCCATAGCGGCGTAGATGCGCTCCCATACATCATGCTCTAGGAAGGTTTCATCGAACAGGTTATGCCACCTGCCGTAGAAGCTGCCTGGTTCGTGTTCGTCGCCGATACTGATCATAAACTCGCGCCAGCTACGATAGGGCGCAACACCGTTAGCGTCGAACGCGCCGTAGCCGGTGCTGATGCTTACATCGCTAGCGTGGATTGCGTCCAGTGTTTCGATCAGGGCGGGGACGTAGCTGGCGATTTCGGCGGTTGGCAAGCCGATCATGTTCTTGCCGGGCATCAGATGCGATATCGCATAGGACAGATCGCCCACCATGCCAAGCTGGTAGATCGGTGGGATCGGTAGGCTAGGCGAGGCGTAGTGACGATAAACGTAGGCATCCTTCGCAAAGTCCGGCACGCTGGGCGGGTTGAGGCGCAGGATGTAGTCTTGCCCCTGGGCGGTGAAGGCGATCGTTTGCGCGATCTGGCCGCCCTCCAACTGCCGTAGTTCGCCTTTGGGCGCGGCGAAGCGTTCGGTGAGCAGGGTACGCACTTCCGCATCACTCAGTTGCGGTTTGAAATAAGGCATAGGTGATCCTCTAATACCGTTCCCAGAGGGTAATGCAGTAAATTGTAGGGGCGCACGGTTGTGCGCCCTGCTGTAGCGTTGTCGATGCTGATTTTACCGCATCTACATTGTGCCGCAGCAGGACGATGCGGGCGATCGGCAGTTTAGTACCGCTTGATGCTCAGAACCCCAGTAGATTCCAGTAGAGCAGGAATGGGATAAACGCGATCGCGGCGGCGATGAAGATTAGCTGGCCGAATCGCCGCCAGCCGTAAGCGAAGCTGCGGGTACGCCAACTAGCCACCGCGAGGATCACGGTTAGCACTGCGGTGATGAACGCCAACCAGGATAGGATCGGCAAGACGGTCGCCAGCTTTTCGGCATCTTCCTGCGCCACAAGCGCCAGCACCCCCACCAATCCGCCGATGATCAGCAGGTCGAGCAGAGCGATGACCCAAGCCATGCCACGTAGTTGCCCTTCCGTCTCCGTGCCAGTGTTGTCGCTGTGGCGCAGGCGCACCAGATGGGCAATCGGGAAGCTGAGGATAGCAACCAGGAAGATGAGCGCAAATACCAGCATAGCGATTAGCTGCACCCAGGCGCTGCCGTAGAAGGGCAACTGGACGTAGGTGGCAACGCTGGTATCAGGCGCGGGTAGATTATCAGAGGGCGGCGTGGGTTTGTCTGTGATGCGGGCCAGTGTCCAGCCGGTAATTGCATCGAAGTAGCCGGGCGCGTACTCGTCAAGGGGCAGCACCTCATGCTGGTAGCCGCTGGGAGCCAGCATCAGATCGTGGTTAGCATTGGGAAAGTAGCGTACCGTGAAGTTGCCGTTACCACCCGCCCTTAGCGCGGCGCTGATCACCGTTGCACTCTGCAGCGGCGGGGTCAGCTTGTCCAGCCCGCCATAGACAAGCAGGGTGGGTTGCCGCACCCGATACCAGAGCGCAGTGGGGTTGCGGCTGAGGTCGGCAACTGCGCTATAGCCCAGGTTGCGTAGCCAGTCGGGAGTTGTCAGCCCCCCGTTCGCCAGCTGCACGCCGATGTCCTGCGTCAGATTCAGGGCTTTGACCGCCATGCCAGCCAGCCGATCGTCGAAGCCTGCGAAGCGCAGGTTGTTCTGGTTGCGCCACAACTCCTGCGCCGCAGGTGACACGCCGGATGGCGATACGGCGATGACGAAGCGAACAGCTGGCGAACGAGCAGCGGCGATGCCCGCCACCCAGCTTCCCTGACCTGCGCCGACCACGCCGATCTGCTGCGCGTTGATCTCGCTGCGCCCCTGCAAGAAGCGCACGGCAGCGGCGGCATCATCGCCCAAATCGCCCAGGCTGGCGCTACGCCAGTCGCCGCTCGATCCGCCAACCCCGCGTTTGTCGTAGATCAGCGCCGCAATACCCGCACGGGCAAAGCGGTCGGCCAGCGCATAACCCCCACTCTGCGACGCAGCGCCCTCGCCCGGCACAATCACCACCGCTGGGCGCGGCCCGTCCGCAGGGGGTAGCAGCAATAGGGTGCCTGAAAGTGTCACTGCTCCACTCAGGATGCTAACCTGCTCACTGTGGTACTTACTCACCCGCTGGGCTTCCA
>JANXYP010000295.1 GCA_025355955.1 Chloroflexota bacterium
CGCTGGGCCAACATAGTCAATGATGGGCGTGCCGCTGTCGAGTGGGTCGTGCAAGGTTGGTTGGGGGTGCGGGTTGGTTGCCATTTGTGGTGCGCTCCTCACTTACGATGGACATTGATGCGGGGCGAGATTCACCCTCACCAAACCTCTCCCGTGAAGGGAGAGGCTTTTTGCTGCCACAATCCGCTGGCTCAATCCGTTTATCCCTTTGCTAGTGCTGCCAGTGCCTCCGCGCCACCCTCAGTGATGAAGCCGCCTGCGGTGCGGCTGGGTAGGAAGGCGGCGATAGGGTAGGATTGGAGGTGGCGGATAGCTTCGGGTTGGGGCGGGGAGAGGGTCAGCTTACCGTCGGCATCAGTAGTGAACATATCGCCACAGCACAATACCCCGCCGTGCTGCTGATACAGTAGCAGCGGTTGGCCTGCAATGCGGAGCAAGATTAGGTCCTCGGCAAGCTGCTCATCACCGTCTGCGCCCCGGCTGGCGATAACCTCGCAGTCGAACTCGTACTGCCAGAGTTCGGCATCCTTGCCGCCATCGAGCGGCAGCAGGGTGTCTATCCCGCCCAGGGCATCGAGCGCCTCAGCTAGCTCCTCATCGTAGGCGGGGCAGCCAATCAGCAGGTTCTTGCCCGACGCGCTGGTGATGAAGTAGCAGTATTGCCGGTAGGTGCCTTGCACTTCTTGAGAAGCCGACCTGCTTTCTGTAGGGGCGAACCGTTGTTCGCCCTTTTCAGACATCCCCTGGGCGATGGCGTAAACATCGGGCGGCAGAGCGAAGCTCATCTGCGCCGCCTGCAACAGTAGCTGGCTCTCTCTGCTTAGTTCATCACCGAGCATAGGTATCCGCTCGCATAATTGCGCCTCACCACTCTCCCCCAAACCCCCACTGGGGGCTTTTTGCCATTCAGTGTTCGCCCGCTGCAAGAGGAATAGTGCGGGCAGTAGCCCGATCAGGCAGATGATCGCTGCGCCAAAAAACATCTCGGTGTACATCTGCAAGGTCGCCAGCTTGACCGCGTTCGGATAGTTGGGGTTGTCGAACCCAGGCGCATCCTTGAGCAGATAGGCGAGGCGGGTTAGCTCTACCGCGCCGAGGGTGGGCAGGCCGAGGGTCATGCCCAGCAAGCGGGAAAACGTTACTGTAGCGCTGGCGAAGGCGGCCTGGGGCGCTGGCAGCGCGTTGATGGCACTGGCGGAGAGCGGAGCAATCAGCAGCCCAAAGCCGAAGCCGACCGCACCGACATCGATGGTCAGTTGCAGTTGGTTGCTCACAATGTCGACCTGCCAGTTGCTCATCAGCCAGAAACCTAGCGCGGCGAACAGCAGCCCAGTCACGGCGATGACGCGATAGCCCAGCCGCTCGGCCAGCCATCCGCCCAGGAACGCACCGACGGGGATGAAGGCAGTCATGCGTAGTAGCACCAGCCCAGCCTGCACATCGTCGAAGCCCAGCACGGTCTGGCCGAAGATGGGGATGTTGACCATGGCGGTGATCAGCGCCACGCCAACCAGGAAGTTCGCCAGACAGGCGCTGATAAAGCCGCGCCCAGCATAACGTAGATCGAACAGCGGCTGCGCCCCCAGCTTCTGCACCGCGACGAACAGGGCGAGAAAGACAACCGCGCCGATCAACATCGGTAGGAACAGGTCGGTGGCGAACAGTTTGGGGTTTACCGGATCGTCGGTCTTCTGCGAGAGGGCGAGGGTGAGCAGCAGCAGCCCACCACTGAGTAGCAACCCGCCCAGCCAGTCTACCTTCAGGCCGCGTTCGCCGCCATGTCCCTTCAGCATGATTGCGACCAGGGCGAAGGCGATCAGGCCAAGCGGCACGTTGATGAAGAATACCCACTGCCACGACAACTGGCTGATGATGCCCGCACCATATATCGGCCCTAGCACGCCGCCGCCTTCGGCGACCGCGCCGATTACGCCGATGGCGAAGGTGCGTCGCTGCGCGGGAAACAGGTCGCGGGTCATTGCCATGCCGATCGGCAGGATCGCGCCTCCTCCCAGCGCCTGCACTGCCCGCCAGCCGTATAGCCAGGGCAGGCCGGTATCCAGGCCCAGTATCCCACTGCCGGTTAGTCCGCAGCCCATCGAGCCGAGCAGGAACAGCAGCAGGCAACCCAGGTAGGTGCGCTTGCGGCCAAACACATCGGCGACCCGACCCAGCAGTGGCATGGCGACGGTGTAACCGAGCAGGTAGCTGGTCACAATCCAGCCTGCCTGATCCACATGGTTGATAGGGATGAACTGGCTACTGATGATTTGCGGTAGGATGGTGACGATGACCGTCTGATCAAGCGCGGCCAGGAAGATACCAGCGCAGATGACCGCCAGTATCAGCATGGGCCGCCCGACAGGGGCAAGTGCCTCGGCGGTTGACTGTGGCTCGGTTTTGGTCGCTATGATGTTTGCCATATTTGCTCGTTTGGTTGCTAAGTAGGCAACATTCACCCTCACCATACCTCTCCTTTGACTGGAGAGGCTTTTAGCTTATCGGCGTTTGTACTTATACCAATTAGCTATGGTGTCGCTATAGTTTGGGCCAGGGCGAACCGTTGTTCGCCCCTACAGAATTGTAGCATCTCCTTAGCGAACTGGTATTACAATTAACCTGGATGTCTGGAGAGATTCACCCTCACCAAGCCTCTCCCTTCACGGGAGAGGCTTTTTGCCTCTCAGCACTCAGCACTCAGCACTCAGCACTCACTTCTTGCAGATGTCGCTGGCGGGCGGTAGGGTGACGGTGACGGGCTTATTGAAGTCGCTGAAGTGGATGTCGTAGGTAGCGTTGTTAGCATCGCCACGACTGATTGCGCCGGAGAGCAGTACGCGGTGGAGTTGCTGGTCGGCGACTCCCACCCACATATCAACCTTGACCGTATTGGTCTGGGTCGCCTCTGGCGAGAGAGCGGCGAGTTGCTGTGCGGTGATCTGGCCGGTGAGGTGGTGGCTCTGCACGCCATCCATGCTCTCCACGCCAGTTTTGTTCAGGCTGGAAATGTGAGCCATAATATCGGTGGCGGCCTTGTCGGGCGCGAGCGTGAGACCATCGAATGGCTGCCAGCAGCCGATTACCGCGATGTACTGCTTGTCGCCCTTGCCCGCATAGCTGGCCTCGACGGTGGCTCCGGCATAAACCGCATTCACTTTGGCGGACACCTGGTTGGGCTTGGTGAAGTCGCCCTCGCCGCCCAGGATGTAGAAGGCGCTGCCTGCCGCTGTCTGCCCCTTCACATCAATCTTGAAGTGGAACGCGGTGGCGGCATTGGTCGCGCTAATTGCCTGGCTCAACACCGTCGGCGCGTCAAGGCTGGTATCGCCGCCACTGCCACCATTGCCGCCTGACTGATTGCTGCCGCAACTTGCCAGCAGCAGTATAAGGCCAAACAGGGAAATTGGCAAAAGCACGAAAGCGCGAACCCTCTCCCAGCCTCCCCCTTTGGGGGAGGGGCTAGCGTCTAGTGGGGTCAAATCATCTCTCCTAATCTGCAATCTGCAATCTGCAATCCACAATCAGCAAGAGTGGGCAGCACGCACGGCGTGCGCACTACCCACTCATGTTTCAACTTCTATGCCAACGGTCCTTACTTCTCGATGTCCACGAACAGCACCGAGTGCTGCAGGCCGTTAGCGTTGTCTTCGGTGATGCCCAGGCTGTGGAACGGGACGAGGAAGGGCTTGATGTCCTTATCGTAGTTCATGGTGCTGCTCGTGCTGCCACCACTAAGGTTCATCATCTTCTCGACCGCCTCGCGGATGGCCTGGACGTTGACGTACATGATTGCGTTGTTGTTGGTGAGTGCGTTGGTCATTGCGCCCTTGTAGTTGGCGCTGTCGGTCACGCCACCCTTGCCGGAGGCGATTGCCTGCATCGTCGCGGTGTTGCTGGTGATGAAGAAGTAGTCACCAACGATGCCGTAGTAAACAGCGCTGCTCATGCTGCCGAACTTGTAGACCTTGCTGCCCGCCACCTGCTCCTCGGTCAGCTTGGGTGCGTAATCACTGCTATCGTTGCTGCCAGTCAGCAGCTTGTCCTTGATCGCCTGGTTGATCTTGTGGATGCTGGTAGTGGCCTGGGCCTTGCTATCCTTGACGTTGAGGACGAAGCCGCCCTGGGCTGGGGTGCTGGCATCCGCGCCGGGCTGGATATACATCCCCCACTCGCCGCCCATCCAGCTAAGGATGTCGCTGTCGAGGTCGAGGCCGGTGGCCTGCTTGAACTGCTGCTTGAGCTGCGCGGCGTTCATGTTGCCCATACCCATGCTGCTGAAGTAGTTCATCTTGTCGAGGTAGGTCAGACCCTGGGTGACCAGATCCTTGAGGTCGGCGCTGGCGAAGAAGGCCCAGGTATCGGCGGGCATCATCTTGACGATGTTGCGGTCGCTAATCATCGGCATTGCAGCGCTGAGTGTGGTAGCGCTATCGGCGATGTTGCCAGCGGAATCGAGCTGCACACCGTTGGGCCGTGCGGTTACACCGACAACTGAAATGGTGTTGCCATTCTTCATCTGATCGTACATCCCCTTGGTCGACTTGAAGCTGCTGCCCATCATCGGGCTATCCTTGGCCGCCTCATCAATCGCCGCGCTGACCGTGCCAGCGAACTTGGCGTTGTCCATGTAGAGGGTCATGCTGCGGTCGGTGGGCAGCTTTGCGAGCGCGGCGATGTACTGCGCGTTGCTGCTGAGAGACTTGCTGCCATCCTTGTAAGCGTCAACCACCGCCTTTAGGCTATCCTTGTTGCTGCTGAGGATGCCTTCCTTACCAATCAGCAGGCCATAGAAGGTGGAGGCGCTGCCAGTGGTGCTGTCGAGGTTGATCTTGTAGATGTCGCTACCATTGTAGGTCTCGTCCTTGGTCAGACTGCCCTTGTTCTTGTCGTTGGTCTTCTGTTGCAACCTGGCGATGATGCTATTGGGGTCCAGAGGGTTGACATCGAGTTCGACGACGGCAACCATATGGTTCTCGACCAGGTTGAAGGCTTCGCAGGTGGCCTGCTGGCTGTTAGCGCCGTTGTTGCTAGTAGCGGGCGGCGCAGTTGTACCTGTTCCCAGGTTCGTCATCGTCGTCCTGCTGCCCATGCCGCTCATCATGCCGCTGCTGCTGATTGCATCCTTGATCACCTTCTGCACCTCGGCATCACTGGGCTGTAGATAAGCGAGGGTGACGTTGCCGCTAAGGAAGCCGCCCAGGTTGCTGACGATGCTGCCGCCGCTGCTGGCGCTGCTATTAGACGTGCTGCACTGGCTGATAAAACTGGAGAGCATCATCGGGGCCATGCCCGCCTGCGCGCCCAGTTGGTTGAGCTTGTCCTGCACCCCAGGCTGGCTGGTGAAGGCATCGCGGATCTTGGCCCAGTTGGCCTGCTGATCCTGGCTGGGGGTAGCGTTATAGCTGACATAGGCCATGGTGGTGTTGGGTAGCAGCTTGTCGTAGGCCACGCCCGCAATCAGCGGCTTGCCCACATTCTGCCATAGGAAGTAACCACCGACCGCCAGTGCGGCGATCACGACGATGGCGACGATAAACGGCAGTGGGCCGCGTCCCTTGCTTACCGGCACGACGGGCGGGGGTGGCGGTGCGCCGTAGCCCTGCTGCGGATAGCGGGCATAATCGTCTGGCGCAGCATACTGCGGTGGCGGAGGCGGATAAGCCTGCGGTTGCGGCGGATACTGCGGAGGGGGTGGATAGCTGCCCTGTGGTTGGTAGTTCTGTGGCGGGTAGCCTTGTCCCTGGTTGGCATCGGTATTGCCTGGGTAGCCCCCGCTCCCATAATCGTTAGACATGGTTGAACAGTCCCCTTTCTTTACACAAATCACTAATCGCGTCTATCGGTCGGCTGGATGTCAGCTTTTGTCGGTCGGTAGTAACTGCAACGTCAGCGCAAACAAAGCCTGCTTGCTAACTGTAATTATAATACGAAACCTCAGCCTTGTTTGTTGCAAATAGTATACCACAATATGCCAAAACATGGGTGGCAGTCTGACAGTCTGTCTGACAGTCTATGGATGGTCTTATCCAGAAAGCACCCAGTATTTGCATTTTAGCTATGCAGCAACATCGTGCGCCCAGCGTCGCTGCCGCACAAAATGTGGACGAAAATGGCAAAAGTGCAAGGAAAGTGCAAAGATAGTGGAAAGAAGTTACAAATTGTTATCTATGCCGAGGGTAGTTCATCAAATTGCAACCTATGTATGGCAACTTATCCTTACCCACCAATGGAAGCAGTCAGTAGTACACAAGGTTGCAAGGCAGCAGGTGGCGTTCCCAGCTACCGGGTTGTCTCGCGCCGCCAACCCTTAAACCGCTACCATGGTTAGTGCATTTAGGCTTTCGACCAGCATTGATGCGTTTGAGCGCACGGAGCTACGCTCCTAATACCAAATAACGGTGGTGCCGCTATAGATTGAGGCAGGGCGAACAACGGTTCGCCCCTACAGAACTATTGCATCGCTGCGGCTATTTGATATAACTCTCAGTAACATGGCTAGCGGTGGCCTATCCTCACCACTACTGCAATTTCCCACTTATGGGTAACGTTTGGGTATGGCGTATGGGCGGATCGCGTCCGCCCTGGTGGAGATCGCTTTGACAGATTGATGTAAGCCGGGTTATAATTTGCTGCCCTAAGCTGGCAGTAGGTTGGCAGGTTGGCGGGGCAGCAAGGCAGCAAGACAGCAACAGGTCACAATTATTGTGGCTAAGACCAGCAAAAGGCAATTGATCATAAACCAGATAAACCGAGGAGGAAAAATGTACAAGTTGGGCAAGCGTTGGCTAATCAGCCTCGCGCTACTAATACTGATCAGCATTGGGCTTGCTGCCTGTGGCGGCAGCACTCCGACCAGCACCCCGCAGCCGACCAGCACGACAGCCGCAGCCGCATCAAGCACTACACCGGCAGTCGCGGGTGCTACGGACTCGACGGCGGCCAGTGGCGGGGGCGCGGGTGGCGGTAGCGGCGCGAACAGCGCTGATGCCAGCCTGCTTCAGCAAGCGGCTTCTGATATGAAGGCGCTAAAGAGCTATCACATCGATATTACCGTTGCCGCTAGCGGGCAGAACATAACCATGGCTGCTGATGTCGACGCTGCCAACAACAAGCTCAAGATGGATACCAAGACTCCCAGTCAAAGCATTTCGGTTATTGCTATCGGCAGCGATGTATATCTCAGCACCGATGGCGGCAAGACCTTTACCCCCAGTGCGGCGAGCGGACAGTTGACCCAGCCGATCGGTTCCTTCTTGCATATGTGGGATAACTTCAATGCCAACACCGCTACAACCATGACCAACGCACTGAAGGAAGGCAATCCATCGAGTGAGCAGATTGATGGCGTGGACACCAAGCACCTCAGCATTGACAGTGCGGCGCTGGGTGCGGCCAGCGGCGGCGCACAAGGCACGGTCGACCTATGGATTTCAACTGATAGCAACCCCACCATCCGGCAGATGAAGGCTGCTACTACCACTGCGGGCCAGACAACCACCGCAACCATCAAGTGGAACAAGTTCAACGAAGACCCAGGGATTAAGGCTCCAACTAAATAGCCACAGCCTCACTTGGCATATTAGCATCAAAATGGGGTAGGGGCGAATCGCATACGCCCATCGGCATCAAGCTAAGGCAACCGCCGCCCACATCACGCTGATTTGTGCCTAATGGTGACGGCTCTGTGGGGGTCTGGGGGTTCAGCCCACAGCTACTGCCTGGCTTCAATGCTGCGGGTTTGCCGCAGCCCTGGCCTGGCCGCGCCGCCCGCGGGTGGCATACGATGGGCATTTATGCGCTTGAGCCG
>JANXYP010000298.1 GCA_025355955.1 Chloroflexota bacterium
CTAGTCAGGCGAAGCGGGATAACGTTGAGTCGTAGCCGGTAATAAAGTCAGGAATAAGGCAACGCCACACCAGGCAATGGGTGTGGCGCTTTTTCGCCCTCTCGCCGAGCGGATGATGAACCCTGCTTTTCCCCTCTCCCAACGGGAGAGGTAGGGTGAGGGAGAATCGTGAGGAGCTTAAATGCCCAGGGCGCTTGAGCAACGGATAACACAGAAAGAACGAAGGACACGGTGGTAGCAGGGCTGCATTGAGGCTTTGCGGTGTGTGTTACTGCACTTCAAGAGGGCGTATGCGATTCGCCCCTACCCCATCATTTACGTTCCACTTAGCCCTTCTGTCTATCGTGAGGCTATGACGTAGGAGCGGGCGGCCCACCCTGCTGCCAAGCCAACCCCCAAGTTCGGCCATCGCCCTGGTCTAGTTCACCTAATTTTGTATTGCAGGTCATATTATCGAAAGGTGCACATCTCACGATGCGCTCCCTTACGTTTCTACTAATACCACTTAGCTGAGGCGAGGCTATAGTTCTGTAGGGGCGAACCGTTGTTCGCCCTGGCTCAATCTATAGCGGCACCATCGCTAATTGGTATCAGTCCTCAGCACACGGCCCTGGCTTAGGGCTTGTGGATGATGCCCTCGTAGACGATCTGAGCCATCTGATCACGGCGGATGTTGGCGTTGGGTAGGAAGATGCCGCCGGGGTAGCCGTTGATGATGCCGTTGTGATAGGCAGTCTCGATGCTGACGTAGAACACGTTGCTGGGTGGCACATCGCTGAAGTCCTGCGCCCCGCCAGTCGGGGTAATCAGGGCGTAACCACCGGCATTGACCACCAGCTTGGTAAGCTGGCCGCGAGTGATGGGCAGGTTGGGTAGGTAGCAGGGCGTACCCAGGCCGTGCGCGGCACAGGTAGCGGGGTCGAAGCCGCTGAGGATGCCCGCATGGAAGCCGCTCTCGATGTAGACGTAGGCGAAGTAGCTGGGTGGCACGTCCACAAAGTCTTGCGTGGCGGGGGTGAAGAACGGCGTGCCGAAGCCTAGCACCACCACCTTGGCGAATTGCCCACGAGTGGAGGTGCCAGCGGGACCGTAGTGGCTGGAGTCCAGGCCACCGACCACGCCACGGCAGTTTAGATAATGGATGGCGGTGTAGAAGAGATTGCCAGTGATGTCCACGAACGGGTTGGGGCAGTCGGTGGGCGTGGCGGTGGGCGCAGGCGTGTTAGTAGGCGCAGGAGTGGGGCTGGCGCAGGGTGCGGATGGGTTGTAGACCTCCGCCGCCGCTAGCGGATTGCCGCCCGCATCATAGCCACCCGCAGCCCAGATGTGGTCATTATTAGCATCTGCTGCGAAGTTGCGGCGGGCCTGGGTCATCGCTGGTCCAGTAGTCCAGGTATTGGCGGCAGGGTCATAAATCTGCACATTGGCATATGGGCCGCCGATGCCGCCGCCGAGAACCCACATCTTATCACCATTGATGGGGTCGGTCATATCTACGCCACGGGTGTTTGAGGTTGCGGTCAGCGCTTGCGTAACCGTGAAGATGGTGTCGGTGGGGGTATCGTTCCAGTATGCGTTGGCTACATCAGTCAGCGATGTGCCAGTGATAACCGCGCCGCCGCCGGTATAGATGTCGCTACCGAGGCCCGCTGCCGGGACGTAGCCTTCGGCGATTGGCAAACGCGACAGCTTGTGTACCCAGCGTGACCCGGCCGCACGGTTGGGGTCGAACTGCCAGATATCGCGGATGGTGTACTGCTGCGTCGGGTTGGCGTTGAGGGCGATGCCGCCTAGAATGTACAACGTGTTGTTGATGACCGCGAAGCCGCCCGGCAGTATATTCGGACTGATCACCGTCTGCGTCCACGGGTCGCTGGTCAGCACGCTGATGGTGTTGGCGATCGGGTCGTAGACACGAACCTCGGCGGTGGTGCTGAAGGTGCCGCCTTGACTGCCACCGATGGTGTAAATGTGGGTGCCAGTGGTATCGGTGAGGGCGGCGGCTACCATGTTGTCAACAAAGGGATTGTCGAAGCTGGCGCTCCTGGTAATCCAGGTGTTGGTGGTGGGGTCATACTCGTAGGGGTGAACGATGTCGGTGTTAGCGCTCTGGGCCGTGCTACCGCCGAGCGAGTAGAACTTGCCATTGGGGGGGTAGTAGACACCGGCATTGCGTATTGCCGTGGTGGGCATGGAGGCAATCCCGTTCCAGCCGCCCGCCGTAACGCACGGAGTAGGCGAGGGTGGTGCGGCAGTCGGCGATGCGGCAGCGGTTGGTGACGGAGGACCCATGGTGCTAGTTGGGGTTGGCGTAGTGGTGAGGCCACTCGGCGTGACAGTGGCAACCGGCGTAGGTGTGCCGCTGCAACTTGGTGAGTAGCGCTCGACGCGGCTAGTGCCAACCGCCCCGCTAGTGAGGCCACCAACGATGTATAGACTGCCGTTTAGCGCCCCTCCCTGCATATCGGAAGTGGCCGTATTCAGTGGCGCTCGCTCGGTCCAGGCGTTGGCAGTCTGGTTATAGCTAATGGTGCGATTGGTGATGCCATTTGTTACCCCACCGAAGATGTACAGTTCGCCATTGAACACGCCACCTGCCATCCCCCACCAGGTGTTTGGCAGTTGGGTTAGGCCAGTGGAGTGCCAGCGATTGTCGGCGAAGTCGTAGATCTGCAGACGGTTGGTTGCCGTGGCGGTGCTGTCCAGCCCGCCCACCACGAAGATGCTCTTGCTGCCCACCAGCGCGGCATAACCGTGGGCCAGTCCACCGGGTACGGTTACACCCTGTATCCAGGTATTGTTCACTGTATTGTAGATCTGGGTGCTGTTAAGCGGCGCGGAGCAGGTGGCATCGTTGCAGCCGCCGAACAGATAGATACCGTACGCATAAGCGCCAGTCGCGCCGTAGACCGGCGTGGGGATGGGCGCACCCATCGTCCAGGTGTTGCTGATTGCATGATAGATCTGCAGGTTGGAAGTAGGCAGGCCGTTGGCATCCTTGCCACCGATCACGTAGAAGTTGGTGCCGTCGCTGAGGCCGGAGGCATCAGTGGTGGAGATGGGCATTGGGGGCAGAGCCTGCCAGGTGCCGGAACCCGTGTACTTGGCGGCGGTATTGGAGATGTGGCTGGTCGAGCCGTCGTCGCCACCCGCTTCAAAGAGGGTGTTGTTGCCACCAGCAGAGGCAGCGCCAATGCGCGGGCCGGAGATGGTGGAGTCGTTATTCCAATAAGCGGGGCAGGGGGTCTGCGTCGCGGTAGCGGTGGGTGGCGCAGGCGTATTAGTCGGCGTAGCGGTGGGTGGTACAGGGGTGGGGGTGTTGGTTGGCGCTGGAGTGTTGGTTGGCGCGGCAGTGTGGGTAGGGGTCGCGGTCGGCGGCGTGCCGGTCACAGTTGGGGTGGGGGTGCTGTTAGGCACCGAGTTGATCGCCGCGAGGATATCCACCCGCCCATAGCCAAAGAAGTTGTTGGGGATCTGGGTATCGGAGGTAGTGCCACAGGTATGTGGCGAATTAAGATTGGTGACGTTGGGGTTGGCGGTGTTTTCCAGGATCTGCTCGGTAGCGGTGATGTCGCGCTCAAGCTGAGGACGGGCTGACCACAGCAGCGCAACCGCGCCGACTACGTGCGGGCCTGCCATCGAGGTGCCGCTCAGGGTGCCATAGGTATTGCCACGCAGACTTGAGCGCACGTTTACGCCTGGGCCACTGATTTGCGGCTTCATCCGCCCTGAGCCATCGGAGTTGACCGGGCCGCGGCTGCTGAAGCCCGCCAGGGTGTTGTTGATGTCGTAAGCGCCGGTGGCGAAGGCAGCGCCGTAGATAGCGGGGGGGTTCTGCACCGTGGAGCAGCTGGGGCCGGAGTTCTGCGCCGAAGCCTCGACGAAAATGCCCGCTGCCCGTGTGTTCTCCACGATGGTCTGCAGTACCAGTGGGGTACAACCCGTTTCATTACATTCCCACGAGTTGTTAATCACATCGGGGCGCAGCGCAGGGTTGGGGTTCTGATTGTTCAAGTCGGTGGGGGCGATGAACCATTGGAAACATTCGGTGTAACGCACAGGCGACCCAGTGTTGGCATCCATGTTGCGGCAACCAATCCACTTCGCGCCGGGGGCTACGCCAATCTGGTTGCCGCTGCCATCATCGCCTACAAGCGTGCCAGTTGTGTGTGTCCCGTGCGAGGGGGTATAGTCATCGCAGGGGAACGGCGAGTTGTTGCCACAGGGGTTGCCGACGGAGTCGTGGATGGAGTCGTGCCAGTTGTAGTTGTGATCGGCGGTGGTGCCATTCCAGCCGCGATAGTGCGGCTTGATCGCGGGGTGATCCCACTGCATACCGGTGTCGGCGTTGCCGATGACCATGTTGGTGCCAGTGTAGCCCATTGACCACACCTGCGGTGCGTTGATGTTCTGCACCCCCCACTCCACGGCGTTGGACGACAGTGGCGCAGGCTGGATGTTGGCGATGGCGGGTGGCTCGGTGCCGAGAAATGTATCGTTAGCCTCGATGGTCAAGATGTCGCTGCGGGCAGCAAGCAGATCGACCAGGGCGCGGTTGCCGTTGTAGACGAAGATGGCGTTGGCAACCCAGAACGACTGATACTTAAGACCCTCGCTGGCGAGCAGGGCGATGATTGGCCCCTGGGTTTGATCGGCCTTGCCCTTGAGCGTGTTGTAGACGTACCAGCCCCGCGCATCCTTGTCCTTCATATTATAGGCAGCGCTGACATTGGCCTGGTCGGCCAGCATCACTACGAACGAGCCGCGCTTGCCATTGGCGGTATCGTTTAGCACCGCTTGCTCGACCTTCGGCGTGGGGGCAACGCTGGGGGCCGCGCTGATGGGGGAGTAACTCGCGCTGGTCAGCGCCAGCATACCGATGGCGAACACAACCAGAAAGCAAACTATTAGCCGGGTAAGATACTTACGCATTCTTTCTCCTCTTCCTAATTACCACTCTTATTACTTCCGCCAGAGAATGTGTCGCGCCTACGGTGCGGACATTTGCCATACCGCCCATTGTAGCACCCATGCAGCAGTGCGTCAACTTTGTGGGGTAGCCGATGACGGTTGTAAAGTCTGCACCCTGGGCGTGATAAATCCACGCCCCTACGTGAGATTCGTGCTTGTAAAGGCGCAATTCATTGCGCCCTGGCCGACTATGCAACCGCCCTACGTAGCGGCTGCCTGCTTCTCGATCTTGTCCTGACAGTAACGATAAAGCGCATCATAGAGCGGACATTCCAGGTCGAGTACCTGCTGGTCGGGCAGCTCAAGCAGGAAGTAGCCGTGGGCAATCGCTTCGATACCCGCCGATTCGGGGAAGCGCCCCTTCCAGGCAGCCACATCCGCGCCGCGTACGATGTCGGCGACCCGCAGCAGCGCGGCATCAGTGAGGTTGTATTTGGCAATGAACGCATCGAAGCCGCACTTGTCGTCATGATGGCTCAATTCCACCCCCGGTATATCGAAGGGAGTGGCGCTCTCCGCCTCCGCCCGTGCCAGCGCCTGCTCACGTGGGACGAAGATGAACTCGGCTTCAGGGTCGACAAACTTCTTGATCAGCCAGGGTATGGCAACCCGATCGATCCTGACGTGTTCACGGGTAATCCATTTCATGTACAAAGTCTCCTTTCGTGGTTAAAGGCTTGAGATGAACCATTATCGCCGATTAAGGTTGCCAGGTGCAAGGCTGGCAAGTTGGCTCAAACTGGCGTATAATTGCGCCGACGCGATGGCCGTCAATCTAATTAGAACAGGAATCGGTTAAGGATGGAATCAGGCAAGGTGGAAACGACTGAGACAACCGTGGCTCCGCGCTCTCTGCGGGAGCGTCTCTTTGCCGGGCTAAATCGCAACGTGTTTGTGCTGGGCATGGTCAGTCTATTTACCGACATCAGCAGCGAGATGATTGTGCCACTACGCATCCTCTTTTTGGTGGTCGTGCTTAACACTCCCATCGTGTTGGCAGGGCTAATCGAGGGCATTGCCGAGAGTACCGCCAGCATCGTCAAGATTTTCTCTGGTCGCCTGGCTGACAATCACCAGCGCAAACCGCTGATCCTGTTCGGTTATAGCCTCTCCAACGCGACCAAACCGCTGCTGTCGCTGGTATCCTCGTGGCCGCAGGCATTGGGCCTGATCTTCCTCGACCGTAGTGGCAAAGGGATGCGTAGCAGCCCCCGCGATGCGCTGATTGCCGACACGGTTGCGCCGGCCTATCGAGGCAAGGCGTTCGGCTTTCATCGGGGGATGGATACCCTGGGCGGAGCCGTTGGCCCGTTGCTGGCCGCGCTCATCCTCGGCCTCAACTATCAGAACGTGCGCCTGGTTTTCGCCTGGACGGTAGTGCCGGGTATCCTCAGCGTGTTGGTGCTGATCTTCTTCTTGCGCGAACCGCGCCGCGAGGTTAGCATCGCGGTGGTCAAGCCCGCTGCTTCCACGCTCCCATTCTGGCAGCGGATAGTGGGGCTGGGCGCACCCTTCTGGATATTTACCTTTATCTCCACCCTGTTTGCCCTGGGCAACTCGTCGGATGCCTTTATCTTCCTGCGGACCGAGGGGCTTATGGGTCTGCTCGAAGCAGTGCCGCTGGTCTACTTTGGTTACAACCTGGTGTACGCGCTACTCTCCACCCCCTTGGGCATTCTCAGCGACCACTTTGGCCGCACCCCTGTGCTGGTCGCTGGTTACATCTCATTCGGCCTGGTATATATGGGCTGGGCGGCTGCAACTGAGTCATGGCAGCCCTGGGCGTTGTTCCTGCTCTATGGCATTTATGCCGCCGCGACCGAAGGCGTGGGCAAGGCGCTGGTCTCCGACCTGATCCCCAAAGGTCAGCGCGGTACGGCGATGGGTTGGTTCCATGGCATGACCGGCTTCGCCGCCTTGCCTGCCAACGCGATTGGTGGTTGGCTATGGTTCACCTATGGGCCAGCGGCGACCTTCGAGTTTGGTGCGCTGATAGCCTTTGCTGCAGCTCTGCTGCTCTTCCTCGCCAGTGGTCGCTTCCAAAAAGTTGATATGGTCAAACCTGATGTGGTCAAGGCCGAGATTGCGGCGTGATTGGGTCGTTGCAAAGTCGTCCAGGGCGCAATGAGATTGCGCTCCTACAAGCACGAAACTCATTTAGGGGTGGGACTTATCCATCCCATCCTGCCGCAACGGCAACCGACTGCTCCTCATCGCCCAGGCCCGCCTTGTGCAGCCACTCTTTCCAGTGGTTAGCGTAGAGTTCGCGGCCTGCCTCGGTGATCTGCCAGATGCCGCGGCCGTTGAGCATGGTCAAACCTTCGGTTTGCAGCATACTCTGCGCTACCGATAGCCGCTGCCCAAACTCGCTGGGCAATGGCTGAGTCATATCAGGGAACCAGCGGGCGACGTTGGCAATCACCTCACTACGCGCCGCCTGGCCGCCCGCACTGACCAGGGTGTGGAGCAGCGGTAGCCGCATCCGCGAAGATCCCGGCAAGCCCACCTTGCGCCGCTGTCCGATTACCCTGGTGGCAAGCGTAGGTATAACCGCACTAACTGGCGATGCCCCTGGCGGGGTGACTGCAACCCTGCCGTCCTGCGCCACCAGGTAGATTGAAGTCCGCGCCGCGGCCAGGAACCAGCGCAGCCGCTGCAGGTAGCGGATGTAGCTTGCCATCGCGGGCAGCGCCAGGCTGAGTTCAACATCAGGGTCGCTGCCGCGCACTAGCGCCAGGTCGAGTAGCGCCTGGGCAATCCAGCTGCGGGCGATTGACCCTGGCGACGAGGCGCGCGGCTGCCCCACCAGCGACCCTCTGGTGTACAGCGAACTGGGCCAGCCGCGCACGCTGACCAGGCGATGGCTCACCTGCTGCTCTACCAACCGCTCGGCGGCGATCTCCACTCCCTGCTCGGCGGGCGAGGGGTCGCCGGGGCTGAGGATGGTAAAGCCCTCCTCCTCCTCCATATGTGCTAGCACGCGGGCTAGCACATTGCCCTCCCAGAACCAGTCCTGATTGCGCTGCCAACCTTCAACCATTCCGCATCGCTCCCTGTTCTTATTCTAAGGCTAATATCAATTAGCGATGGTGCCGCGCTAGATTGAGTCAGGGCGAACAACGGTTCGCCCCTACAGATCTACAGCATCGCCTGGGCTAATTGGTATAACTTGCCTACTCGCTCCTCTTGATTTGCCCATCCACTTCGGCCCTCGGCTTTGCGCTTGCAGTAGGCGTAAAGCGCGTCGAATAGCGGCATTGCCAGCGTTACCATCTCGTCGTCGCTGTGCGACAGCGCGTTTATGCCCTGGGCAATTGCCTCCAGCCCCGCCGCCTCAGCGGGGGCATCGGCCTCGTGCAGCTCTGCACCGCGCAGGATCGCGCTCAACCAGGTGAGCGCGCTATCCTGCTGATCCAGCTTGTACTCGGCGAGTAGCTGGTCGAAGCTGGTGCGCTCCATGTCCGCATCCTCCGAGGTGGTGTTGTGGAACGGCAATGCCCCGCCCTGCACTGCTGTAGGGATCGCTTCCGCCTCCACATAACTAATCTCTGCCTGCGGATCAATGTACCGCCGAATCAGCCAGGTGCAGGCGGTGCGGTCCAGCCGCACCCCGCGTCGAGTTACCCATTTCATTAGCTTACCCTCCAGATTTTATGTTGTTGTCAGCAGGGTTATTATATCAGAGTTACCTCGCCACCGGGGGAGGGTAGAATAGAATATTCTTTGAAGC
Organism: Chloroflexota bacterium; assembly: GCA_025355955.1. Classification (GTDB taxonomy): domain Bacteria; phylum Chloroflexota; class Chloroflexia; order QHBQ01; family QHBQ01; genus QHBQ01. The sequence continues at coordinate 8,702 of JANXYP010000298.1, forward strand.
AGAAAGTAACGCATATCCCTTAGTAATATATTCTACGCAACAAATAAAACATCACTGCTCATTACATTATAACATAAAGAGATGCACAAAGGCAATAGTCACTTGATATAAAGGATGCCCTATGTTATAATCCGCTTGCAGCCAGTCTCAAGCGTGCAGTTGTACCGCCATCCCAGGCGGCTGCGTCGACCAACTGCCTCACCTAAGCGCCACTGGCGGAGTGGTTGATAGTATTACTGCCCCGTTGGCATATTTGCGCCAGATTGGTTTAGGAGCGAATCGCATAGGCCCTACCGCTTGGTGTCCATGCCAATCGTAACTATGTCACCTTGCCTGCCAACTGAGGCTGTAACATTTAGAGGCATACAATTTATTGAGAGTCTGAAGGAGGATGTTTTGCATAAGTTGTTCTCGGTTCTTTCCCTGTTTATTTGCCTGGCGCTGCTAGCTGCCTGTGGCGGCGATACCAGCACCCCTACTGCCATCTCCGCACCCCCCACGGCCACCAGCGGTGCAGCGGCAACCGTGGCAACTGCTACAGCACCGGCAGCGGCCACAGCGATGATGACGGCGACAGCAGCGATGGCCGCCACAGTTGCTCCCACCATGGCGATGACTAGCCCGGCAGCGACTCCGGCAATGAGCAGCACCGCTGGCACGACCGCCATCGCCTGCGCCACGCCCACCAAAATCGTGATGGCGACCGGCTTCACCCCCAGCGTGAGCGATGCGCCTTTCTACGTCGCGGCCGCAAAGGGCTACTACACCGCCGCCTGCCTTGACGTTTCGTTCAACTACAGCCAGATCGCCAACATCTACCAGCTACTCAGCGATGGGCAGCAGATCCAGTTCGCCTCAGCCAGTAGCGACGCGATCATCCCGGCGCGGCTGAAGGGCGCGAACATCACCTACGTGATGGCCTTGTTCCAGAAGTACCCGGTGGGTGCGCTAGCCCTCACCAACGGCGGCTTCACCCTGAAGACTCCCGCCGACCTGAAGGGCCACAGCATTGGCTACTCGGCAGCTGGTAGCCCCACCTACGTCGGTATGGAAGCAATGTTGAAAGCGGGCGGACTGACCGACAAGGATGTAACTGAGACCCAGATTGGCTTCAACGAGGTCGAGGCGCTGAGTAGCAAGCGGGTGGAGATTGCCTTCACCTTCATCTCCAACGAGGCAGTGCAGATGCGGGCTTTGAACTATCAGGTGCAGACACTGCAACTGCCCAACACTGGCAGCCTCATCTCTAGCGGCATCGCGGTGGGCGACACCCTGATGCAGCAGCACCCTGAAGTCGTGCAGGCATTCGTCAGCGCCACGCAGCACGGGTTGCAGGATACGTTGAGCGACCCCAGCGGTGCGTTTGACATATCGCTGAAGCAACTAACCATCAGCCCTGACAAGGTGCCGGTGCAGCGCGATGTGATGACCGCGACGCTCGATTACGAGCAGCCGCCCAGCGGCCACCCGCTTGGCTGGTCCAACCCGGCGGGCTGGCAGGCCAGCCAGGATCTGCTCAAGTCGCTGAACCTGATTACCACCACCGCCGATCCCACTACCTTCTACACCAACAAGTTCGTCGAAGCGACCAAGCCGTAAACCGGATAGCGGCAGGGCGGGATTTATTACGCCCTGCCGAAGCTATGCACCTTGCCTGTCCTTGCGCTATAATAGCGATTATTGACCGCGCAGTATGCACCCGGCCATTTACGTAGGCAGAGGCGACCGTTGCTAGAAAGCAGGAAGAGTTGAGCAGTCAAGTGCTGGAGAAACCGAGCGAAGTAAGCCCGCTGCCGCAGCCCGTCGCAGCCACCGCCCCTGCGCCGATCGTGATCCTGCCTCCCCGCCGCAAGCGCGCCGTCAAATGGTTGGAGCGCAGTCGCGGCTGGCCGGTGATCAGTGCGCTGCTAATCACCATGCTCGTCTGGTGGTGGGTGACTGCGGCACGGCTAGTGCCTGATTTTATGGTGCCTACGCCGCAAGAGGTATGGTTGGCATTCGCGCAGTTGGTGCAAACTGGCGAATTGTGGAAGCACCTTGGCGCGACGCTATCAGAAGCTTTGCTCGGCTTCAGCGCGGCGTTCGTAGTCGGCTCCACGCTTGGCTATCTGCTGTCGCGCTCCGCGCTGCTCTCGCGGGTACTTGGCCCCTACATCGCGGCTACCCAGGCGATGCCGATGCTGGCGCTTGCCCCGCTGTTGGTACTCTGGTTCGGTCTCGGCCTCTCCTCAAAGGTGATCATCTGCGCCCTGATCGTATTCTTCCCCATCCTGGTCAACACCACCGCCGGATTGCGCTCAGTGGACAAGGATCTAGTGGATGCCTCGTATACGATGGGCGCTAGCCGCTGGCAAGCGCTGCGCCACGTAGAGATACCGCTGGCGCTACACACCTTGCTGGCAGGTATCCGCATGGGCCTCACCCTCTCGCTGACTGGCGCAATTATCGGTGAGTTCATTTCCTCCAACGCTGGCCTCGGCTTCCTGATGACCATGGCCCGCACCAACTTCGACTCGGCAATGCTCTTTGCCGCCGCCATCACCATGACCAGCCTGGCAATCTTCGCCTATGTCGGGGTTGGCTGGCTCGAACACTGGCTGATTGACTGGGATTAGCAGCCCCATTCCACAATTCCAAACCAGAAGGAGGGCGCATCCTAAGATGCGCCCTCCTTCTTAATCTTTAGCCCTTTATCTTTAATCTCGTCAGGGCTTGTGGATGATGCCCTCGTAGACGATCTGAGCCATCTGATCGCGGCGGATGTTAGCATTGGGCAGGAAGATACCGCCAGGGTAGCCCGCGATGATGCCGTTGTGGTAGGCGGTCTCGATGCTCACGTAGAACACGTTGCTGGGTGGCACATCGCTGAAGTCCTGCGCCCCGCCAGTCGGGGTAGTCAGGGTATAACCACCCGCATTGACGACCAGCTTGGTAAGCTGCCCCCTAGTGATGGCGGTGTTGGGTAGGTAGCAGGGGTTGCCCAGGCCGTGTGCTGCACAGGTGGCGGGGTCGAAGCCGCTGAGGATAGCGGCATGGAAGCCGCTCTCGATGTAGACGTAAGCGAAGTAGCTGGGCGGCACGTCCACGAAGTCTTGCGTGGTGGGGGTGTACAACGGCGTGCCGAAGCCGAGTACCACGACCTTGGCGAATTGCCCACGAGTCGAAGTGCCAGCGGGACCGTAGTGGCTGGAGTCCAGGCCTCCAACTACGCCACGGCAGTTCAGGTAGTGAATAGCGGTGTAGAAGAGGTTGCCAGTGATATCCACGAACGGGTTGGCGCAGTCGGTGGGTGTCACCGTCGGCAGGATAACTGTATTGGTGGGGGCGGGGGTGTTGGTTGGTCCCATGGGAGTATTGGTTGCCATAGGCGTACTGGTTGGTAGGGCGGGGGTGTCGGTCGCCATAGGAGTGTTGGTTGCTGCAACCGGAGTATCCGTTGGCGCGGTGGTGTTGGTCGGCAGCGGGGTATTGGTCGGCGTGGCAATGGGTGGTGTGCCGGTCACGGTCGGGGTGGGGGTCTGCAGCGGTACGGAGTTGACGGCGGCTAGCACATCTACCCGCCCATAGCCCATATGGTTATTGGGGAAAACGGTATCGGCAATGCCCCCACACGTATGTGGTGCAGTGGGGTTGGTAATGCTCTGGTTAGCGGTGTTTTCCAGAATTGTCTTGGTGGTGGTGATGTCGCGCTCAAGCTGGGGGCGGGCCGACCAGAGCAGCGCGACCGCGCCGACTACGTGCGGGCCAGCCATCGAGGTGCCGCTTTCGTTGGCGTAGCCATTACCGGGAACGCTGGAACGCACGTTCACGCCGGGGCCGCTGATATCGGGTTTGCGCCGATTCGAACCATCCGCTGTAACTGGGCCACGGCTACTGAAGCCCGCCAGGTTGTTGCCAATATCGTAGGCCGCTGAACTGAACGCGGCGGCGTACAGCGCAGGTGGCGTATCTACTGTGGAGCAGGCCGCGCCACTGTTGCCCGCCGAAGCCTCGACGAAGACACCGGCGGCCTGGGTGTTTTCCACGATGGTCTGCAGGGTGGTAGCCGCGCAACCCTCGCTGACCGGGCAGCCCCAGGAGTTATTGATTACGTCGGGGCGTAGCGCGGGGTTGGGGTTGTGGCCCGCCAGGTCGGTGGGAGCGATGAAGAACTGGAAGCACTCGGTGTAGCGGGCAGGAGTACCGTTACCCGCGTCCATGTTGCGGCAGCCAATCCACTTTGCGCCAGGGGCCACGCCAATCTGGTTGCCCGCGCCATCGTCACCGCTAGTGGTGCCGGTAGTGTGCGTGCCATGCCCGTAATCATCGCAGGGGGACTGCGAGTCGTTGCCGCAGGGGTTGCCGCTGGAGTCGTGGATGGAGTCGTGCCAGTTGTAGTTGTGGTCAGCGGTGGTGCCATTCCAGCCACGATAGTGCGGTTTGATCGCGGGGTGATCCCACTGCATACCGGTGTCGGCATTGCCGATCACGATGTTGGTGCCAGTGTAGCCCATTGACCAGACGGCGGGGGCATTGATGTTTTGTACTCCCCACTCCACCGTATTCGGCGACTGGGGGGCGGGCTGGATGTTGGCGATGGCGGGCGGCTCGATTGCTAGGAACGAGTCGTTGGATTCGATAACTTTTACATCAGTGCGGCCAACAAGCTGGTCGACCAGGGCGCGGCTGCCATTGTAGACGACGATAGCGTTGGCGACCCAGAAGGACTGATACGTGACCCCCTGGTTGGAGAGCAGGGCGATGATTGGCCCCTGGGTTTGGTCAGCCTTGCCCTTGAGCGTGTTGTAGACGTACCAGCCGCGTGCATCCTTGTTGCTGATGCTGTAGGCGGGGGTTACATTGGCCTGGTCAGCGAGTAGAATGATGAACGAGCCGCTTTTGCCATTGGCGGTATCGTTCAGCACCGCTTGCTGTACCTTCACTGCAGACTGCACACTGGGAGCCGCACTAGTGAACTGGGTGCCTGCCGCACTGATCATCAGCCCGCTGATGGCAAGCGCCAGCAAACCGACGGCGGTGGCCTTGACGAAATGGTTACGCATTCTTCTTTCTCCTTGTTTGTAACGTTTCTGCCGAATCGAGCGCTGCACCTGGCTGCAACAGTTCCGGCACTGCCCATATCATACCAGCAAGCCAGCGCAGGGTCAACAGCGAATGTCCAACGCTTATCCGACACGAGTCGGGCGCAGGGGGCGAAGACAGTGATTAGTAATTAGTGATTAGTTGGGAGTGAGGAAAATGTGCAGGAGGTTATCCTGCCCGATGGCTGGTAGCGCGCCGCTGGCGTAGCGCAATCAGACCACTAAGCGCCAGCAGCAGCGCGAAGGTGAGCAACGCAGGGCCGACGAACTGTACCGGGTCGCACGCGCCCTTGCCGTTGTAGAAGCACTGGAAGTAGTCAATGCCGCGCACCTGAGTGAAGATGTAAGACGGTGGCGAGGCCAGGAAGGCGAGGATGCCCATCCAGGGATTGGGGAGGGGCGGCTGCTGGGTATCGAGGATGAGCAGGTAGAGGCCACCAAAGGCCAGCCAGAAGGTGCCGAGTAGGAAGGCTGAGGCGGCCAGGGCCGACACCTTCTCGCCACCACCCCAGTCGGACTGGCGCAGCACCACACGGCTGATTGCCAGGTGGATTAGGATTAGGCCCAGCACCAACCCCAGCAGCACAATCGAGATAATTGCAAACCCCATCCATTCCCTCCGCAGTATAGTTTCTGTGCGAAGAAAGTATAACACAACTGACGGACGTGCCGCCCGCACCTATGTTTACCCAATAACGCCTAACTCCCTGATCGGGGTGCGCGTCACGTTCTTGCGGAGCAAGCGCTCAGTAGGGGCGAACCGTTGTTCGCCCTGGTCGGGTATGCAAGAACGTGA
>JANXYP010000302.1 GCA_025355955.1 Chloroflexota bacterium
ACCACCGCTAGCGCTTCAACCGGATCACTGCTGTGCCGCACTCACCAGGTAGCGGGCGAACATCCCACTGCACATGGTCGCATCCGGTCTCGCCCCGATTAGCTTATCAATACCCTGCAAAACCTCCAGCGCGGACTCGTCGCGCCTGGCCTGGTCATGCAGCGCCTGGCGCACCTGCGTCACGTGCACGGTGGTGTCTTCGAGCTGTGGGCAACGAATTATGATGCTGGCAATCATCTGCTGGTAGGGTGCAATCTGCGGTAGGGGTGGCAGCCTGGTCGGATGCCGCAAGTTGGTAGGCGGGGTTATTCTTGTCCAACGCAACAGGGTGCAGGGGTGGCGAGAGCACCGCCATCAGGAACGGCACGGTGAAAGCGCCGAAGGTGGCAGCAAGTAGGGCAATGACGATACGGGTGCGGCGGGTGGTAGGCATTTATTTTCTCCAGCATTGCGATAAGTATCCTAGCGTAGACGGTTTGCGCTTTGCGTTCCTAACTTGGAATCCAAAGGTAGCTACTCGCCAAAGAACTCTCTGGCGGTCATGAAGTCTATACCAGCAGCACGTGCCGTTGCCGCATCTTCAAGCAAGGCGACGAACAGTGTGCCGCGCTGCATCTCCACAGGATGCGTGAGCATCAGCTCAATGAGCATCGCCGCGCCGGGCAGTCGCCGCGCCAGCCCGCCCTCGTCGCGGAACTCAGCCTGCGTGGCATCAGGGTGAGCATAGCAGACGCGATCATCCAGCGTCACGCCGAGCAGGTCCTGGAGACGCTCGACTTTATGCCGGTAGTCGCGGTCGGTTATGTGACCGAGCGCCACCCCATTCTGGTTGCTGACTACCCCGATAATCCAGCCTGCGCGATGCAGTTGGTGCAGCTTCCACTCACGACCTGGGAGTATCTGACAGCGGTGGAAAGCCCCGATGCTCAGTCCAGTTGCAGAGGTTATCAGCGCGTCGAGGGTGAAGATAGCCAGGCCGCCTGAGCGCTCACTACTTACCATGTCTATTCATCATCTGGCACCACTATCCAGCCATGCTTATAGGCATAGACTACCGCCTGGGTGCGGTCGTTCACCTGCAATTTGCGGAGGATGCTGGTGATATGGTTCTTTACCGTCTGGTCGCTGATCGTGAGGCGCACCGCTATCTGCTTGTTCTCCAATCCCGAGGCGATCAGGTCCAGCACTTCCGCCTCGCGAACAGTGAGCGGCGCGAATACTCGCTCCCCCGCCTCCTCACTTCCCAGTTGACGAAACTGGCTGCGTACTCTGGCGGCCACTGCTGGACTAGCCAGTACCCCCTCGTTGACCAGGTAGTGTCCCTGACCGACCTGCTGAACCATCCAGACCAACTGCTGGGCGCTGATATCCTTGGCCGAATAGTGGGCTGCTCCCGCCTTGATGCTGCGGAACAGCTGCTCATCATCTTCGTATACACTGAGGATGATGACTGCGATATTAGGTTGCTTCAGCTTTATTATGCGCGTCACCTCCAGGCCATCAATGTCTGGCAGATTGAGGTCAATCAGCATGATGTCGGGGGTCAAACTGTCCGCTAGGGCAATCGCCGTTTTGCCATCAGCGGCTTCGCCGACAACCAGAATGTCCTCGGCAGCAGCAAGGATGGCCCGTACTCCTTGACGGAATATCGGATGGTCATCTACGATGATGACCTGATAGCTCTGGTTGGTCATGACGCACCTCCGAATATGAGCGCCTTGCCGCATTAAAATGTCAAAGCCAACACCTACATCCCAATCATTATGGCATATAGTACCGGCATTTGCATCGCTGCATCCACACTCTTCTCCTCTCCCAGCCTCGCTTCGTTGAGTCATCGTGCTTACCTGCGCTTGGGCTGCGCCGCTGGCTGCGCTGCCGACTTCGCCTCTAGCTTCGTGTTCACCTTCGCTAAGGCTTCGGGCCTACCTCCATGCCCTCTTCGCACTTCTCCTTCGCACATCTCCGCTCACCCCACCCCTCCCCTTAGCCCTGCCTGCGCTGCTACTCGCCACTAGCTGCCGGGCGGGTGACTCTTCACCCCTCCCCTCCGACTCGCGAATCGCCTCCGTTCGCCCGTTGCCACCCCACGCTAGTGTCTCGGCAGCGCGGGCCGCCTCGCCAACCTCTTTATTTCAATCGGCGCGGGTAATTAGACGCATGGATAGCCCAGCCGGGCCGAAGTGGCGAGTATGATCAAGTTAATGGCCGATGCGTGGGTATGGCACTGCGCTACGTCGCCTCGCCTGCCGCGTCCTCAGCCCCGCTCCTCAGCTTCCTCTCGCCCCACCCGGCTGCCGCGCTCGTGCTACCCGACCCCCTCGCACCCCAATTATCCGACCCTCGGATAAACCGAGGCTTCACCTGACGCTGTGCTCGCTCTCAGTCGCGCTTCGCCTGCTTGCTGCAACCTCAGTATGCACCCCTGGCTGCGCTAGGGCATCGCTCTGTGCTTTGCGCCTGACCTCGCTTGGGCTGCACAAGGGCTGAACCCGCTGCAAGAGTGCTTGCAGTTGCTCGGCGCGAAAAACTCCTTTCAGCAAATCTTAACCGCCATAGTATTGACTTTTTGGTAAAACTCTGATATGATGATACTACCAATAACCCCTCGATACACCCGCCCCATCAACACTACTAACTTTCTCTTAGTTGCTGTGTCACCATTTGGGAGATGGGAGGTATTCAGTGAACAAAGTTAGCGAAAACTGCTCGGCCTTTCTGGATCGGCTCTGCAGGCTTTGGATGATCATTGCTAACAAACGCAAGATTGGAGATCCGTGCGTTTATGTCCCTGAAAGGATTATTAACCGCCCTGACCCTTGCATTTACAGTCAGTTCCTCCTGATGCAACTTCACCAACCAGTTACCTGGGACAATCCAGATGTGTCCATTTCCCTTAAAGGTGTAGAGCAGTATACGTATGACCTCACGGTAAATACCGAGTACGACATTGCAATAACGGTTCACAATACATCGGTAGAGAAGAAAGCATCAGGTACCAAGGTGAGTGTGCGATGGGTTGAGTTCGGTGCTGGTGGCCAGATACGCCACCACATTAACGACCTGGTTGCAAATGTGCCAGTATGGCCGGGGGTGGACATCGTTCATACCACCTGGCGAACGCCAGCGACACCTGGTCATTACTGTATAGAAGTAGAACTCACTCACCCCCAGGATGGAAATCCAGCTAATAATCTGGGCTGGAACAATACCTTGGTTAAGGCTGCTGCCTCGCAAGTTCAAACTCCAATTCGAGTTTTCAATCGTTGGCTTGATGGCCCGCACCAAAGGCAACGGGTCAGATCCGGGCGGGGCGCAGCTCCTCGGAACTTGGCCGAATCTAGTCGGGGTGCAGTTCCCTGGAATCTGGTCGAGATTAGCTACGACTCCTACGTTTTCCACGATGCGTATGGGGAAGAGGCTGATCCTGACCGGATGTTTGCGCCGCGCCCGCCAGCGTGGCCCGCTCACGTCGAACCTAGTCTATTCCACTTCTCTCCCGGAGAGACCTATCGTGATGTCATGCTAATCGTCGATGCTCCGAACGGCCCTGGCCCTGCTGAACAGTTCAATGTCACTGTGAGACAGGGTGGATTCCCGCAGGGGGGCGTCACCGTAACCGTAACTCGTGAGAAGGAGTGAGCGATGGCCGGATGTGATGCAAACAACATCGGTGGCGATAATGACGCTGGCGTAAAGCGGGTGGAGAGTTGGGGTGCCCTCGGTGCGCTGATCGGCGGCATCGTCGGTATTATTTTTGGCGGTCTTCCAGGTGCTGCGGCCGGGGCTGCGGCCGGGTTGGTCGTGGGCCTAGGGGTGGGGCAAGCGATCGCCTGGTTTAGCCGACTAAAAGAACACAATCCTAAAACAATTACTATTGGTGGCACAGTTGCTTGCGCGGGAAGGAACCCTTTCGGGTTTCAACCCTGGACTGATGGGGACTGGACCTTCAACATCGGTGATATAGCACTACTACTACCCACTGACCTTGCGATCACGGTGGCGGGAGCCAACACCCAGGAGGATGAAATCCGTTTGCGAGTCGCACCTGGCGCGGAAGCGGCCTTTAAGAGCTTTAATGAGGCGGATTGCAGTGCAGGTAATACTGCTGCTTGCCAGACCGACATCTTGCACTGTGAGATTAGCTCACATCAAGGCGGTTATGCGGTAGTAGGCGGTGCGATCGGCTCGGTAGTTGGAGCGGCAGCAGGGATAGGAGCGGCGGCGGCGGCTTGTGCGGCGTTGGGCATCTTCACCTTCGGTATTGGTGCGCTAGTCTGCTTGCTGGTTGCCGCTGTGGTAGCAGCACTAGCATCAGCAGCGGGAACAGCAGTGGGCGATGCTGTTGGCGCGGTCATTGGCCGCATCGCTGATGAAGCAAGCGACTTCGATAAAATGGGTAAGACCATCCAGGCGTTTCAGGACTGTACAATCAGTCTAACTGGCACATGGGTAACTGATCGTAGTCATCAACACAATGAGATACATGACATCGAAAGTATGCAGGTCCTTTTCTGCTACAGCCGAGGCGCTCGAACTTCCTCGCGGGCCAGTTCAGCAGGTATCGCGGCTATAGGGCGTAGACCAACCGGTGGTGACACGGACATTCGTTAAGCGCCATGCCAATGACCTTATGGGGGTGAGAGAATGAAATGGACTACTCAAGAACGGGTGAGGGTGGATCGTGTGGCGGTGGCCTGGTTGATTAAGCGATTTATTGACCCCACAGCAGAATTCATCTTTGCGCCACGCCGTGAGGTACTCCCTCGCGCTGAAGCAGAGGGAGCAATACCATTCGATGTGGTCGGTGCCGAGCTTACCCACCAGGAGGATAAGTGCGGTTTTGATGCAGTAGTTGCAAAGTACAACATCATTGACCCAGCCGTGCTGTGCATCGCTGACATAGTGCGCGGCGCAGATGTTGGCAAGTGGCGAGGCCGCTTTCCAGAGTCAGGGGGGATAGAAGCGATTGCTCATGGCTTCTTTATGCTAAATCTGCCCGACCACCAGGTGGTGGAGCTTGAGAGTCCTCTATACGATGCGCTATACCGCTACTGCCAGGCGCTAGATGAGAAGCAGAAAACATCCTCATTGGCTTGAGCATCGGCGAGGTTCGTCTTGTTGGTAGTGGCGATTCCATTAGCGGTGTTGAGCATCGCTAGTGTAGCACTGGTCAGGTTGGCGGCGACGCAAGCAGCAGGTAGCGAAGCAGAGCTACTCACCGCCGCCAACAGCAGAGTATGGCACAGTATCCACCTGGCACTGGAACCAAGCCAACTTAGCCAGGTGAGGCTGTAAAACTAAAAGACAGGGGGTATAGCGATGCCAGGTTGGTATATACACATGGAGGCGGCGAAGAAGGCAGCGGACAGGCTGCGGGCTGGCGACGTGTCGACGGGCTTTCCGGGCGGTGCGGCGCGGGCGCAGCAGCTGGGCGAGACGGCGCACAAGTGGCGCAATTATCTGGCCGCTGGCGCGCTGGGGCCGGACATCTTCTTCCTGCTGCCCGACTTCAAAGGCACCACCGGCAACGTGCTACTGCACGCCGTGGAGTGGACCAACGATGTGTGGGGGACGCTGGACAAGAATTTCCTCTCCAAGTGGGAGAAGTGGGCCGCACCTGCAGTCAGTGGTACCGGCCAGATCCTCAACCAGATGAGCGGCCATCTGCTGGAGGAACTGAGCCAGGTGCTGCAGGAACTGGCCGCCGCAGTGAAGAATGCCTTCCTCGATTTGCTGAAGGAGATGTGGGACTGGTTCGGGCTCTTGACCAGCGGGGTAACGCAGGGGTTCGAGGAGAGCGCCTTCTTCTGGTCAGATATGTTCCACTATCGCAAGACCTACGAGTTCGCCCGCGCCCTGTTCGATAATGCCAAGAACGAGCAGCACAAGGCGTTCGCTCTTGGTTGGATGAGCCACTGCGCCACCGATGTGACCGGCCACTCGTTTGTAAACGAGAAGTGCGGTGGCCCTTATCGGCTGCACTGGCAGCGCCACCACGTCATCGAGAACCACATGGATGCGCTGGTTTACGACAGCCAGCACGGCGGCAACGAGCCATACGGTGAACTGGATACCTCGGCGCTGCACTTCCGCCTCGCTTTCCGCAAGCGAGGCGATGCGCCCTACAATGGGGCCACCGATGCGCCCGCGTTCGATTACTTCGCGCCCGATTTCCCTGATTACACCAAAACGCCCTTCGGCATCGACCCCGACATCTACCGCCAGGGTCTGTGGGATTTGGATACCGGAGACCTGCCTGACGATCTCTGCCAGCTACTGATTGACACGATGCGCCAGCTGTTCTACAACGGGGCCGACCCCAAGGACGCGCCGCAAATCCTCACCGACGATCCTGGCTATGGCGATAACGGTAGCGGCATCCCCAACCTGAAGACCTTGCAGAATACCTACTGGACGCTGTTCCATTACGTCAAGATGACCTCGACCGGCGGTTATTCCCCGCGCAAGCCAACCCCGCCACCGGTGATTGGCGACCACAGCCCCCCACCGTTTCCTGGCTCTGGTGGACCTCATGACAGCACCGGCAGCGGTCAAGACCCCAGCAGCGATGACGGGGGCTTCAGCCTGCTCGACCTCTTCCTCGCTATCTTCGCCGTTGCGGCCTATATCGCTGAACTTGCCCTCTGGCTTGCGACCTTGCCAATTGCCGTCCTCAACGACATCCTCACCTGGCCCGCCCGCGAGATCCTGTACGAGTTCGCGGTGGTGCCAATGTGGAACCTGTACATGGCCGCCCGCAAGCCGCTGGTGATGAGTGGCTTCTTCGCCCCCAAGGCGGAGGAGATCAGCCGTGGCCTGGTTACCCTTGGGGTCTCGCCCACTGGCCCGCTGCAAGACCTCGCTGCCGCACTCGCCTCCCCGGATGGCACCGCCTCAGGTTTGCCGACCTTTGACGAGCCGTCAGGACGGGCCAGCGCGGGTGCGGCCTTTGGCGCAGACCCGGCCTTCCCTCGCGCCACCATCGAGGACGACCCTAACCTGATTGCCAGCATCCTCAAGTTCTTCGGTGGTGACCCCTTCTGCGGCAGTTCCTTGCAGCCGAGCGAGTTCCTCTCCCCCTGGCGCTATCCCAGCACCAACAATGCGGGGCAGACCAACGGCTGGGAAGGCCGCCTCAGCCACCCCGGCCCCTACGTTCAGGGTCAGGATGCCAGAATGTTGATGAACCATCTGCCTGGTAACGATAATGCCCGTGCGGAATATGAGAAAGCCGCCAACCCAGCCATGACCGAACAGGCTAGCGACAACCACCTGCCCGCCAACCAGCACCTGGGTGATCCGGTGGATTACAGCATCTACCTGATTGGCCGCCTAAGTAACGGCGAAACCGTACCCGACTTCAATCTCGACTCTGATCGCGGCTACGGCCATCACGCATGGGAGTGGGACCGACGCAAGAACAAGCCGCACACGCCCTCAAGCAGCGGTCAGCTCGCCAACGCCAAATATCGCTTCAATGAGCCGTGTACTATCCCCGAGGGCTTCTGCTCGGAAACCGGCGGTGGCCCCCACTACGATGCGTTTACTAACCTTGCCATCCACTACGGTGAGACGCCAGACGATGCTTGCGATTTGAGCAAGGTGACCCCGGACGATGTCCATCAGGCGGGTGGGATACCGCCGAACGGCGGAAAGGAGCAGCGTCATGGCTGACGACCATCTGAACCAGCCGGAGCGGTATGAATATCCCAAGCCCAACCCCGAGCGTGACCGGCAGAGGCGTGGCGACGATCCGCCCAATGTTCATCACGATGACGGCCCCCCCCAGGAGCCACCCCTGACTCCCGATGAGAAGAAGCGGCGGGCCGAGCTTGAGCGAGAAATCGATGCTACGCTCAAAGAAAAGCCGCCCTCGCGCCAAGATGGAATCTGGCCTTATCTACTGGTTCGCGCCTACCTTGGCGATCATGGGGTGCGGCCCGCGCCAGGTAACTATTTCTGGGAAAGCCCTGACATCCTGGTGTGCCGTGGTATAATTAGCGTATACGACTCCAACCTGGCGGTACTGCACCCGGCACCAGGCCAGCCGCATACCCTATTCGTGCGGGTGTGGAACATCGGGCGAATGGCGGCATTTGGGTGTAGTCTGCGCGTCTACTGGGCCAACCCATCGTTCGCTTTCAGCGGCAGCAACCTGCACCCGCTCGACCCCAGCCGTAATTTCCCTACCCCTGTCTACTTCGACCTGCCCGACCGCCGCGATCCCAATTGCCACCAACTGCTGCGCGTTCCCGACATCTGGACCCCAGTGGTGGAGAATGGCGGCCACGAGTGTCTGCTCGCGCAGGTGGGCTGCTTTACCGACATCGCCGGGGCTAGCTGGGACGCGAACGCCAATCGGCATGTAGGCCAACGCAATGTGGATCTGGCGACCGGCGGACAAAACCTGATGCCGCTGTTGCTGCACCTGGGGCGAGCGCTGCCCCGCAATGCCGATCTGCAATTGCTGCACGGGATGGCTGACGTGCAGCGTGTGTTGCAGGCGAATGCGCCCGACCTTGCTGGCCGCATCAACGCACCTCGCCGGGTACCGCTGGGCGCTTACCCGCTCGATGGCGGCTACGCTCATCTCGGTGCGGTCGTCTATCAGGGTGGCAAGCCCTATCTGGTGCCCGCCGATGTGGTGGGGCCGCGCTTCAGCCCTGCAGGAGTTGACCACGCCCTGCTTGCCAATCCGGCAGTGCGCCGCATCAGCGGCGGTCAGTCCGCTCTGCAGGCGCTGGTCAGGCAGGCGGGCAGCGATAAGCAGCCACGTGGCTGCTTCGACGGCTGGCTGCCAAACGCAATTACCAGGCTACTTAATCTGATGCCTGGCGGCAACCAGTTCACCGCCGGTCAGCTTGCCCAGCACCTCGGCGCCCGATCAGATGAGGGCCACCTCATCCGCATGGTCGCTACCAACGCCAGTGGCGTAGTCGGCGGTTACAGTATTATAGTGCGCAGCTGAAAGTCTGCCGCGTCCATTAGACCTTCGACTTCTACAAACTAGTAAGGTGTGGGCGCGTCTTCGCCCGCATCTACTGAGCTTCAACATCCGAGGCCGCCCGCACCTCCGCGCTCTCGCTCCTCACCGGCGGTCCGCCTTTCGCTCCGCAGCTTTGGCTTCCTACCCGTGCGCGCAAAGCTCCCCAGTCCATCGCTGCTGCTGCGTTGCCGCCCCGCCCGGTTGCCCTGCGGTGTAAGCTCCGCCCTCGCCCCACCTGCTTCACTCTACTGACATCACGTCATAACTCAAAAG
This sequence comes from Chloroflexota bacterium, assembly GCA_025355955.1. Lineage (GTDB taxonomy): Bacteria > Chloroflexota > Chloroflexia > QHBQ01 > QHBQ01 > QHBQ01. The sequence goes on from JANXYP010000302.1 coordinate 9,263, forward strand.
CCTGAGTGCTGATGTATAATCTACTAACTACATTGGCGCTCAGGAGGATGATGATGGACTGGCAAGCAGATTGGGATGCACATTTTGCCGCTTATCTACAGCATTATCGCCCGCTCATCGGCGACCAACGCACCTTTACCACCTTCAGCCAAACCATCGGCGGTATCATTGCGGCGGGCAGCTTGGTTGCTAGTCGCATCGCTGCTCATACTCCTTTGCTCGCCAGCAGCCACTACCCTGCCCAACGCATCTTGCGCATGGTTGAGGCGCAGTCAACCAAGCGCTCACCCTTGCTTGATGCCGACCATCTCACGTCCACGCTGCGCGATACGGCGATTAGCTCCTTGCGCCAGCAAGCTGCTGATGAAGTGTGGTTGATTGCGGATGGCAGCGACTTGCGTAAACCCTATGCCACCAAGATGCCTGACTTGATGAAGGTACGTAACCTCAGCGGTCAGTTGGTGTCTGGCTATCACACCCTCAACGTGGTGGCCGTCACCCCACAGCATCGCCACATCCTCTACCATCATCTCTACTGCAGCAATGCTGATGATTTCATCAGCGAACCAAAGGAAGTAGCCAACGCGATTAGCACCGTGAGTGCGGCGCTAGGTGAGTTGCCGAGCAAGCTAGCCGCCACCTGGATAATGGATCGCGGCTTCGATGACCAAAGCACTTGGGGGCAGGTTTGGCAGCAGTGTACACATCTGGTGGTGCGGCTGGCCCATCAAGAGCGCCTGGTTAGCTACCGCAACCGTAAAGGACATTGGGAGCATGGCCCACTTAGCGCGGCAGTGCCCCACGCCCAAGCTCTAGCCGAGGTGGAGACCACCATCCCCGCTGACCGTCGCCAGCGGCAGGTGAAACTGCGGGCGCGGCTAAGTAGTGTGCCACTGCAAGTGAGCTACCGCCTGAGCGCAGTTGAGGGTGAAGCCAAGCCCAAGCCCGCGACAAAGAGCGTGTGGCTGGTAGTGGTTGAGCCGCTAGAGAGCATGATGGAACCCTGGCTGTTGCTAACTGACTGGCGGGTAGAAGATAGCGAGGCCGCAGAGCGAATATTTAGGATGTACCGGCAACGCTGGGCGATTGAGGAAGGGTTCAAGTTCAGCAAAGAATGCCTGGGTTGGGAAGAAGTGCAGGTGCTAGACCTGGAGGGGATACGCACGCTGGTAGCGATGGCGTGGATAGCAGCGGGGTATCTATATGAGATGGGCGTGGGGTTGAATGATGAGACAGTGCAGTTGCTGGCGCGGCTGGGAGGGTGGGATGGGCGTAAGGCGCACAAGCCGGGCAAGATTGTGTTGAGCAGAGGGCTGCAACGAGTGCTGAGTATGCTCGCCACTGAGGCAATCTTGGCGAGGCATATGGCCGAGTATGGTGAGCTACCACCAATGATTGCTCAGATGCTCGGTCGGTGCAGGGAGTTATGACGTGATGTCAGCACTCTAGCCTTGACCGGCATTTCGCTTAGTGCTATAATGTATCCTTTTCATGGGAGACCGGGACGAGGAGTGGCGATGATGAGCGACGAGGACACCTCGACCCGGCAGCTGAACAATGTCAGCGCCACCCAGAACAACGTGAGCCACGACCAGCTCATCTGCGCCCCAGTCTGCTCGCCAGTCTGCGCCGCTGGCTTCGCATGGGTTGCGCTGCTGGGGCAACGCTTCTGGCTTCGCTCCGACTTCATTCTGGGCTGCGCTCTAGACTTCGCATTCCCATTCGCTTGGGCTGCGCCCTAGTGTAAGCCAAGGGCTTCGCTAGGGTTGCGCACTGTGCTTAGCGCCCACTTCGAGTATCTCCGCAACCCCCTCGCGCTCACCTTCGTTTGGGTTACGCGCTTATCTTCGCGCTCCTCCGCAGCCGCCTCCGCCCTGCCTGCGCTGCTACTCACCAAGCTACTTGCCTGGCGCATGGCCGATGTTGTGCATCTGATCAGGTAAGCCCCATCGCCTCACCATCTTGCGCCAACAACAACAACATTAGTGGTGGAGCGCACCCGGAGCGATGGCTTGCGGGCAAGAGCCGACGCTGATAGTTGCCGCTGCTTTCGCGCGAGGCGCTCGCATCCTGACTCCGACTCTGCTCAAGACCCCGTTTCGCTTTCGCTTCGCTGCTTATCTTTGGCTCGATGCCCATTTGGCTTCGTGCTCACCTTCGCGCCCATCTCACGCCCACCTTTGCGCCCGCCTTCGCGTATCTCCGCAGCTGCGCGTCTTATCTTCGCACCCACCTGTCACTGGTACTCGCCGCTAGCTGCAAGCATAGCCCCCCACCTCTGGCTAATCCTCGCCGCCCTCTTCTATAATAGGGTCTGAGGAGAGCGCGTCAACGAGCCACCAGAGCTGGCGGGTCAGGTTAATGCGATAAACGCTAGGGTGGCCGAGCTGATGGTTCCCTACTCCCTGGAACTGCTCTGGTCTCCGCACCAGGCTAGCTGCCTCGAACCCGATTGTGTGGACGAGGGACACCGTCGCGCTCGCGAGTTTGGCAAGTGGGACTGGTTCGCGATTGGCGGTGACTGGGGCGGGCGGGTGATTGGCGATGAGGCTGACGATGCCCGCGCTACCCGACCCTGGCGGCTCGAGCGCAACCTGAGAGCGGTCAAAGACCTGCCCGAGGACATCACCTACTGGGCGATCCTCACTCCCGACGGCTGGTTCGACAATCCTAGCCTGTATATCGACCGCGATGACGAGGTGCGTAGGCGCTGGCTGACTCTCAGTACGACGCTACTTGGCCGCTATGCCAACTACCTTGCGGTTGGCGTGCATTACCACAGCTAACCCTATCAGTGCCAAGTTAAGGTATTTGCGAGTTTGTCAAGCCCAATTTTGGCGAGGCGGCGCAGATATGGTACAATTATTGTATGAATACTGCTACCCCTGCGCCCCGTCCCAAACAGAGCCGGGTGCGCCATACTCGCGCC
>JANXYP010000304.1 GCA_025355955.1 Chloroflexota bacterium
ACCCCCAGCCCCTCCCGGTGGGAGGGGAGAACAGAGGAGTAGCGGATTCCCCTCCCGCCGGGAGGAGTAGCGGATTCCCCTCCCGCCGGGAGGAGTAGCGGATTCCCCTCCCGCCGGGAGGGGTTGGGGTGGGTTGTTGATGCGCTACTCGGACCCACCCCCAGCCCCTCTCGGTGGGAGGGGAGAACATAAGTTTGTGCCGTCTTTAATCTACATTCTACATTCTACATTCTACATTCTACAATCATTATGGACGAAGACCGTGTGACAATTGCCGAGTCGCAGAGCAGCGCTGAAGAACCAGCGTCGCCGTTGCTTGCTGCCTCGGCCAAGGGTCATATGGCGGAAGTCGAACCACTTATCACGATTGAGCCGACCACCACCGAAGCCGAACTCGCCGCTGCGCCAGAGCAGCTCGCAATCGAAGCCAAACCCGCTACTGAGCCAGAGCCATCCACCTCGGAAGCCGAACCCCTCGCTGCGCCAGAGCCACCCAGCAGCGAAGCCGAACCCTTTGCCACCACTGAACCAGCCTTGCTGGATGCGCCGCCTGCGTCTCCCATCGAAGCCGCCTACCTTGCTAACAGCGGCGGCACCGCGCCACTCAGCGCCCGCCGCCCTGAGCCAGTGCCGGAAGGGTTGGAGTGGGACGAAGCGCCCACCGTGGTTATCGCGCCCACTGGCCCGATTGGGGTGCAGCCGCTACCGCTGGGCGCAGTGCTAGACGATAAGTATGTGCTACGCGGCACGCTCAGTCACGATGAGGAGCAGAACGTTTACCGCGCCGAGAGCATTGCGGGCGACGAACTCTACACCATCGTGGAGAGCTACCAGCAGTATGCGCGGGGCAGCCAGCAGGTGATCAGCCAGGGTCTCAGCCATCCGCACCTGCTGCCGGTGGTCGACCTGTTTGCCTACCAGCCTTACGGCGTGATGCCGCGCTACTACGCCGTCTCCCCCGCCGCCCAGGAGAGCCTGCTTCTCAGCGACCTCGACGTTCCCCTGCCCATCGCACCGACCCTCGACTGGGCCAACGAACTGGCCGAAGCGCTCAACTATCTGCATGAGCAGGGAGTCTACAGCGCGGCCCTAACCCCTGACAACATCCTGATCGAAAACGGCCACGCCTTGATTGGCGACCTCAGCGCCGCCCAGGTGGCCGCCAATGCAGATGGCGAACAAGATGCCCTCCGCCACCACGACATCGCCGCGCTAGCCACGACCCTCACGTACGCCATCACCGGCAACCGCAACGTCAGCCTTGTTACCCTGCCGCTGCTGCGGGGGGGCGACGGCCTACCCCTGCCTCCGCCAATTCAGCAAGCCCTCAGTGCCGCACTCAGCGGCGAATATGGCAACGCCCGTGCCTTCTACACTGCACTGTTGGCCGCCTGGCGCACCGCTGCCGCCGCCCCCAACGACCTGCTGCTACACAGCGGCAAACTGTCTCACATTGGGATGCTGCGCCGCAATAATCAGGACAGTCTTGCGGCGATCGAGTGCGTGATGATGGTGCAGTCGCTCAGTGGCGCGTGCGGGGTCTACGTGGTCGCCGACGGCATGGGTGGGCATAAGGCGGGCGAGGTTGCCAGCGCGATCACCGTCAACGCGGTAGTCGCCAACCTGCTGGGCAGCACTATTGCCCCGCTCTACAGCGACGATGCCGCCGACGACATCATCGCCGAGCAGACGGTGCGCGGGCGTATCACTGCCGCGATCCAAGAGGCTAACCAGCAGGTGAACGGGATGCGCGTGCGCGAGGGCAGCGACATGGGTACCACGGTGGTCACTGCCCTGGTGATGGATGGTCGCCTCTACATCGGCAATGTGGGCGACAGCCGCGCCTACTTCTACCGCCCTGACGAACCAATCCGCCAGCTAACCGCCGACCACTCGCTGGTGGCCCGCCTGGTACAACTCGGCCAGATTAGCGAGGCGGAAGCCGCCGTCCACCCCCATCGCCATGTCATCTTCCGTTCGCTCGGCGAAAAGGGGCGGGTCGAGGTGGATACCTTCGTCGAGACTTTGCAGGCTGGCGATCGCGTGCTACTCTGCTCCGATGGTCTTAGCGGGATGGTCTCCGATAGCGATATGACCGCCGTGCTTGCCAGCGAACCCGATCCCCAGGTAGCCAGCCAGCGCTTCGTCGAACTCGCCAACGCCCATGGTGGGGTAGACAACATCTCTGTCATTGTCGTCAACATCGAGCAGGCCGTAATGAACAAGCCAGAGTAACCCACCCCGCAGCAAAAAGCCCCACCTAAAAGCAAAAGCCCCCAGCCGAGGTTTGGGGAGTGTAGCTGCCCAGCATCAAAGCTAATACCAAGTAGCCGAGCAGATGCTATAGTTCTGTAGGGGCGAACCGTTGTTCGGCCTGGCTCCATCTTCTATAGAGAAGAGACACCACAGAGACACCATCGCTAATTGGTATTATACCAAGTAGCCGAGCAGATACAATGGTTCTGTAGGGGCGAACCGTTGTTCGCCCTGCCTCAAACTATAACGGCACCACCGCTAATTGGTTTAAGGCGATCGTTGGCATCATCTTTGCTCTAGCCTTTCGCAGCGCAGCAGAGAGTTGCGCCGTTAGTAAGTGGGCGCGATAAGTTAGCGCCCGGAAGGAGAGAAAGCAAAGATGAGGAGTATTTCAGGCGCTCTTAGCGCCAACGGTCTCTGGTATGTGCTGGTCGGCCTGTTTCTGATGTTCAGCTTCAAGCCGGTCGCCGAAGCATTCAATCTTGCCCCACCGGACAATACCAACTTCTATGCAGTGTTGGGCGCGGCGGGCATCATCGGCCTGGGCATCGCCGCTGCCAGCCTGGCCCGCAACTTCACCCCCGCCGGAGTTAACGGCATCATCCTCGCCAACTTCGTTGTTCTGCTCACCATGCTCTACTGGCTGCTGGTGGTGAAATCCACTGGCGCAGTCAACACAACCAGCAGCCTGGTGCTGTGGATCGCCTTTGCCCTACTGCTGATCATCACCCTCGCGGAAATCGCCCTACTCAACAACCGCCGCGGGCGCAAGCGCTGAGAACGCTAATTATTCAAACAATCACTGCTAACGAGTGTAACAAAATGCCTGTTACACTCGTTTTCTATGTTGCATCCCATCTGCATGGGGTGGCGTGGTATCCGTCCATTAAACTAGATCTAGTATAAAAAAAGGAGACTAGGTGAAATGAAAAAACCCCACATTGCGGCCGCTTTCTTTCTTGCGGCAGCATTGGCCCTTAGCCTCGGCCTCGGTCAGATCATCACTGCCCGCGCCAGTTCCACCGTTACCATCAGCGGCCTTAGCCCCCAGGCCAGCGTTAGCGCCGCGTCCGCACCATACATCTTTCGTGTAGATGCAGGGCAGACTTACAGCGGAAAGATACGCGGCTATTGTATCAACTTTGGCAAGAACTTCCCTGGCGGCTCGCTCGACATCAAGCAGGGAACTAGCGCCAATCTCGGCGGCGCACTTGCCTACGCCCTGGGCAAGGGCTATACGGATAATAATAGCGCCCAGACCGCTCTAGCCCTTTGGTACCTCACCGATAGCACCTGGCACGATAGTGCCATCAGCGCCACCGACCATACCGTTGCCCAGGAAATTGTCGCTAATGCCAACGCCGTGAACGCTGGTACCAGTCAGAATACCTCGTTGCTCGATGCCACCAACAGTAATCAGGTGCAGGCCCGTATTCAGGATTTCCACGCGCTCGACAACCAGCCTGCCAGCGGCCACTACTATGGCGAAGGTACCCTGGTGGTTACCAATACCAGTAGCAGCGCGCTCACCCTTTATATGCCGTACGGCACCATCGCCCCTGCTGCCAGCGCGGATATGCAAAATATGCTGCTTTACGCAACCGACCCACAGCAAGCCGCCGCCGCCACTGCTGCCGTTCCCACCGCGACCGCGTTGCCCGCTACTGATACCCCGCTGCCCGCCACCGCCACGCCTGTTCCGCAATCAACTGCAACCAGCGCTCCCTTGCTAGTCGCAAACACGCCGACTACCGCGCCCAGCAGTAGCACACTACCTGCCAACTCGACGATGCCCACCACCGGCGCTGGCCCGAACGCGCTACCCGGCCTTGCCCTCATTCTTGCGGCTCTGCTGCTGATCGCAGCTGGCTATCGGGTGCGGCGCAGCATCGCCTAAACGCACCCTGCTAATCGGCCCTCACCGTGTCAACGGGAGGGCCGATTTGTTTTAGTCTCACGCACGTGCAATCAACCCGATTGCGCCTTTCTGCTTGCCTCGCCGCCCCAAACCGGTTACAATAGATCATAATTACCTGCCTTTGTGCCTGGAAAGAGATCCTATGCACCCGCATTACCTTAGCCGCTTTTTCGCCCTATTCGCCACCCTCAGCCTGGTTCTCACCGCCTTCTCCTTCAGCTCGTCCGCCGCGCCGAGCAACTTTGTCGCCATCGCGGGCGACCAGTTTACCTATAACCGCCAGCCGGTCAAGCTGAAGGGAGTCAACTACTACCCGCAGCTAACTCCCTGGACCGTGATGTTTGACCGCTGGCAAGGAGACGCGGCGGATAACGACATGGCCCGCCTGCAGAGCATGGGCGCGAACATCATCCGCGTGCTAATCCCCTACAGCCCCGACTACGGTTGGACCGACCAGAGCGGCGCGGTAGACCCTAAACATATCGCCGACCTCAAGCAACTGGTGCAATCGGCGGGCAACCACAACCTCAAGGTGGAGCTTACCCTGTTCGACTTTTACAGCGGTGCGCCCGCGGCTGGCTCTGTCGAAGAGGGCCAGAACCTAACCTATCTAACCCAGATGGTCAAGGCGTTCGGCAGCGACGACCGCATCTTCGCTTGGGACATCCACAATGAGCCGGACAACTATGGGCTATGGACCGACCGCCACCATCCCGACCTGGTGATTGACTGGCTGCGCCGCATGGCCGATGCGCTGCACACGCTGGATCACAATCATCCCCTCACCGTCGGCTACGGCAACTATCAGAACTACTGGCTGAAGGGACCGAATGGAGCGCTTACCGCCGACTTCGTTGACTTCATCAGCCTGCACAGCTACGACGCGGGCAACATCGCCGCCCAAATCCAGAACATCAAGCAGCAGAGCGGCAAGCCCATCCTGTTGGAGGAGACTGGCTGGCCGACCGGCCCAAGCTGCAACGCCGCCGATTACAATGAGGCCACCCAGCAGCGCGTCTATCGTGCGATGATCGCGGCAGCGCAGAGCCAGAACATCGGCGGGTTGCTCGCCTGGACGATGTGGGATTACCGCCCCGGCCAGTCACATGGCGGTGGGGTTGAGTCGCGGGACGACTACTTCGGCCTGCTGCGCCTCGACGGTAGCGAGAAGCCCGCGCTAGCCGACTTTCGCGCCTACACTGTGCCGCCACTGCCCAGCGCCACCACCTCGAACTTGCAATACACCACTGCGCCCTACGACCCGCTGCGCTCAATAGGCAACCGCCAGTACGGTGTGCCGCTCTACTTCGTCGAGACCAACGTCTACGTATGGGATGCGTTCAAGCAATACTGGCTGCGCTTCGGCGGGTTGCCCATCTTCGGCTATCCGCTGACCATGGCCCGTAAGGAAACCCTCAGCGACGGGCAAGTATACGTGGTGCAATACTTCGAGCGCGCACGCTTCGAGCTACACAACGAGGCGCTTGCCAGCCCTGATTACGCCGCACTCTCCAAAGATGACCAACTGCGCCGCCTGGTCGAGCTAACCCCGCTAGGCAACCTTGCTACAAGCGGGCGCAGCTTCGCGCCCATCCCCGCCCCCAGCGCGGCGCAACTGGCCGCCGACGGTTCGCTCACCTACTTCCCGCAAACCGGCCATACCCTGGGCGGCCTCTTCCACCAGTTCTGGCTGGACAACAACGGCCTCGCCAACTTCGGCTACCCGATCAGTCAGCTGATCCAAGAGGTCAATAGCAGTGACGGCCACACCTATTACGTGCAATACTTCGAGCGCCAACGCTTCGAGTGGCATCAGGATATGGCTGGCACCCCCTACGAGGTGCAGCTAGGCCAGCTAGGCCGCGAATGGCTAGTAAGTCGAGGCTGTCTTAGTTGAGGCATGAGGCACGAGGCATGAGGCATGAGTGAGCGGCAGTTATAACTCCCCTCCCACTGGGAGGGGCTGGGGGTGGGTTCGTGAAGCGCATCAAGCATGAGTAAGCGGCAGCTATAACTCCCCTCCCACTGGGAGAGGCTGGGGGTGGGTCCGTTGCCCATCGCCAGCGCCAACGCCGACGTAGGGGCGCATGGCCGTGCGCCCCGCTGAAGCGCATCAATGCCCATCGCCAGCGCCAACGCCGACGTAGGGGCGCATGGCCGTGCGCCCTCTTGGAACGCACCAACGCTAATCGTTAGCATCACGCTGTTGTATGGGGAATCGTGTACGCCCCGGTGAAGCGCTGCAGTATCCTGACCTGAGTATGGTACAATAAGGTGAGGAGATGGAAGGCGATGGCGACTGAACCCCAAAAGATAACATTCAAGGGTATTTTGCGGGAGCGCAATACGTGGCTCGTCTTTGTGATCGGCTTTGCAGCTATTATCTTCTTTTACCAATTCTCCAGCCTTTATATAATACTACCTGATAACTTCACCTTTTCTGCAATTGCTAGTGATGGCTGGTACCCTGCTTCATCACCACAAGAGCAGCTACGTCCTTGGACCAACGGCGACGCTGCACTTCGGTTTTCTAACCTTGGATACCCCCTTGGCAACGATAGCTACGAGCTTAGTATAAATCCTGGAAGAGGTTATGACGATAAAGGCAATCCGATCTCACCAGTGACTGTAACTATCAGTATGGGCGGACAGATATTGGGTTATATAGATACTGGCAAGCCCTACGCCAACAACAAAATCGCCGTTCCCTATGCGCTTCTCCGTGAGAATGGGCCGGATCCAACCATCAGAATTGCTAGTCCCACCTTTACCCCTCTTGGCGATACTCGCAAGCTTGGCGTACAGCTAGGTAGCGGCGAACTCCTCCACCATTCATTGTTTTCACCTACCATACCGCCTTTGCTTTTGATAATCGGAGTACCTCTTTATTATATGATGTGCGCTATAGCTATGCGCCGTTGGCCGTCAAAGTGGGGCGGTTTTCTTCTTAATCTCTCGGCAACCACCGTTCTGATACTCGGAGTTGGCATATTCCGTGTATTTTTTATCTATATGTTCCTTGTTGCCTTTGTAACCCTTCTTGTGCTGCTAGTCTTCAGTTGGCGACGAGACATCGCCGCCTGGTGGTCGAGCCGCCAGCAGCGACCCAGCGACGCATAGTTGGTGAAAGGAAAAGATTGATGCTTCTGGTTAGCGATATGAGACCGCAGTACGCCGCAATAAAGCCGGAGATAGACGCAGCGGTGCAGCGGGTGCTGGATAGCGGTTGGTTCATCCTCGGCGCGGAGGTAGAGGCGTTCGAGCGCGAGTTCGCTGCCTACAATGGCAACAAACACGCGGTGGGGGTGGGCAACGGCACCGATGCTCTGGCGCTGGCTTTGCGTGCGGTCGGGGTGGAGCGCGGCGACGAGGTGATCACCACCACCCACACGGCGGTCTTTGGCGCGCTGGCGATATCCCAGATTGGCGCAACGCCGGTGCTGGCCGACATTGACCCTGAAACCGGCAACATTGACCCTGCCGACATCGAGCAGCGCATCACCCCACGCACTCGCGCCATCATGCCGGTGCATCTCTATGGCCAGGCGGCGGACATGGACCCCATCCTTGAGATCGGCCAGCGCCACAGCATCCCCATCGTGGAGGACTGCGCCCAGGCGCACGGCGCGAAGTACAAGGGTCGGCGGGTCGGCACCATGGGGGTAATCTCCGGTTTCAGCTTCTACCCCTCGAAGAACCTGGGCGCATACGGCGACGGTGGATTGGTTGTGACCAATGATGCGGCGCTGGCCGAGACGGTGCGGGCGCTACGCAATGGCGGGCAGGTTGGCCGCTACAACCACGTGCTGCTGGGGGTCAACTCGCGGCTCGATGAATTGCAGGCCGCCATCCTGGGGGTCAAGCTGCGCCACCTCGAAGCTTGGAACAAGCGGCGCGGCGAACTGGCCTGCTCCTACCACGGCCTGCTTGCAGGTGTGCCAGGGCTGGGTCTGCTCACCAATCGGATGTTCTCCGCCAGCGTCTACCATCTCTATGTGGTGCGCGTGCCTGCGGAGCAGCGCGAAGCGTTCATGGCCCATCTGAAGCAGCGCGGCATCGCCACCATGATCCACTACCCTACGCCGGTGCATCTGCAGCCTGCCTACGCCAGCCTCGGTCTCGGCTCCGGCAGTTACCCTCACGCTGAGAAGATGGCAAGCGAGGTTGTCTCCCTGCCGCTCTACCCCGAACTGACAAAGGCGGAGCAGGAGCAGGTAGCAGCGGCGGTGCGCGAGTTTTTCGCGGGCGGGAACGGCCAGCCAACCGATTAGGTTCTACGGAGAAGCGGAGAAAACGGATGTAGGGGCGGGTTGCACTCGCCCTGGTGAATAGAGCCAATGCCAATCGCAAACGCCAATGATGGGGTAGGGGCGAATCGCATACGCCCCGCTGCAGCGCACAATGCTCATCGCAAGCAACGCATCATGAGGTAGGGGCGAATCGCATACGCCCTGACGAACAGCGACAATGACCATCGCAAACCCCGCGTCTTCCGCATCTTTCCGCGTCTTCTGCGATTCAAAGCGACAATGCCTATGCCACTACCAACCGATAACGAAACCGAAGGTGTGATCATCACCGCTTCGCCGACCCTAAGCGTAGGCGGCTTGGTCAGTCCTATACCGCGCAGCCCTTTGGTTATGGCCGCACTACCAGCGACGGCGATCGCACCGCACTTTATGCCGTTTGGCCGAACCCTGCGCGAACGCTGGCTGTGGCTTACCTGCGTCCTCGCTCTGTTCATTTTCGTGGCTGCTTACCAGTTCTTTCCCGATTACAGTGTATCTCTTAACGATGGAGTTATGCCTTCATACTCTAGCGCACCGCTGCGCTTGGGCGATGGTTGGCATCCCGCTGCAACGCCTGTTCAGCCCCCATACATAATTGGGCTGAGAACTTCAGCAATTGGATACATCTACCTGCCCAACTTTGGCTACGCAATAGGCACCGGCGCTTATGCCTTGGAGTCGAATGTGGTTGCCACTCGGCCACTTAGTTTTACAGTAAGTATAGGCACTCAACTCATCGGTACCTATGCCGCGCAGGAGCAAGAATACAAACCCACGATCAGCATACCGGCAGCAGCTTTTCTCGCGGCTGGGCCGCACCCTAGTATTGCTTTTGCGGTTACTCGCTTCGCCCCGGCCACTCCTGGCAACATAGAACCCACACTTATCCTCGATAGCTTCTATCTTCGCAGCCCTTCAGCGTTTGTTATCAGCGTACCTCCTTTGCTCATTATGCTGAACGTAGCCCTAGCAGCCTCGCTTTGTTTCCTTGCTCTGAGTAAGCGATACCCGCCACCGCAATTGGGTTCAAAGGCGCTATATCGCACTGCGATAATACTTCTTGCAAATCTTTACATCTGGCTAAAACCGGCGGAGCGACTGGATATTTCCTCGCGTATGCTGGAAGTCACGATAGGGGTTGCGCTGATTACCCTGGTTATCTGGCGGCGCGAACTGGCTAACTGGATATTGCACCTGCGCCACCCCGACGACGAACGCTTCATTGTCCGCTAAATATGGTACAATAGGGCGGACGTTTTAACCCTTCTACCTTCTACAATCATCATGGACAGAGTACAAACCCTAATTGAAGAGATCCGCGAGCGGATGACGGCGGCACGGCCCTGCGCCCCCGCCGAGTGTATTCGCCATGTCTACGAGCTGGAGAGCTACCTGCCCCAGCTTGAGGGCGAGCGCCTGCTTATCGTGCAGCAACATATCGCCCGTGTGCGTAGCACTCTGCAGCTGCTGCCTGCCACCAATAGTGAGGCGTGCCTCACCCACCTGCTGCTAAGTGAACTGCGCCACTACGCGCTGATGGCGCTGCAACTCGACCATCTCCGAAGCCGCGAGTTTGCCGATTTGCTGCACAGCCGCGACGCACTGCACTTCATGCTGCTCTACCAGCGTGAGCTTGAGCTAGATGTTGTCGCCGAAGCAGCGCTGCTGGCAAAGTGGGATGCGCGGCTGAAGCAGGGTTATAATCCCCGCTTCGATGCCACCTTGCAGCACTATCAAGGGCTGATGCCGCTTGATGAAGCGCGCTGGTGGTGGTATCTTGACCAGCGAACCGACGCATGAGGCTACTCCCCTCTTGGGGAGGGGCTGGGGGTGGGGCGAGTCGCGCTGCACGCACCCTCCCTAACCCCTCCCCAAGAGGGGGGATTACCAGAACCTGATTTATAAGCTAGCCGCTAGCAACCAGAACGACCCTCGTTCGTTATGCTATGGGCGCGTGATAGCACGCCTAAGGAGAAGATTTGCCAGTACCATCGTTCGTTCACAGCCTGGTGCGCCGCACCGCCGCCAACCCGGAGATGTGGAATCTGTTCCGCCGCCTGCTGGAGGACAACTTCAAGGGTGAGAAGGCCACCATCCGCCGCGAACTGTTTCGCCATCGCCCTCGCGTGCGCCCCCGCCTGCTCGATGTCGGCTGCGGCACTGGCGAACTGACCGATCTGTTCGTGCAGGCGGGTTACGAATATCATGGTGTGGACATCCTCGACAGTTTTATCAGCTATGCCCGTCAGCGGCACACCGGCAGCAACGCGCAGTTCGCCACTATGGATGCTACCCACATGACCTTCGCCGACGCTAGCTTCGATAACGTGCTGGTTACTGGTGTGATCCACCACATGACCGACGAGGTGGCCCGCGCCGTGCTAGGCGAGATGCGCCGCGTGCTGCGCCCCGGTGGGCGGGTGCTGATCATGGAGGACACCGCGGTTGGCTACAAGCTCAACCTGCTCGGCGCGCTCATTCATATGCTCGACCAGGGTGCATACATCCGCACCGCCGACCAGTACCGCGACCTCTTCCACGGTATCCTCCAGGTGTGCAAGGAGTACAAGATCATCAGCGGCGTATGCGATTATCAGGTTTTTGTGCTAGAGAAATAAACCCCCCTCGCCCCACCGGGGCGGGAACTGTGGAAATATTGACCCCCTCGCCCCACCGGGGGAGGGTTAGGGAGAGGGTATAAAGGGATTTATGCGGACATTTGCTTTGCTCATCATCGCTATCACTATGAGCTTCTTCGGTGAATTGATGCTCAAGAAGGGCATCAACGACTTGCGCGACGGAGGGGCGTTGGCTAAGTTTCAGCTATCGCCAGGGGCGATTATCCAGACTGGCTGGAACGTGTTTACCAACATCTTCGTCTTCTTCGGCTTTGTGATGATCTTCGGCGGCTCGATCTTCTGGCTGGCAGTCATCGCCGACTGGAATCTCAGCCTTGCCTACCCCTTGCTCAGTCTCAACTATCTATTCGTGGTTGCCGCCTCGTATTTCTACTTCCACGAGGATGTTAACTGGCTGGAAGTATTGGGGGTGATGGTAATTATCGCGGGCGTAGCCTTGCTCTTCGCTGGCTACAGCCAGACGCAAGGAGCGAAGCAGTGACCGAGGCTTTTCCGCCATCCAGCCCTGCTGGTGAGGAGGTGCTGCTCGATCAGCTGCCCGCCGATTACAGTTTGTCGGTGGTCATACCTGCCTATAACGAGGCGGAGTCGGTCGGTGAGGTGGTCAGCCGCCTGCGCCAGCTAAAGCCCGCCGCCGAGATCATCGTGGTGGATGACGGCAGCAGCGACGATACCGCCAAAGTGGCGTTGGCCGCCGGGGCAAAGGTGCTGCGCCAACCCTACAACAAGGGCAACGGCGCGGCAGTCAAGGCCGGGGTGCGCGCCGCTCATGGCGACGTGATCCTGATGCTCGATGCCGATGGGCAGCACAGCGCCGACGACATTGATAGCTTGCTCGACCAGATCCCTCAGTACGACCTGGTGGTGGGCGCACGCACCAAGGGCAGCGATACGCGACTCATCCGCGACATCGGCAACGGCATCTTCAACGCCTTCAGCAGCTACATGGTGGATCGGCGCATCCCTGATCTGACCAGCGGCTTTCGGGCGGTGCGGCGGGCGCGGCTGATGGAGTTCATCGGCCTGCTGCCCAACGGCTACTCGCACACCTCCACCGCCACTGTCGCTTTCATCAAGGCGGGCTACAGCGTCACCTTCGTGCCGTTCCGCTCACGCAAGCAGCGGGGCAAGAGCCAGGTGCGCTGGTTCCGCGATGGCTGGCGCTTCCTCCTGATCATCACGCGCATCAGTATGCTTTTCACCCCCATGAAAGTGTTCGGCCCGGTCAGCCTGTTTTTCTTCATCGTCGGCGCGCTCTATGCCATCTTCAACATCATTTTCGATCGCCTACGCATCCCCAACGGCGCGGTGCTGATGATCAGCGTCGCGGTGATCGTCTTCCTCATCGGCCTGGTCAGCGAGCAGATTGCCACCCTGCGTTTGGAGCGGAGGCTATGATGATTGAAGAAGATAAAAAGCCCGCTAATCGCCTCACCTGGGGGCTACGCATCGGCGGCACCGTTGTGTTCGTTCTCATCCTGGTCTATGCAGTGGTCAGCAACAAGCTAGACTTCCGCAAGCTGCTCGACATCCTCGACCATGCCAACTGGCTGCTCGTGCTGCTCTCGATCGGCCTGATCGTGCTGTTTGTGGCGGTCAAGTCGGGCCGCTGGCGGGCGATCTTGCAGACATATGGCATCAACCTGAGCCTGGGGCAGGCGTGGCGCATCTATGCCATCGGTCTGGGTGCGGGCCAGTTCACCCCTGGCCAGGCGGGCGATGTAATCAAGGCATGGTACCTCAAGGCGATGGGTTATCCACTCAGCGCCGCGTTGCTCTCCACCGTGGTCGACCGCCTGTTCGACGTGGTGATGCTGGGCCTGCTCACCCTCGAAGGGGTAATCATCTTCTGGCAGAGCATGAGCGGCAATTTGCCGATCGTGATCGCCCTAATCGTCGGCTCGGCGATTGCGCTGGTCGCGCTGGGCATCCGCCCGGTGCGGGAGCGATTGTGGCAGATAGTAATGAGCAGGTTGAACAAGGGCAAGGCGGCGGATGAAGCCGCGCCCGCTGCCGAGGTGCTGCACCACCGCCGCGCCTTCGCTATCGCTTGCCTGCTAACCGTCGCCAGCTTTGCGGTCTCGATCACCCGCGTTTGGCTGATGTGCGCTGCCGTCAACCTGTACTTCGACCCTTTGCAGATTATCGGTATCAACGCGCTGACCACCGCCGCTGCGCTTATCCCCATCTCGGTTGGCGGGATTGGCACCCGCGATTTGCTTCTGATTGGCCTCTTCGGTATCCTCAAGCCCGGCATCAACGCTACGGAGTACGCCGTCGCGGTCTCCACCCTGATCCTGCTGCTGAACATCAGCAACACCGTGGTCGGCTATGCGGTCTGGTTCCGCTACCCCGCACGGCTGGAGGAGGCTACCGCGTGAGTGGCCTTGCCATCAATCTGCTTGCCTTCGCTATCTTTCTGCTTGGAATCGCGGTGGTAATATTCAGCATCCGCCGCCTGCGCCGAGGCACCCTCAGTCTCAAGGTGGGTCTGCCGCTTGCCATCTTGCTGATCGTGGGCCTCAGCGCCGTCTTTGCGCTGCTCACCAGCATCCCCGCCCCCGACCCCAGCAAGGATGCCGCTATGTCGGGGCGCGAACAGCGCCTGCTGTTGGGCGGCTACAACCTGCTGCCTGCGCCGGTGACGGCCAATCCCTACCTCCCTGGCGGCTCCAGCTTCACCATTAGCGACACGAAACAGTATATCAGCCCGCCCAGCTTCGCTCGCCCCGGCGAGGCGTTCCATTTCACCTACACTGTAACCGGCACGGGCAGCATCACCTCGGCCTGCACCTGGGAGGATGAGGGGCATATCGAGCAGGGGCTGAAGCCGGGCGATGGCGGCGGCATTCGTGAGGATGTAATCGGCGCTCGTACTCTTAGCGCCAACGGCCAGTTGGTCTACGGCGGGTGCATCGCGCCCAACAATCCCGCGATCGCCAATCTGCGCGTTGTGCTGAAGCAAGCGGGCGGCACCGCCAGTGTCAGCGGCCTGCGCCTGGCCGCTGATAGCCTGCACGTGGAGCAGTGGCCGGATGGCCGCGCCGCCGCGCTGGCCTTCAGCTTCGACTGGGAGAGTGCGATGGGCGGCCCCATCCACTCGCGGGGGATGACCCAGCATGATGTGTTGTTCGCGGTGACGCAGGGCATAGAGATGCGTCACGGCACCGATGACCTTATCGCCATCTTCGCCCAGAACAGCATCAGCGCCACCTTCTATGCCACCGGCTACAACCTGCTCGACGGCACCAGCAAGGCTACTGCGCTCGACCAGATCTACAACTGGGCCAGCCAGAAGAACGGCTGGGCCAGCGACTACTGGCTGACGCATGGTTGGTACAGCGACGATCCGCTCGGCAATACTAGTACCGCTCCCGCCTGGTACTTCGGCGACCAGGCCGATCGGCTGCGCGCCGCCGGACACGAGATTGCCACCCACACCTTCGGCCACCTCTACGTGCGTGGCACCACCCCCGCCCAGCTCGACGCTGACCTGAGCCGTTGGCAGGCTGCTGCCACTGCACGGAGCATTCCTGCCGTCACCACCTTCGCCTTCCCCTGGCGCAGCAGCAACAGCGTGGATCAACCATTCTACGACGTGCTACGCCAGCACGGGATTGTTTCAGTTACTCGCCTGTACGAGAAGGATCTGCACTTCCCCTTTAACTTCAGCGTTGCACCCAAGAGCGGCGCGATGCTGGTGGTACCCGACTTTCTGCTCGGCGCGGCTAGCGGCGAGGAAACCGCCAGCGCCCTGGTCGGTGAGGGCCAGGGCTTGACTGTCAAGCGGTTGAACCAGGCAAAGCAGGTGGTGGATGCCGACATTGCCCAGCGCGGCGTGTCCTCATTCTGGAATCATCCGCTCGCCCTCGCTGCCGACCCCAACAGCAAGCAGCTATGGACTGAGGTCGCCACCTACGCCGCGCAGCAGCGCGATGCGGGCAAGCTCTGGATCGCGCCAGTCGGCCAAATCGTCGCCCGCCACAACGCGGCGAAGCAGATCCGCACCACCACTCTGCTGCGCGAACAGCAAGCCGCCCAGCTAAACCTGATCGTGGATGTCTACAACCCCACCGCCCAGCCCATCTCCGGCGTGACGGTAAGCGCGGATGGCATGATTACCTCAGCCCTGCTCGGTGGCAAGCCAGTCACCCTCGATCCGGCGCTGGCTAAACAGGGTAGGTTGGTGATCGGCACGCTTGCGCCGTTCGCCACCATCCGCGTAGCAATGACGGTGAAGCAGTGAGCAGCGGCAGTATCCTGCGTCGCCGCAGCCTGTGGCTAACCCTGCTAGCCGCGCTACTGTTCGGCGTGCTAGCCTACCAGTTCAGCTCCGTCTACGTGGTGCCGGTCGGCAGTTGGTACGACCGCGTCGCCATCCGCGAAGGCTGGTGGGGCGACGAGCTGGCCGACAACCAGCGCTACCGCTGGACTAGCGGCCACTCCGAGGTGGAACTTGCCAACTTTGGCCCGCTCGTCTCTGGCAACTACGGCCTGGAAGTGAAAGCGCAATTCTACAACAAAATCAGCCCCCCTCCCCCAATTACCATAACTATCGGCAGCAAGGAGATCTATCCGCGCAACTTTGACCCCCGCCTGCACTCCTACAACTTCGTGATCAGCAACGCCGATATTCAAGCGGCGGGCAACCCACCGCGTCTTACCATCACGGTACCAACCTTCACCGTTCGCGGTGATAGTCGCACCCTCGGCATAAAGGTGACAGATATCAGCGTTGCCACCGCATTCGACAACGGCTTCAGACTGACCATCCCGCCAATCACGCCACTACTATATCTCGTCCTCATCGCCCTGTTCGCCTATCTCATCATTACTCGTCAACGCATCTTCGGCACGATCTTTGCGGGTGTAACGTTTATAGGCATTACCATTTTGGAGGTATTCTATCTCCCCCTCAGCGTCTGGCTGCTGCCCGCTGCCACTGTATTTGCCCTCGCCCTTGCGCTGATCGGCTGGCGGCGCGAACTGTTCGGCTGGTATCCCTCCCTAATCGCCCGCTTGCGTGCATTGCCAACAGCCAGCCAACCGATTGTCAGCCAACCGATTGTCAGCCAACGGATTGTAAAAACGGATAAACGGATTGGGCCAGCGGACCCAACCAGCGATGCAGCAAACAGCTTCTCCCAGCGGGTATTTGGTGAGGGAGAATCTAGCAATTCCAGCAATGCGGAAAACTCAAAACTCAAAACTCAAAACTCAAAACTCGTCCTCGTCCTCATCCTCGCCCTGATCGTGTACGCCGCCTTCGCTCTCTGGCTAATCGCCAATGTGGACTTCATCGGCCACGCCGATTATGCCGACAACGCCGTGGTCGCCCGCAACATCGCGCATGGGCTGGGCGCGACTACCGATTACGTCGCCCAATTCTACACCCAGTACCCCAGCGTGCAGCACGCTGCCGACACCTGGCCGCTGCTCCAGCCCCTCATCACCGTGCCATTCCTGCTGGTCAGCGACACCACCTTTGCCGCCAAGCTGCCAAACCTGATCTTGATGCTCGTGCTGGCTGGGTCGGTGTTCTACGTTGGCAGACGCATCTGGGATGCACGGGTGGCGTTGCTGGCCGCCCTCCTGATGCTGGTCAGCCCGGCGTTTCTCGGCATGGTGGTCTACCCCATCAACGACCTGGTCTTCACCCTGTTGTTCCTCTGGCTGCTCTACATCGTGGTCACCCGCCGCCTCAGCGATGTGGCAAGCTGGCATGCCTGGGTGGTGTGGGGCATACTGGCCGGGCTGCTGATGTGGAGCAAGCCCAGCGGCGCGACCTTGCTGGTCGCCCTGTTCGGTTATGCGCTATGGGTGGCGTTGAAACGCCCACAGCCCCTCACCCCAGCCCTCCCCCGATATGGGGGAGGGGGGATTGGCCGCCGCACTATTATCTCCAGCCTGATTGTCGTGGCCGTCGCGCTGGCAGTGGTCTCACCTCTGCTTGTCCGCAACGTCACCACCTTTGGCTCTCCCTTCTACTCGACTGAGAGTTACGATGCCTGGGTGTTGAAGTGGAACCCACCCTTTGAGCGCATCTACGCCTACTGGCAGCCCACCGATTTGCCCAACCGTAGCTGGCTGCTGCGTTACGGCTACGATGCCATGTATCGCGGGCTGGGCCGCGAGGTGCAGGCGCTGGGGGCGGGCAACTCACCCACCGGCGGCGGCGCAGGTTTGCTTGGTGGTGACATCGGTAGGCCGCTGGCGGTCGCCCTCGCCATCCTTGCTCTATTCGTCGCGCCGAGGGGCTGGCGAACATCCCTGGCAGATGGTGCAGGGGCGAACATTGGTGGTAACTCCCTCCCCGATCTTAGGGGAGGGTTGGGGAGGGGAGTGACAACTCCGCTGCTACTTAGCCTTATCCTATACGCTGGTTTCGTCACCCTTTATTGGCACTACGAAGCCCGCTATTTTTACGCCTACGTTCCCTGGGTATACCTGCTGGCCGCCGCCGCGCTGTTCTGGCTATACGACGTGATTGCCCCCGCCGCCCCCCTCCCCAAACCTTCCCCGTTGCAGGGGAGGGAGTCAGCGCCCCTCCCTAACCCTCCCCTGCTGCAGGGGAGGGGGTATAGAACAGGGGTGAGGAACGTAGCTGCCGCTCTCATTGTCGTCGTCTACGCTGGCTTCCTGCTCTTCACCTCAATCAGCCAGCTAGTCGAGGATACTGGCAACTACGTGGGCGCGACTCCACTGGTGGCGGCGGCACAGTGGTTCGAGGCGAATACGTCGCCTGGCACGGTGGCGATGAGCCGCAACCCCTGGGAGTTTAGCTGGCACAGCCACCGTCTGGGCGTGATGATCCCGCTCGACCCACAGGACATCAGCCGCAGCTTGCCGCAGATCAAGGCCGCCGCGCAGCAATATCACGCCAGTTACCTGATGCTTGATCATCTCGGCGGGCCGGGCGCTAGCTACTTCCGCACCGACTGGCGCAAGGACATCGCGCCGATGTACAATCCGCGCACCGCCTGCATGGGCTTTAGCCTGGTCTACCAGAACCAGAGCGTGGCGATTTACAAAATAGACGCAAGCAAAATGGGCGCAAGCTGCCATCCGTAGAGGTGGCTGCCCACCCAGGGCGAACAACGGTTCGCCCCCGCCCACTTTGCAACTAAATCGGCGAAAGTGTAAAATAAGCGCGATGAAGATTTGTATGGTAACATCCTCATACCCCAAGTACCCTGGCGACGTGACCGCCCCATTTATCGAGGGCATCGCTGCCAGCGTCGCCAGCCTGGGGCATGAGGTTCATGTGTTGGCCCCCTACCATCC
>JANXYP010000305.1 GCA_025355955.1 Chloroflexota bacterium
CGCTAGCGGTGGTCAGCAGAAGAGGTTGGGCTACTTATTGCTGGGGGCGTAGACTGGGGCGAAACTTGCTGAGAGAAGATGACGGGCATTCCAACCGATTCGGCTTCAGGGTACTCGCGGGGTTGGCTGGTGGTAGGGTCAGGTAGGGTGAGGGTCAGCTTGCCCGATGGCACCTGCTCGACCGTCAGCAGTCCTAGCCTTACGAACTCGGCAAGGTAGCGTGGGACGATGTGTGCCGCCACCCCTGAGCGGCTGCCAATCTCCTCTGGGCTGGCAATTAGAGTAGCAGGGGCAAGCTGGTCAGCGGCCAGCTCTGCCAGCGCCATATAGATGCTCTGCACCGCACCTCGCTGCCTGCCGCTAAAGTTTTGGTGCAGCACGGCAAGGGCAGCACTATCGCACCAGACATTTGCGCCCGCTTATGATACCCGCGATTACCACCTGAGGCGCGCTCTGACCAACTAGACCAACAACGCGCTGCCCCTTCTCGCCAGAGATGAGTATTGACGCAGATCTCCACCTCACCACGAACTCCCACAGACCATTTTGCCCGCGCCCTATAAAGGCTCAAATCTCTGAGTTATCCGCTTCGCATTCTGTAAAATTTGCTCCACCCACTCTTGACAAACCCTTGAGTTAGTTGTATAATCTCCTAAACCCATTTAGTAAACCGTTTAAGGAGAATGCATTGATGCCCAACAAGCGGGTAACCATCTCTGATGTGGCGCGAGTGGCGGGAGTGTCACGCACAGCCGTATCATTCGCCTTCAACAACCCCGAGCAACTGGGAGTGGAGACCGCTACACGCATTGTCGCTACGGCCCACGAACTTGGCTATGCTCCCAACCCAATTGCGCGGGCGCTACTCTCCCGCCGCACCGGGGTAATTGGCGTTCTCGTTCCCTTCACCATAGCCCAGAGCTTTGCCAACCCATTCATTGCCGCTTTCATGCAGGGAGTAGGTGAGGTATGCGACGAGCAATCGCTCGCCGCCTTGATCGTCTCGCCGCTCGATGGTTCGCTGGAACAGGCAACGCGCCGTGCTCCAGTGGATGGCTATATTATCCTGGGACTCAATGAGGACCATATTGAAATCGCCCCCCTGTCGCGGCGCCAGGTACCGCTGGTGATTGTCGATGGCGATGCTAGCGCCGTATCCCAGGTCAACGTTGACGACGAGGGCGGTGCCTACGCCGCAGCTCATCACCTGCTGGCAAAAGGCCACCGCGATATCCTCATGGTTACTTTTCAGTCACCCAGCCCGGCCCATGAGAACGATGTCTACTATGGTGTTGGTGGCCGCCGTCTGGCCGGGTACAAGCGCGCCTTTGCTGAGTATGGCTTGCCGCTGCGCTATGACCATCTGATGCAATCGCTGACCAGCATCGAGGGCGGGGCCGCTGCGTTTGGCGTAGCATGGAGCGCCGGACTGCGACCCACCTCGGTGCTGGCGCTCAGCGATGCTATGGCGCTCGGGGTCATCCTCCAGGCGAAGAGAGTAGGACTCAGCGTACCTGCCAATATCGAGGTGATTGGTTTCGACGATGTTCCACTCGCCCAGCTTACCAGCCCCCAGCTTACAACTGTTCACCAGCCAATTGTGGAGAAAGGAGCTACCGCCGCCAGGCTATTGGTCGAGGCGCTGGGTGAGAATTCCCCGCCAAAGAAGGTGCTTCTGCCCACCAGCCTGGTACTTAGAGAGTCCACCCGTTAGATGCGCCGCCCACGGGCTAGGGCCAGGCGTAGTTGTCAGGCATAACCATACTTTAGTCACTTAAAGATCAGTGACTTTTAAGGAAGGATGAGGTAAGGTAATGCGCAGGCGCAAGTTGTACAGCGTGATACTGGTTATCTTCACGCTGCTGATGCTCGGTCAGAGCGATCTCCTCAGCCCCGCTGCGGTCCACGCCACGCCGGTTTGCAACTCGACCGATGTCTCGAACAAGACGAACTATGAGTCGGACACCGTCTACGAACTGATGACCGACCGCTTCGCCAACGGTGATACCACCAACGATAACCCCTACAGCAAGAGTAACAGCTTCGATTCCACCCACACCAACATCAACGATTACTTCGGCGGTGACTGGCAAGGTATCATAAACAACATCAGCTATCTCAAGAATATGGGCATCACCGCGATCTGGATTACCGCTCCCTACAACAACCTCGACGATGCCTATTATCAGTCAAGCAACAGCACATACTACAACGCTTATCATGGCTACTGGGCCAAGGACTACTTTGTGCCTGACGAACACTGGGGCGATTGGACGAAGTTCGACAGTCTGGTATCGACCGCTCACTCTAACGGCATCAAGGTGATCATAGACTATGCCCCTAACCATACCAACCAGACCGACAGCGTTGAGGCGGGCGGTTTCTACCGTAGCGGCACCCTCCAGGGTCGCTGGAATGCCGACACGACCAACGGCTACTTCCACCACCTGGGCAATCGTCTCGACTCCCAAACCGCGAAGTATGATTACGAGAACCGCGACCTGGCCAACCTGGCCGACCTCTCCAGCGAGAACTCTACTATCCAGAACTATCTGACTGACTCGATCGACGTATGGCTCAGTCACGGGGTCGATGGCATCCGCAACGATGCCACCCTGCACCAGAGCGATGCCTTCCGCACCGTCTTTGCCGACCATGTGAACGCCAACGCCAACCCAGTCTTCCACTTTGGCGAGTATTTCATCTCCACCCCCGATACCAAGTACGACGACTATCGCACCTCACCTGATCGCACTGGTATCCAGATCCTCGACTTCGAGCTTGCCAATGTCGCGCGTGGAACTTTTGGCGACTTCAGCAAAACGATGGAGGATCTGAAGAACACAATTAACTACACCGCCAATGATTACACCTACGCGAACAAGGCGGTCACCTGGCTGGACAGTCACGACAAGGAGCGCATCGCCAGCCTGCAGCCCAACCAGGGTATCGAACACGCCGCCCTCTCCTTCCTGCTCACCAGTCGCGGCACACCAGTGATCTATTATGGCACCGAGCAGTATCTAACTGGCATCAACGGCGATGCTGGCCGCGTCTGGATGTCGAGCTTCGACCAGACCACCACTGCGTTCAAACTGATCAAAAAGCTGTCCGACCTACGTAAATCCAACCCGGCAATTGAGTACGGCAATACCACCTTCCGCTGGGACAACAATGACGTACTCGTCTACGAGCGCAAGTTTTACAACAATATCGTGATGGTTGCGGTAAACCGCAGCGGCACCACTTACAACCTCACTGGCCTGCTCACCAGCCTGCCCAACGGTACCTATAACGACTATCTCGGCGGGCTACTTAGTGGTCATAACGTTACCGTCAGCGGTGGTGCCATTCCCGCATTCAATCTCGGCGCTACTGAGGTCAGCGTCTGGTCATATCAGGCACCTACCTCTTCCACCCCCGACATCGGCGCGGTTGGCCCCACGATGGGCAGAAGCGGCGACCTGGTGGCAATTGACGGTGACGGCTTTGGCACTACCAGCGGCACGGTCAACTTCGGCACAACTGCCGCGACCATCCAATGTTGGGCGAATAACGAGATTAAGGTGACGGTGCCATCGGGGGTCACTGCTGGCAAGGTCAACGTTACTGTGGTGCGCGGCAGTAATACCTCCAACGCCTACACCTATACGATGCTCAGTGGTCAGCAGGTGCAGGTCATCTTCCACGAGAACGCCACTACCACTTCCGGCCAGAATATCTACGTGGTGGGTAACGTGTCCGAGCTGGGCAACTGGGATGCGAGCAAGCCATATGTGGCCTTCTTTAACCCCAACTATCCAGGTTGGTATCTGCCAGTCAGCGTACCGGCTGGCACCAACATCCAGTTCAAGTTCGTCAAACGCGACAGCGGCGGAACTGTCACCTGGGAGGGCGGCAGCAACCATAGCCTGACCACGCCTTCCAGCGGCGCAGCGGACTCGCCTAGCTACACCTGGCAACCGTAGCACGGGTAATACCGGGGTGTCACCTGCTGGCACTCCGGTATGCTGAAAGTGGGCACTTGCAGGATAGAGTTCTTTTTCTCGAGGAAAGGAGGGGGAAGCCAACCCATAACATCGGATTGACAGAAAAGATGCTTTAATCGCTATCAACCATAAAACCCCGGCCCGCCTTTCGATCGGCCGCCACCCCAGCTTGTCAGATAAGAGACGTAGCAATGCCTCAAGGAGGAAGGATAAGAAGATGCGTAAGATGTTTAGAATAGGGCTGCTGCTCATGGTCGCCAGTATGATAATGGCTGCCTGCGGCGGCGAGGCGACACCGACGGCATCGCCCGCACCCACGGCCACTACCGCGGCTCAGGCGCTGGCGCAGCCGACCGCTACCACTGCGGCGATGGCCCAACCAACCAACACGACTGCGCCTGCCGCCGCCACCAACACGACTGCGGCAGCAGTGATGACCCTGACCATCGCCGCTGCTGCACCGACCAACACGCCAGCAGTGGCTGGTCCCACCCCAACCAAGCCCAAGCCGATCGCCTCGAAGGAAGGCACCCTCACCATCTGGGTAGATGCCGGGCGCGTACCCGCGATCACCGAACTTGGCAAGCAGTTCACCGCCAAGTATAATGTGCCGGTAGTGGTGCAGGAACTCGGCTTCGGCGACATCCGCGACGACCTCAAGCTCTCCGGCCCTGCTGGTGAAGGTCCCGACATCATCATCGGCGCACACGACTGGCTGGGCGAGCTTGTCTCTAATGGCCTGCTCGAGCCGCTGGATCTGGGGGCCAAGGTCCCGAACTTCAATCCGGTTGCGGTCAAGGCTTTTACCTACAATGGCAAGGTATACGGTATGCCATACTCGGTCGAGGCCGTCGCCCTGATGTACAATAAGAATCTGGTGCCTAACCCGCCGACGACCTGGGATCAGCTGAAGCAGATTGCCAAGCAGCTTCAGGACTCCGGTAAGGTGGAGCAGGGCTACGTGCTGCAACAAGGCGACCCCTACCACACCGAGGCGCTAAACACCGGCTTCGGCGGCTACGTCTTTGGCCGCAATGCCGACGGTAGCTACAACCCGCAGGATGTCGGCCTCGACAGCGCTGGCGCAAAGGCTGCAGCGGCGGAACTTGATAGCATGGTCAAGCAGGGACTACTGCGTAAGGATGTCACTGCCGACCTGATGAACAGTATGTTCCAGCAGGGCAAATCGGCGATGATGATTACCGGCCCCTGGGCGCTCGGCGATGTGCGTAAGAGCGGCATCCACTACGGTATCACCAAGATCCCAATGATGAAGAATACCCCGCGCCCATTCGTCGGGGTGCAGGGCTTCATGGTCAGCGCCTTCGCCAAGAACAAGCTGCTGGCTAAGACCTTCCTCACCGAATACGTCGCCACCGACGATGCGATGATGGCGCTCTACAAGGCAGTCCCCGCCAGCATGGCGTGGCTACCGATCAAGGACAAGATCAACGACCCCGACCTGGCAGTGTTCGCCGCCTCGGCCTCCGACGGCGACCCGATGCCCGCCATCCCGCAGATGTCCTCGGTGTGGGAATCGTGGACCAAGTCGATTGTCCTGATCTTCCAGCAGCAGCAAGCACCAGATAAGGCGATGGACGATGCAGCCAAAGCAATCCGCGACAAGATCGCCAGCTCCAAGTAGCGAACACCCGAGCAGGGGTGGGGTATCCAGCCCCACCCACCGCTTTCGTGAATCGTGGCCGCTGATGCTGGGCCTGGCGGTGGTAGATGCCTTCGGCCTCTTTCTCGCCTACGCCGTGACCATCAACGGCAACGGCCTGGCCGCGATTGTCATCTTGATTATTACCCTCTTGATTAACTGGGTGTTCCTTGCCGACCGCCTATACCCCATCCGCTGGCTCACCCCTGGGCTAGTGCTGATGGCGATGCTGGTGCTCTATCCGCTCGTCTCCACTGTCTATATCGCGCTCACCAACTACAGCGACGGCCACCTCCTGAGCAAGGATCAGGTGCTCGCCCAGTTCACCGCCCAGTTCTACCCGCCGAAGGATGCGACCAGCTATAAGCTAACCGTTTATCGCAACGCGAGTGGCGACTTCCTGCTGCTGCTCGATGATCAGAAGGGCCGCGTCTTCACCGGCACGCAAAAGGACGGGCTGAAGCCTTATACCCCCGCTGGCCCGCCGCCTCCGAATATAGGCGACTACCAGAAGCTGGAGACGGCGCAGACCTATCAGTATCTTACTGAGCTGTCGAAGCTCTCCCTTAGCGGCAACGGCAGACAGATTCAAGTAACCGGCCCGGACGCAGCCCAGGAGTTGCTACCCCAGTACACTTACAACCAGCCGAACGACACCCTGACCGACAACGAAACCGGCGTGATCTATAAGCCAGTAGCAGGCACCTTCACTGCCCCCGACGGCAACCAACTCAGCCCCGGCTTCACCGCAGTGGTGGGTTTCGGCAATTTCGCCAAGGTATTCACCGATCCGAACGTGACCGGACCGTTCCTCGGCGTGTTCATCTGGACGCTAGTATTCGCGGCGGGCACTGTTTTCCTCGCCTTCTCTGTCGGCCTCGGCCTCGCTTTGGTGTTCAACGACCAGCATCTACCATTCAAGAGCCTGTTTCGCTCGATCTGCATCCTGCCCTATACCATCCCTGGCTTTATCAGCGTGCTGATCTGGGTTGGCCTGCTCAACCCCTACTACGGGCCGCTCAGTCTGGCGATCAAGAGCATTGCCGGGACTGCGCCCGACTGGTTCTCCAATGGAACCCTGATCAAGGTCGCCATCCTATTGATCAACACCTGGCTGGGCTTCCCCTACATGATGTTGCTATGCCTGGGCGCGCTACAATCCATACCCACCGATATGTATGAGGCGGCCGACCTCGATGGCGCAAGCGCGTGGTCCAAGTTCCGCTACCTCACCCTACCGCTGCTGCTGGTCTCGGTCGGCCCGCTCCTGATCGGCGCGTTCGCTTTCAATTTCAACAACTTCACCGTGATTGACCTGGTGAACCAGGGCGGCCCGCCCATCCCCGGCGCGAACACCCCGGCGGGACAGAGCGATATCCTGATCTCCTATACTTACCGCCTTGCCTTTGCGGGGGGTAAGGGGGCCGATTTTGGCCTGGCCTCGACTATTGCTATCTTCATCTTCGCTATCATTGCCTTGATCACGATATTCAACTTCCGCTTCACCAAGCAGTTGGAGGAGGTGATGAGCTAATGTCCTCGACTGATGTTCAGGATGAGGCCGCGGTAAGCGCGGCTAACCGCACCGCCAAGCGCTACCGCTCAGTTACGGTCAGCCGTCGTATCAACATCGCGATCAAGCTATTTATCGCCCTACTGGCAGCGACCTTCTCTCTCTACCCGGTGATCTGGATCATCTCCGCCGCGCTCAGCCCCTCTAACTCACTGGTCAACGAGACCTTGATACCGCCAGGCGCGACTCTCGACAATTTTGTGCGTCTATGGAGCGACCCGCAGCACCCGTTCCTGCTATGGATGTGGAACTCGATCCTGGTCTCCGCCATTACTGCGCTTATCGTGGTCTCGCTCTGCGCGCTGGGCGCTTACGCCTTCAGCCGCTTCCGTTGGCGAGGGCGGCGTACTGGACTACTGGCGATCCTGCTGGTGCAACTCTTCCCCAACATCCTGGCGATTACCAGCCTGTTCCTACTCTTGCAACAAATCGGCAAGATTCCGGGGCTCAGCTGGTTGGGACTGAACACGCACGGTGGCCTGATCTTGATCTATAGCGCAGGCGCGCTTGGCTTCAACACCTGGCTGATGAAGGGTTTCTTCGACAGCATCCCGCGTGAGCTTGACGAGTCGGCCAAGATTGACGGCGCGTCGCAGTTCCAGGCATTTCGTTATGTCATCCTACCCCTTGCCCGTCCCATCCTGGCGACGATGGCGATTCTCAGCATCATCGGCACCTATGCTGATTTCCTGGTCGCCCGCGTGATGCTGCGCAGCAGTGATGAATATACTCTGGCGGTTGGCCTGACCCTGTTCATTCGCGGCCAGTATGAGCGTGAATGGGGGGTGTTCGCCGCCGCTGCGCTACTCGGCGCGCTGCCCATCGTACTGATCTTCCTCATTTTGCAGAAGCAACTAATCGGCGGCCTGTCTCGCGGTGCGGTCAAGGGTTGAGACGGTTTTAGATGGAGACTACTGCGGAGGGAAACTTGACTGATGACCTAAGCCTGGCGGCCGCGCGGGCGCTACGCGGTGGCCTGCTACCCCATGTTCCACCTGCTGCCTCCCCGCTCTCCACTCGCGTCCGACTTGACCTCGAAGCTGAGGATGACAGCTACCCAGAGGCGGTAGTCACCGACCCGCGCCGCGAACATGGCTGGCGGGTGGCTCTAATCCGCAGCAAGGAGATGGGCCACTGGTACACCGAAATCCTGCTGCCGCAGGAGCCCACCCTGCTGCACTACCATTTCGTGCTGCACGATGGCACCATCGTGCAGGAGAGGCGGCAGCAAGAAGGGGTGGAGCAGCCGCTATTCGGTGTCTGGCAGGAGCGGGATTACCAGATCGCCGTCTATGACCCGCACAGCCCGCCGCCAGCGTGGGTGCACGGTCAGGTGGTCTATCAGATCTTCCCGGATCGCTTCGCTCGTAGCGACGCAGGGAATGTCTACAAGGGGGGTAACACCTACCAACACCCACCGCTCTACCTCGACTGGGACGCAGCGCCCGAACATCCACCCCAAGGCCGCGACTTCTATGGTGGCGATCTGCAGGGGGTTATGGACAAACTCGACTACCTGAAGAAGCTGGGGGTCACCTGCATCTACTTCACCCCCATCTTCGCCTCGCCTACCAACCACCGCTACGACACGCTCGACTACATGAAGATTGACCCCCGCCTCGGTACCAGCAATGACCTGAGTGAGCTGATCGCACGCGCCGGCGAACTAGGCATCCGCATCATCCTCGATGGGGTATTCAACCATTGCTCCAAAGATAGCATCTACCTTCAGGCCGCGCGAACGGATCGACTCTCCCCATGCTACCGCTGGTTCAACTTCACTAACTGGCCCGATGAGTGGGTGGGCTGGGTAGGGGTGAAGACTATGCCGGAGTTCGTCGAATGTCCCGAAGTGGAAGAGTTCTTTATGGGCAAGGATGGGGTAGCGCAGCACTGGTTGTCCTACGGCACGGCGGGCTGGCGCACCGATGTGACACCCTGGATGACCGACGAGTTCTGGCAGCGCTTCCGCCGCGCTGTACGTGGAGCTTACCCCGATGCCTACCTGGTAGCCGAGGATTGGGGCGATGCCACTCACCGCTTGCTGGGTAATAGCTTCGATGCGACGATGAATTACCGCTTTGGCTATTCGGTGGTCGGTTTCGCTGGCGGCAGGCTGTCAGCAGCGGAGTTGGACGATCGACTAGAGACGCTCAGGCGCGATACCCCGACCGCCTCCTTCCATGCCCAGATGAACCTGATCGGCTCACACGACACCGCACGGGCGCTCACCACGCTTGAAGGTAGCCGTGAGCGGCTGATGCTGGCGGCAGCCTTCCAGCTCGCCTACCCTGGCGTACCAATGATCTACTCTGGCGACGAGGTGGGAGTAGAAGGAAGCTATGCCGAAAACAGCCGTCGTGCCTATCCATGGGGCAGGGAGGATGCGGGGCTTCTCGACTTCTACAAACGCGCCATCAACGTCCGCCGCCAGAGCAAGGCGCTCAGTTATGGAGAGGTGTACACGGTCTGGCTCGACGAGCGTGGCGGCTATGGCTTTATCCGCAAAGCCGATGATGAGATTGTGGTTGCCCTGTTTAACAACAGCGACAAGGAACTTAGCGCCACCATCGCGTTCCCTGATGATGCACAGGTAGCAGACGAGTGGACCGATTTGCTGGGTAACCTGCCCAGCACTTACCGCACCGACGGAGTATTCAGCGCTACCCTGCCATCGCTAAGCGCGGCATGGTTTCGCTCACCGCTGCCTGGCTCCCCAGCGTGCTTGCCTTCGTAGCCACCAAACGATTGCCTCTCAAGTATCCAAACACCTTGTGGGGATGACTGAGGAATAATCTTATGCAGCCTAAAACAGCAACGGCTTCACCACGAAGCGTAAATACGCTGGCACCCACCGCTACCAGCGCCCTGCTAGCACTCGTTCTACTCATACTCACGCTGGAGGGATGTAGCAATAGCAATGACAGCGCCTCTGCCATCGCAACCGGCGCTCAGGCGCTAACCTTTACTCATACCCCATTTGATGCTCAACCTACCCGGCGTGGGCCGTCAGCGCAACCCCCGACATATGCTACATCTAACCCACCAGCACTACCAGCCGCGCCGACTATATCTACGGGGCAGACGCTGTCACCCCCTGGTGTGGTCCAGACCAGACTGCACAGCGTGTTTATGCGCTCACCCGTTGATTGCTGGGCGACCGGCACCCGCATTGCTCACTATGACGGGCATCGCTGGCATGATGCTCTCCCCGACATGATTAATCAGAACGACATCTTCATGCTGTCGGCAACCTCAGGTTGGGCTGTGGGCGATGATAGTGTGCTTCGCTTTACTCATGGGCGCTGGTCGCAGCTAGACGATCCCATCATTGACGCGCTGGCAATGGATGGTAACCTTGGACTGAACAAAGTGCAATTTGTCTCCGAGACCGAGGGCTGGGCGGTCGGCACTGTCGGTATCCTCCAATACAAGGATGGCAGCTGGAGCCAGGTAGGTGCGCCCGCACTAGCCCCGCTGTACGGCTTGTACATGATCTCATCGTCCGACGGCTGGGCCGTGGGCGCACTCGGCACCATCCTGCATTACACTATGGGCAAGTGGCAAGTGGTGGACAACCCTGCGAGTAAAACCAGTTCTGCCGCTCTAAGGAGCATTTACATGACCTCATCAACCGATGGCTGGGCGGTAGGGGGAAGTGATGTACTACATTACACGTTTGGTCACTGGATTAAGGTGACCATGCCCAGCGACGCGAATCCCTTCGCCGTGTTCATGGTATCTGCCCGTGAGGGTTGGGCGGTAGGGAATGCCGTTTACCACTACCAGGATGGGAGTTGGCAGAGAGAAGGGATACGTGTTGATGAACCCCTCAGCGGCATCTACATCACTGATACAGGTGAGGGGTGGGCAGTAGGGGGCGGCACTATCCTGCACTACCAGCATGGCATATGGAGTATCTATATAACACAAAATTAGGAGTTACGCACACGGCCTTGTAGTAGGCGGATTGTTGAGGCTTGACGCATAGGCAGATGCGCTCAACGTCTCCTCCCATGTGCGGAAAACCACGCCCACTACCTGTTTACTATAGTGGATCGTGCGTAACTCCTAAAAATGCTGGATAAGCTGTCAGCGAAACGAACCCCTGGTTCAAACGTAGCTATCCACGACTATGCCGTAGTATCCTTGATCGGATAAAAACGAGCATTGCGATGGTAGATGCTGACACAAGCGAACTTGATCGCCAGTGGGCGCTGAAAGAGGCAGCAAAGCTACTCGCCGACGGCAAGCCACGCAACGCACGGGAGATTGCGGCTCTAACCAGTTCGGGGCGGGCCTGGCTGTACAAACCGCTAGTTAACAACGTGCTAACCCGCGAAGGTAAGTATCTATTCATCTATGACTACTCTAGTTTGACCTATCGCCTGACCCGCGATGCCAAGGAAGGGTGATGCTTGGAGGCCTCGACATTCTCTGTCTGTGTTAAATTCGGCTTGGCTGGGGGTGCTATTGGGGCTAGTGGGTCGCACTTACAGTGTGACCGCGTCTACGGCGGCGAGAGATGGTGGCTGGTGCAGCGATGTTCGTCGAGCTGATGCTGTCACATCCTGCCGAGATGAGGCGAGGCACGCTGTTTGTTGGTAACATTGAGGATGCGGCGGCATATGCTGCGGACATAGACTTTATGCCAGTCAGCGATCTCTTCGCCGACTTAACCATTCTTTGGCTTCCGAGTTAGGAAGGCAAAGCGTGAGCTATATCAGGCTACCTATCGCATTCGGAGTGGTCAATGCCATCCACCCTCCGCACCCGCCTCATCATCGCACTACTCGCTGCCACCTTCGGCGCGTTCACCGTGCCGTTCCTGCTGGCGATGCTCTCGCCACCCCTGCACCCCACATCGCTGGACAAGAACAACTCGGCCTACCAACTTGCCACATCTGACCAGGCTGCCACCCCTACCGCAGCACAGCTTGCACCCTACCAGCAGATGATTGCCAGCATCATAATTCGTTGCCCTCAGCTCGAAGACATCACCGTGCGCGTGACACAGGTGCGCCAGGCGCTGCATGACCAGGCCAGGCGTGACGAGTCCGCGCTGGAGGTTTTGCAGGGTATTGATAAGCTAATCGGGGCGAGACCGGATGCGACCATGTGCAGTGGGATGTTCGCCCGCTACCTGGTGAGTGCGGCACAGCAGTGATCCGGTTGAAGCGCTAGCGGTGGT
>JANXYP010000325.1 GCA_025355955.1 Chloroflexota bacterium
GTCTGCAAAGGTTTCAATCGCTCAGACGCGATAAGGGGTTCTGCAACGACTCTGCGCTCCGTCGGTGTTTGCGCCATCATAGTGTTTCAATCGCTCAGACGCGATAAGGGGTTCTGCAACTTGTCTGCGGGATCATCGCTATCATCATCGTAATCGGTTTCAATCGCTCAGACGCGATAAGGGGTTCTGCAACCACTAACGCTAACGACCCAGAACGGCACAGAAGTTGCAAGTTTCAATCGCTCAGACGCGATAAGGGGTTCTGCAACCTCGCTTACATCTGAGCGTCAAGGCTGTGCCTGACGAAGGTGTTTTGCGAGAGGGTGCTGCTGATGTACAGTATAACCGGCATTTTATCCCCTGTCAAGTCCCTTTTTGCATTTTTAGGTTCAAATTATTTTGCGAGAGGCGGTGCGTGGCTCCGCCACAGCTGCGCTTCTCGCATCGGCTGATGGTTCGCTACGCCACTGGCGTGCCGCTTTCATCCAGCGTGGTTAGCGTCCGGCTACCTATCGCGGCTTGGTGAGTCGGCGTAGCTTTAGCGGCGCTGAACACCCATGCCGCCGCCAGCCCAGCGATAACCGTCAGCACCCCTGCCAGCAGGAACACGTTGCGGATGCCCAACGCGCTGCCCAACACCCCTGCAAGGGCCATGGATACCAGGCTGGCGGTAGTGATAACCGTGTTCAGCGCCGCGCCAACCCGCCCGCGCATCTCGTTACCCACTGCGCTCTGGGTGATGGTGGCGATCGCCGCCTGCAATGGGGTCAAAGCCAGGCCGAGTATGAAAATCAACACCACAAACTCAAATACGTTAGCGATGAAGGCTACCAGACCGAGCATCGCACCCATTACCACCAACCCAGCGCTCACTATGCCAGTGGTTTTGAAGCGGCTGGCGAGCATCACTACCAGCGCCCCGCCAACTACCATCCCCACTGTCTGGAAAAGCTCGATTGCGCCGAACCAGGTAGCAGGAACGCGCAGGTCGTTGAGCATCAGGGGGATGACCAGGATATTGACCGCACCCAGGCCCAGCATCGCCACGGCTGAACCGACCAGGGTGCCGAGCAGCAGCCGACTATGACCAATCACCCGCATCCCAGCAGTGAACTCGGCGAAGAAGGGCTGGCGCTCCGGCTTGGGCGCATTGGTGGCAAGCAGTGGTTGCACCCTGATCTGGCTGATTAGGGCAAACGAGATGAAGAAGGTAAGTGCATCAATCGTGAAGATTAGCCAGTAGGAACTGGATATGCCTATAATCACGCCTGCGATTGCCGAGCCTAGCACGCCAGCGATGATGCTGCTGGTTTGCGCCAGCGAGTTTGCCACCAGCAACCCTGCTCCCGGCACGATGTTGGGGATAATCGCCGAACGCGCTGGGGTGAAGAAGGTGCCAATCGTCGCTTCGATGAAGGCAACGACATAGAGCAGCCAAAGGCTATCTTTGTTGCCCACCAGAATGAAGCCCAGCACCAGGAAACCGCGTAGCAAATCGGAGGCAAGCATGATATATTTGCGGTTGAGCCGATCAACGTACACCCCTGCCAGCAGGCCA
This sequence comes from Chloroflexota bacterium, assembly GCA_025355955.1. Lineage (GTDB taxonomy): Bacteria > Chloroflexota > Chloroflexia > QHBQ01 > QHBQ01 > QHBQ01. The sequence goes on from JANXYP010000325.1 coordinate 1,559, forward strand.
AAGGTGAGTTGGGGCAAGGCCAGCGCCACGCCCATCAGGGCCAGTGCGGCAGTCGAGCCAGTCAACATATTGACTAGCACCAGAAGCGCCAGGTTGGTCAGACTGTTGCCGAAATCGGAGATAATCTGGCCCAGCCACAGCAGGCGGAAGTCACGCCCGCGCAGCACATCGCGCACGCCTACCGACGCGGGTTTCGCGCTATCGGTCTCAGCTAGACTGCTCATCGGTTTCCTCCTTGTTTGGATCGTAAGTGGTTGGATACATTACGAAGGTCATGGCATACACCTGCTCACCAGGCTCCAGATCGATCGGGTTCTCAGTGCGGCAATACTCCTTCACCAGTTGCTCGAAACGCTCGTAGAAGGCCAGCACCTGCTGCGGGGTTGTCACTACCAGCGAACGGCCGATCTGCCAGGTGCGAAGGTCGCTATCTGGCTGGCTGAGGTTGAGCAGCCCTGACTTCACGCTCAACTTGATGTCCGATTTAGTAACGTCGAAGATGCTATCCAGCATGGCGGTTAGCGTATCCCCACTATCTGACCCTGCCACGGAGACCAGATCCTTCGACAGACGAAAGCGCAACGCTGCAATCTGGTATTGCTTCTCGATAATGCCGGAGACGATGCGGGTACTCGTCACCCTGATCAGCCCGCGCTCCTCCAGCATATTGATATGGTAGTAGAGCTTGGTGGGGGCGACCGCCAACTCCTTCGCCACCTGCTTGACCGTGCGCGGCACCGCCATATGCTCGATTATCTGGATACGCAGCGGGTCGGTGAGTGCTTTCAGCGTCTCTAGATCCTCAATCACGAACTCCTCGGCAGGCTGGAACGGCATTTCGGTTTGCAATTCTTTAGACATTCATATCTCTTTCATTGTTTCATCAATTTCCAACATTTAAGATTTGTTGAAAGGATTATAGCATGGCGCAGTGAAGATGTCAATAGGTTTGGGCAACCAAATCAGCCTTTTTTCCAGGATTTAGTGCAAAAGAAGAGCAGCCACCATAATCTGGTAGCTGCTGGTTGCAAGGCTGGAATAGTCAACAGAGGGCTTTAGCGCTTGGTATACTGCGGTGCCTTGCGGGCGCGCTTGAGACCAACGTGCTTGCGCTCCTTCACTCGAGAGTCGCGGGTAAGCAGACCGGCTCGCTTGAGCGATTGGCGCAGGCTGGCATCGAAAGCGATCAGGGCGCGGGCAATGCCGTGGCGAATCGCCCCAGCCTGGCCGCTGACCCCGCCGCCCGCCACCTTGATGCTGGCGCTGAAGCGACCGGCGGTACTGGTCACTGCTAGCGGCTCGTTGATCACCTGCTGGTAGAGCTGGCGACCGCCGAAGTATTCGTCAGTGGTCTTGCCATTGACGATAAGTTGGCCTGCGCCAGGGATAAGGCGAACGCGGGCGATCGCCGACTTGCGACGGCCGGTGCCGTAGAAGTAGCGGGTGCCGGTTATGGTACGCGGGGTGGTGCTGGTCATCTAACTAACTCTCCTTCTCGCTGCTGTCGGTATTGGCATGGGTCGAGCGGTGGCGCGAGTCGCGCTCCGTCCCCTGCGGGTTGCCAAGCTGCCGTTCGCTGAAGACGTAGGGGGCGGGCTGCTGGGCGCTGTGCGGATGGTTGGGGCCAGCATAGATATGCAGCTTGCGTAGCTGCTGCTCGCCCAGGCGGTTGCGCGGCAGCATCCCCTTGACCGCTTCCTCGATCGGGCGGGTGGGGTGCTGGTGGAGCATATCCAGATACGGCACGCTGCGGAAGCCACCCGGATAGTTGGAGTGACGGTTGTAGACCTTCTGTTGCGCCTTGCCGCCAGTGACGACGATCTGCTCGGCGTTGATGACAATGACGAAATCGCCAGTATCCATGTGCGTCGCGTAGCCCGGCTTGTGCTTGCCGCGCAGCAGCTTGGCAATCTCGGAGCTGAGGCGGCCCAGCGTCTGCCCAGCGGCATCCACCAGGTGCCAGCTTCGCTCGATGTCACCGGCCTTGGGGGTGTATGTTTTGACGTTTAGCGTCTTCATATTACCTTTCCTTGTTATCAGCGTTTGCGCCTTATACAACGCACAACCAGATAAAGATGACTCCCCTCCCAGGAGAGGGGCTGGATGACACCCCTCCCACCGGGGGGGGCTGTATAACTCCCCTCCCATCGGGAGGGGCTGTATAACTCCCCTCCCATCGAGAGGGGCTGTATAACTCCCCTCCCATCGGGAGGGGCTGGGGGTGGGTCCATACCAACCCTCAAAAACCCTGCTAGTGAACTATTAGTACATCACCCGCACCAGGGTCAGCCCCTGCGGCGGGGCAGTAGCGCCAGCGCGGCTGCGGTTGCCACTTGCCAGCACAGCGGTGAACTCCGCCGCGCTCATTCGTTCGCGGCCCACGAGCAGCAGGGTGCCAACGATGTTGCGTACCATGTGCGCGAGGAAGGCATTGGCGATCAGATGGACGGTGATTAGCTGTCCGTACTCCTCGTCTTCAGCGCGACAAACAGCCAGGTACATCTCGCGGACGGTGGAGATAGGCTTTGCGCCTCGTCCACCGCTGCCTGCAAAAGCAGCAAAATCGTGGCTGCCAACCAGTTGCTTGCAGGCGGCCTGCATTGCCCCCACATCGAGCGGGTAAACCACCAGCAGCGCATCGAAGCGTCGCAATGGTGGCAAAGCCGCTCCCTGCCAGATACGATATGCATACTCGCGTCGCTTCGCGTCAAAGCGGGGGTGGAACTCGTCGCCAACCTGCGCGACTGCCATCACCCGCAAGTCGGGCGGCAGATGCGCGTTGAGCGCGTCCTGCCATTCATCTAGCTTGAGCCGAGCGGCGGTGCCTTCTGTTGGTGGCACAAAGCAGGCAACCTGCCCGCTGGCGTGAACCCCGCTGTCGGTGCGCCCCGCCAGGGCGATACGTACCGGCTGGCCGCCTAGCTCCGCAATGGCCGCTTCTAGTTCACGCTGCACCGTGCGCTGGTTGACCCCGCTGCGGATTTGCAATTGCGAACCCTGAAAGCCAGTGCCGTCGTAGGCGATGGTCAGCTTGAGTTTCATCGCGCTGCCCCTCACCCTAAACCCTATCCCCAACCAAGTATGCGGTTTGCACTCGCCCTGGGGCTAAAGTTCGACGAACTCCAGACGCATCATCGGCGCAGCATCGCCGAAGCGAGGGCCGAGGTGGTAGAGACGGGTATAGCCGCCAGCGCGCCCAGCAAAGCGAGGGGCGATCAGCTCGAACAGCTTGGCGGTGAGCAGTTTGCTGTTCAGTGCGGCCATAACCAGAGCGCGGTTATGCTGGTTATCCTCACGGCCTAGTGTAACAAGCCGCTCGACCATGCTCTTGATCTCCTTGGCCTTAGCCTCGGTGGTAGTCATATGCTCATGCTCGACGAACGAGACCAGCATATTGCGGTAGAGGGCGCGGCGTTCGCCGCTGTTGCGGCCCAGGTAGCGCCCGGCGATGCGATGTTTGGTTGCCATTGTTCTATATTACTCCTCTGGTTCTTCGCTATCTTCCTCGGCCAGTTCTTCGTTTAGTTCTTCATCGACGAGCATTTCCTCGTCTTCATCGGCTGGTTCGATGTGGCCGCTGTTATCATAGTCGCGGGCCAGATCGCTATCGGGTGGTAGCAGGCCACGCTCCATCAGACGACCGATCAGTTCGTTGTATGACTTGTCGCCGAAGTTGCGTACCGCCATCAGGTCCTTGCGATCCATCTGCAGGATCTGCCCCACCTTGGTCACGCTGCTACGTTTGAGGCAGTTGTAGGTACGCACCGATAGGTTCAGTTGCTCAATCGGCATTTCCGCGATATGCGACGGGATGGGCGCGATGCCGATGGGCCGGTGGTCGGTGTGGGCAGTTATCGCGCCCTTGTGGAAGCTGCCAATCAAGGACGTGTGCTGCACCATGATCTGCGCTGCAGTGCTGAGGGCATCGGCAGGGTCAATCGTGCCATCAGTCCAGATTTCGATTAGCAGGCTTTCGGTTGGCTCAACCCCATCACGCTCCACCAGGTAATTTACCTTCGGCACCGGGCTGAAGATGGCATCAACTGGGATGAGGCCGATGGTGGGGTTGTCACGTCCCTCCGACGAGTAGTAGCCACGCCCGCGTTCGACAGTCAGTTCCATCTCCAGGCGAGCTTCATCGCCATCGAGGCTGGCAAGTGGTTGCTGTGGGTTGATCAGTTCGACGCTGCTGGGCAACTGGATATCGCCTGCGGTAACTATACCGGAGCCGTTGTAGCTGAGGCGCATGGTCACGGGTCGATCCGAGTAGCTGCGTAGGCGCACCTTCTTGACGTTCAGCACGATTTCGGTCACATCCTCCTTGACCCCGGCGATGGACGAGAACTCGTGGTAGATGTTATCTATACGGATGTTGGTCACAGCGCTGCCGGGTAGCGAGGAAAGCAGGATGCGACGCAGCGAGTTACCCAACGTCGCGCCATGGCCCAGCTCCAGTGGGGCGACCGTGAAGCGGGCGTAGTTTTCTGCGGTGGCAACACAGTCCACCTTCGGCCAGGTTTGCTCTGCCATGAGTCCTCCTTGTTGAGTAGGAATTACAGTTGCAAGGTTGCTCATGGAGGTTATCGGCTATAGAATTCTACGATAAGCTGCTCGTTGACGCTGAGGTCGACATCGGCTTTGGTTGGCAGGCTGATGATGTTGCCACCCATGCCCCGGGCATCGAGACTGAGCCAGCGCGGGGGCATATGCTTGACCAGAGTCTGTCCCACGACCCTGAAGTATTCGAGGCCGCGACTCTTATCGCGCAGCACGATCTTGTCGCCATTCTTCACGATGTAGGAAGGAATGTCGGTGTTGATGCCGTTGACAGTGAAGTGGCCGTGGCGCACCAGTTGGCGGGCCTGCTTGCGCGAATCGGCGAAGCCGAGGCGATAAACGATGTTGTCGAGCCGCAGCTCAAGGATGCGAAGCAGGTTTTCGCCGGTCGAACCCTGCTGGCGATTGGCCTCCTCGAAGTGGCGCTCAAACTGGCGCTCGAGGATGCCATAGATGCGCTTGGCCTTCTGCTTCTCACGAAGCTGAACGCCATAATCGCTGGGCTTGCGTCCACGCTTGGCCGCGTGTGGCCCCGGTGGAGTGTTGCGCCGCTCGATGGCGCACTTGGGACTGAGGCAGCGATCGCCCTTGAGCAGCAGCTTCATCCCCTCACGTCGGCACAGTCTGCATACTGGCCCGATATATCTCGACAAAGTAATCTTCCTCCGTAAACAATTAGCGAAAACAAAGTTCTGATTATCCCCACAGGGGAAACAACATCGATCCCTCCCCAAAGGAGGAGGTAAGGAAGGGGCGTAAGGCGCATCAACACTTTGACAGCTACCCCGTCCCTCATGCTGCCACTTAGACGCGGCGGCGCTTAGGTGGACGGCAACCATTGTGCGGGATGGGCGTTACATCGGTGATGCTGACCACCTGCAAACCACTGGCTTGCAAGGAGCGGATCGCCGCCTCACGGCCACTGCCTGGCCCCTTGACGAAGACCTCGACCTGGCGCAGGCCGTGCTCCTGGCTCTTGCGGGCGGCGTTCTCCGCTGTGATCTGAGCGGCGTATGGTGTACTCTTGCGCGAACCCTTGAAGTTGTTGGCCCCCGCACTGCTCCAGGACAGCACGTTGCCCTTCGGATCGGTCAGGGTGACGATGGTATTGTTGAAGCTTGATTGAATATGCGCCTGGCCGCGCGGCACCACCTTACGCTCACGGCGCTTGGCGCGGGCGGCACGGGCCTTCTTGGCGGTTACAGCAGCTGTCTGCCCCTTCTCGGCCATTATTGCTCCTTTTTCTACAGATATTTTAGCGAAGACGCAATTGATCACGTCCCGCCACGATCTAAGGCTTGCTCAGTAGCGGCAGACCTGGCTGACGATTGATCGGGTTGAGTTGTGACCTTACGTTTGAGGAACGCAGCGGCTAAAGCTGCAACGTTGGTATCAATACTCAACCACCTAATCGTCAGCCAACAGTCGGTAACTACTTCGTCGCCTTCTTCTTGTTAGCAACGATACGGCGTGGACCACGCCTGGTGCGCGCATTGGTGCGGGTGCGCTGCCCATGTACCGGCAGGCCGCGACGGTGACGAATACCACGATAGCAACCGATGTCAATCAGCCGCTTGATATTCATGTTGACCTCACGCCGCAGGTCGCCCTCGACGCGGTGTTCGCGGTCGATGATGTCGCGCAGGCGCGTAACCTCTTCTTCGGTGAGCAGGCGAGTGCGCGAATCGGGGTTAATCTTGGCCTGCGCCAGAATCTTCCGGCTGGTGGTCGGGCCAATGCCGTAGATATAGGTGAGCGAAATCTCAATCCGCTTGTCGCGGGGGATGTCTACACCGGCTATTCTTGCCAAAGGGTCGCTCCTTCTGTACTGATTGTAGAATGTAGAATGTAGAATGTAGCTTGCAGATGATGATTGAAGGTTTGCCTTTAATCTACGATCTGCAATCTTAACTCTGCAATTGCCTTAGCCCTGGCGCTGCTTGTGTTTGGGCGTGGCACTGCAAATGACGATGACCACACCCTTGCGCTTGATAATCTTGCAGGATGGGCAACGCGGCTTGACCGATGCGCGTACTTTCATGATAACTGTTTCCTCTCCAGTCCCACTGCGATAGGAACTTAGCGATAGCGATAGATGATCCGCCCACGGCTGAGGTCGTAGGGGGAAAGCTCGACCAGAACACGGTCGCCCAACGCGATACGGATGAAATTCATTCGCATCTTGCCGGAGATATGGGCAAGCACCTTATGCCCGTTGTCCAGTTCCACATTGAACATGGCATTGGGCAGGGCTTCGACAATCTTGCCGTCTACCTCGATTACGTCTTTGTTAGGGTTGTTCTTCTTAGCCATGAAATCCTTTAGCCAATTGGCTTTAGCATTGCCTTAATAGGCGCATCGACGCTCCACACAAATATGCCGCCCAGCAGACAACAGGCGGGTCTGGCACTTGGAGCACCAAAGCGTATTGTACCATATTGTGCCTATGCACGTCAAGCTAAGGCAGGGTCATAATCTCCGGCCCGTTCTCAGTAATCGCCACCGTATGCTCGAAATGTGAAGACAGGGCGCGGTCCTTGATAATCACTGCCCAGCCATCGGCGGCCACTTCTACGTCGGGCGAACCGGCGCTCAACATCGGCTCGATGGCAATCGCCATGCCGAGGCGAAGCACTATACCATCGGTGGGATAGCCCTCATTAGGTACGTGCGGATCTTCGTGCATCGCGGTGCCGATACCATGGCCGCCGTAGTCATGCACCACGCGGAAGCCCAACCCTTCGACATATTGCTGGATCGCGTTGCTGATTACACCAATACGGTTACCCGCCTGTGCCTTGCCTACGCCGATGTGCAGTGCTTCCTCACCGCCATCGAGTAGCCGCTGCACTAGCGGGCTGGCCTTGCCGCCCACTGCCAGGCTGATCGCTGCGTCGCCGTGATAGCCACGGTAAATAGCCCCACAATCAATACTGAGCAGATCGCCCTCCTGCAATGGCACATCACTGGGAATGCCGTGGACGATGACCGCGTTGACCGAGGCGCATATAGTAGCAGGATAGCGGGGGATGCCACGCATTTGCCCGCCGTAGCCTTTGAACGAGGGGATTGCCCCCTGGCTTTTGATGTAGTTGTAAGCAATCGTGTCCAGATCACGGGTAGTAACGCCCGGCTTGACCGCTTCGCGCACCAAAACCAGTGCCTGCGCGGTAATTCGCCCAGCGCGGCGCATTAGCGCGAACTGTTCGTTGCTTTTGATGGTTATCGCCATAGTCTCACGTTTATCCTACCAATAGTCCAGGGTCTTCGCTCTGCTTGCCAATTGCCAGAAGCAGATCGTACCACACTTGTTCGATGTCCTGTTCGCCATTTATCTCACGCAGCAGCCCCTTTGCTCGGTAGTATTCGATTACCGGCATGGTCTGAGCGAAGTAGGTATCCAGGCGGGTCTTTATCTTGTCGGGCAGGTCGTCCTCACGCTGGTAGAGAGGGCTACCGTCAATGTCGCAAATGCCTGCAACGGCAGGCGGGTTGTACTTGGCATTGTAAAGGTGTGAACCGTCGGCGCGGCAGGTCAACCGCCCGCCCAACCGATCCAGCAACGTCGCTGGCTTAACCATGATGTACGGCACTGCGTCAATCTTCTGGCCCTCAGCGGCAAGGGCCAGATCTAGCGCTTCCGCCTGGGCGACGGTGCGAGGGAAGCCGTCGAGGATAACGTCGCTAGCATTCAACTCGCGCATCTTGCCCAGGATCATCTTGATTACCACATCATCCGGTACCAGGGTGCCAGCAGTGATGTAGCGATCGGCCAGCTTGCCGAGGTCGGTGCCACGTTTGCGCTCGTCACGCAGTAGGTCGCCGCTGGAGAGGTGAACCATGCCATAGGTTTCGACCAGCCGCCCCGCCTGGGTGCCTTTGCCCGCGCCCGGTGCGCCTACTAGTACGATTATCAATTCGTCTCTCCCTCTCCATTGAGGAATGATGAATGTTGAATGACGATTCAAACTCCCTCCCCCATATCGGGGGAGGGGAGGGGTGGAGCTACTTGATGAATCCCTCATAACGACGCATCAGCAACTGGGCTTCGAGTTGCTTCATTGTGTCAATTGCCACGCCGACCACGATTAGCGCGGCGGTGCTACTGAGCAGGCTCTGCGCCCCGCTATCGCCAGTAATGATCGAGGCGAAGTATGGCAGCACCGCGACAGTGGCGAGGAACAACGCCCCCAGGGTGGTGATGCGGTTAAGCACACGATTGAGGTAGCGCTCGGTAGCGGCTCCGGGGCGCACTCCAGGCACGCTGCCGCCGCTCTTCATCAGGTTCTCCGCAATGTTCTGCTGGCTAAACTGGATCTGGGTGTACAGATAAGTAAAGCCGAATACCATCAGGAAGTAGAGAATCTGATACTGCAAGGTTTGCGGTTGGAAGAAGTTGTAGATCGCATTAGCGACGTTGCGTACCCACTCGGTCTGCGCCCCACGGAAGAAGCCAGCAATAGTTGCGGGGAACACCATGATCGCAATGGCGAAGATCAGCGGGATCATGCCTGCGCTATTCACTCTCAAGGGGATGAAGCTGCTGCCTGCCTGACGCACCATGCGGTTGCCACGCATCATTGTTCTGGCGTAGTTGACCGGTATACGTCGTTGCCCTTCGTTAACTAGCACCACCCCCACGATGATGACCAGGCCAATAGCAAGGAAGACTAGCAAACCGAAGATGTTACCGACCCCGGTGGTCTGCACGAACAACTGGCCAATTGCGGTGGGGATACGCGATACGATACCGGCGAAGATGATAATACTGACACCCTGGCCCACCCCAAACTCGGTGATCATCTCGCCCAACCATACCAGCAGCAGCGTGCCGGTAGTCATCGCGATCAGAACCGCCCAGCTTTGCAACCGATCTGCGGAGGTATCAAACAGGCCAAAGTTGAAGTTGAGCAGCTTGGCGTTGCCGAATTGCTGTGCGCCGCTGGAGAACTGGCGCAGCAGCCCGTAAGCCTGCAGCGCGCCCAGCGGTACAGTCAGGGCGTGGGTGAGGCGATTCTTAATCAGCTGCCCGCGCTCCCCTTCCTTCGACAATTCGCTGAGGCGAGGGATGATACCCGACAGCAGCTGCACGATAATGCTGGCGGTGATGTAGGGGTAGACCCCCATCGCCACAATCGAGAACTGATACAAGGTGCCACCGGAGAATAGGTTGAGCATCCCCAGCAGCTGATTGTTGTTGATCACCTGCTGCAGGGCGGCCAGATTGATGCCCGGCACTGGGATATGGGCGATGAAGCGGAACAGCACCAGGATACCCAGGGTGAAGAAGATCTTCCGCCGCAGGTCGGGTATCTTGAAGGCGTTAACTACAGCTTCGAGCATGATGGACGCTCGCTTTCTTAGGATTGCAGATTTTAGATTGCAGATTGCAGATGTGTGATTGCTTTAACTCGAAACTCACGAATGTCTTTTCTAACATCAGGACGGTTGACAGCGTGCCATTCGGCAAACCTAATCTGCAATCTGCAATCTGCAATCTAAAATTATGCCAGGCGGGCGCGCTTCTTGCGTCCGCTGCCGGTGCGCGGCTTGTAGGTGGTAGGCTGCTCGCCTGCAGGCGTGTTGGCGATCGCCTCTTGCAAGGCGCGGCGTTCACGACGCTTGACGGTGCCGGAATGTTCCAGCTCGGTAGCCGCGCCCCCGGAAGCCTGGATCTTCTGCATCGCGCTGGCGGTGAAGGCGTGGGCCGACACGTTGAGCGCGGCTTCCAGTTCGCCATAGCCCAAGATTTTGGTGGGTAGGGCAGGGTGGTTGATCAGGCGATGCGCCAGCATCAGTTCCGGAGTGATCTCCTCACCACTGTCGGCAAACACCTCGGCCAGCCGCCCAACGTTGACAGTATTATACTCGGTGGCGAAAGGATTGTGAAATCCGCGCTTGTAGGGCAGCGCCTTGACGATCTTGTTCTGGCCGCCCTCGAACCAGGGCGGGATGTTGCCGCCGGTGCGGGCCTTCTGGCCCTTAGTGCCGCGTCCCGAGGTCTTCTCGTTGCCGCTGCCCGCGCCGCGCCCGATCCGCTTGCGCCGCTTGTTCGCGCCGTAAGGGGCTTGTAGGTCATGAAGTTGCATTTACTTGGCCCCTTCCTCTGCCTGCTCTGCCGCATCAAGTTCTTCGACGCGCAAGAGATGCTGAATCTTGAAGATCATGCCCCGAATGTCGGGCGTATCCCGCTTGACTACCGTTTGGTGCATCTTGTGAATGCCTAGCGCCTTCACGGTGCGCCCCTGGCTGGACTCGTAGCCGATGGCGCTGTGCATCTGGGTAATACGCAGCATCTTGCCGGTCGCCACGTTGCTGATTGGCGGATTGTGCTTAACGCCCACGACCGCCACCTCCTCCCTGACCACCACGGAATCCACCGGGTCCGCTACGAGCGCCACCGGGGCCTCCGCGAGCGCCGCCGGGACCGCCCCGACCACCGCCAGGACCGCCACGCCCGCCGCCACTATTTGCAGCGCCGCTGCTGTCGCCACCTTCGCCGCCTTCGCGACCACCGCGACCACCGCGACCACCGCGTCCGCCGGGACCGCCACGCCCGCCACGATCGTCGCGCTCACGGCGCACCTCGCGGGCTGGCTCGGCTGGTGGGGGCGCGTTGGGGTCGACCTTGACCCGGGCGCGACGCACCATCTCCTCTACGGGTAGGCCGCGCATAGCGGCAATCTCCTGAGCGCTACGCAACTGCTGCAATGCCACAATGGTGCAGCGCACCACATTGACGGGGTTGTTGTTGCCCAGCGACTTGGTCAGCACATCGTGGATACCAGCAGCTTCCAGTACCGCCCGCACGCCGCCGCCCGCGATTACGCCGGTGCCAACACTGGCGGGGCGCAGCAGCACCTTCGACGCGCCGAACGTGGCAAGTGCCTCGTGGGGGATGGTAGTGCCAATCATCGTGACCTTGATCAGGTTCTTCCGAGCATCCTCACCACCCTTGCGGATCGAGTCGGTTACTTCTGCGGCCTTGCCCAGACCCATACCCACGATACCGTGACCGTCGCCGACCACTACCACGCTGCTGAAGCTGAAGCGGCGACCACCCTTCACTACCTTCGCCACGCGGTTAATCTGCACCACGCGCTCTTCCAATTCAAGCTTGGAAGCATCAATCTTTGGCATATAATCTCCTCTAGTTTGCGGGGTCTTAGGGTATAGGGCAGCTCGCCCTCCCAGATAACCCGCTCTTCGACCGTTGCCGGTCTGTTAAGTGGGATTAGAAATCCAACCCGCCTTCGCGGGCAGCTTCGGCCAGCGCCTTGACTCGACCGTGGTAGAGATAGCCACCGCGATCGAATACCACCTTGCTGACACCCTTGTCTTTGGCCCGCTGCGCGAGGGTCTTGCCCACCAGCTTGGCCTGCTCGACGTTGGTCTGCTTGGCTGCATCTTCGCGAAGCGATGGTTCTAGGCTATTGGCGGCAGCGAGGGTGTGACCGATGCTGTCGTCAATTATCTGCGCGTAGATGTGGTTGTTGCTGCGGAAGACGTTCAGGCGTGGGCGCTGCGGGGTGCCGTTCACCTTGGCGCGGACGCGGTCGTGGCGCATCTCGCGACCAGTCTTCAGATAATGTATTCGCTTCATCTCTGCGGTAAACCTTTCTTCGCACGATTATATCCGTGCAGGTGGGGGGTGAATCACCCTCACCCATTTTGGATTTTGGATATTAGATTTTGGAGAAGGCCGAGTGTGTTCACGCAGTCCAAAATCCGCAATCTAAAATCCAATATCGCGCTTACTTCTTGCCGCCCGCCTTGCCAGCCTTGCCAGCCTTGCGGCGGATGCGTTCGCCAGTGTAGGATATGCCTTTGCCCTTGTACGGCTCAGGTGGGCGGATGCCGCGCAGCTTGGCGGCGATTTCGCCAACCGCTTCCTTGTCAATCCCCTCGATGGCGATACGGGTCGGAGTCTCCATCGCAAAGGTAATACCAGCGGGCGGCTCTACCTGCACTGGGTGACTGAAGCCAACCAGCACCATCAGGTTATTGCCCATTTTGGTAGCGCGGTAGCCCACGCCCGTGATCTCCAGGGTGCGGCGGTAGCCGCTGGTTACGCCGATGATCATGTTGTTAAGCAGGCTGCGGGTCAGGCCATGCAGTGAACGATGCAGCGGACTCTCGCTGGGGCGAGTGACAGTCAGTTGACCGTCTTCCTGTGCGATACGCATATCCGGGTTGAAGGTGCGCACCAGTGTTCCCTTCGGCCCTTTGACCGTGACGTTATTATCATCGCCGAGCGTAATCGTGACCCCTGTGGGCAGGGCGATGGGCTTGCGTCCGATACGAGACATTGTTTCTCTCCTTACCAGATGTAGCAAAGCACTTCGCCACCGAGGTGCTTGCGCCAGGCATCATGGCCGGTCATCAGCCCCTGCGGGGTGCTGAGGATGGCTACGCCAAGGCCGCCGAGGACGATGGGAATATCCTTGTGCTTGGTGTATACGCGCAAGCCAGGCTTGCTGACGCGGCGTAGGCCGCTGAATACCGATTTCTTATCGCTGCCATACTTGAGCCAGACGCGGATAGTCTTCTGCTCGGCATCCTGAGGCAGGTCGTAATCGAGAACGTAACCCTCAGACTTGAGGATGCGGGCGATGTTTTCCTTCATCTTAGACGCAGGAATCAGCACGCTCTGGTGGCGGGCCATACCAGCGTTGCGGATGCGGGTGAGCATATCTGCAATCGGGTCGGTCATGTTCATTGTACCCGAATCTCCTTCTTGTTAAGATCTTGGATTTTGCATTTTGGGTTTAGGAGTAGCGGATGCGCCTTTGGGTTAATCATCCGCCCTTCGTAGCGAAGGGTAAGGGGCTGATCTAGCCCTTATCCAAATCCAAAATCGGCAATCCAAAATCGCGATTACCAGCTAGACTTGACGACACCAGGCAGCTTACCCTGGGAGGCCATTTCGCGGAAGCAGATGCGGCACAGGCCAAACTTCCGCATATAAGCACGGGGCCGTCCGCAGACTTTGCAGCGGTTGTACCCGCGCACCTTAAACTTGGGAGTGCGTTGTTGCTTGACGATCAAGGATGTTTTTGCCATGTTTCTCCTTTAGACCCTAATTCAGCGAGAGGGAGTACCACGGACCCCGTCCCAGCCTCCCCGGTGGGGGAGGGGCTTTGCGGCCTAGCGGCGGAAGGGCATACCGAGCATTTGCAGCAGGCGGCGGCCCTCTTCGTCGTTGCGGGCGGTGGTCACGATGCTGATCTCCATGCCGCGCAGCTTATCAATCTTGTCGTACTCGATCTCAGGGAAGATAAGTTGCTCCTTGAGGCCAAGGGTGTAGTTACCGCGCCCATCGAAAGCTTTGGGCGAAACCCCATTGAAGTCGCGCAGGCGGGGTAGAGCGGCATTGATCAGGCGATCGAGGAACTCGTACATCCGCTCACCGCGCAGCGTGACCATCGCGCCAATCGGCATCCCTTCGCGCAGCTTGAAGCTGGCAATCGACTTGCGGGCGCGGATAACCATGGGCTTCTGCCCCACAATCAAGGTCAGGTCGCCGACGGCGGCATCAATCGCCTTACCGTTCTGTACCGCTTCGCCGATACCGATGTTCACCACTACCTTGCTGAGACGCGGCACCTGCATTACGCTGGTATAGCCAAACTCCTTGAACAGGGTTGGCACCACTTCGTTCTTATACTTGTCAATCATTCGTGCGACCATAGTTTTGTAATTCTCCTTTAGCGCAGCTATCCCGAACCGGAACAGGTGGGGGAGCAACGCGCCGTTGACAGTGACGCAGCATCAGGGCGGGGCCATGCGCTCTGCGTCTACTGCTGCCGTTGGCGACTGCGGTCCTCGAGTACCTCCTGGCAATGGCGGCACTGTCGTGCCTTGCTGCCATCGGCGAGGTACATGGCGGCGATACGGGTGGGCTTGCCACACTTGCCGCAGACTATCATTACGTTGGAAACGTCAATCGGTGCTTCCAGTTCGATGATACCGGCCTGCCGCGCACCGCGCATCCCCTGGCGGCGGTGGCGCTTGACTATATTCAAGCCTTCGACCACTACCTTGTTGGTCTTGGGGAACACCTCTTTGACGATGCCCTGGGGCAGCGACTTGCCCTCCCGCCGCGCAGCGGAGGCATCCTTACCTGAGATGATGACCACGGTATCGTTCCTGTGTATCTTCATTAGAGTACCTCCGGCGCAAGTGAAATAATCTTCATAAACGCCTTGTCGCGCAGTTCGCGGGCGACTGGGCCAAAGATGCGGGTGCCACGCGGGTTATCGGTGTTCGGCTGGAGGATGACGGCGGCATTTTCGTCGAAGCGGATATGGCTGCCATCGGGACGACCATACACCGTAGAGACTCGGACGATGACGGCGCGAACCACCTCGCCCTTCTTTACCGCGCCGCCAGGGGTGGCCTGTTTCACCGCCGCGATGATAATGTCGCCAACGGTGCCATAGCGTTTCCTGCTACCGCCCAGCACCCGAATGCACATGATCACCTTCGCGCCGGTGTTGTCGGCAACGCGCAGCCTGGTTTGTTGCTGAATCACGGCTGTACCTCTTTCACAGATTGCAGATTATAGATTGCAGATTGGACGTTGTAGGGGCGGGTTGCCCTCGCCCTTGCTATGCCTCGTTGGTCTTCTGGAGTATCGCGGTCAGCTTCCAGGTCTTTTCCTTGCTGATCGGGCGGCTCTCCTCGATGCGAACAATGTCGCCGATGTGAGCCTCGTTGCGCTCGTCATGCGCCTTGAACTTGCGGGTCAGGCGTATCGTCTTCTTGTAGATGCGATGCTTCTTCAGGTGTTCGACAGCAACGACGATGGTTTTATTCATCTTGTTGCTGACCACCCGTCCAACCTTGACTTTGCCGCTCTCGCGCTCCTGGGCAACTGCGTGGTGGCTAGCGGGTACGGCGGCGGCGGCTTCGCTAGCCCCTTCGCCAATTGTCGCTTCGGTCACGCTGCCGCTTGCATCGGTAACATCGGCGGGGGTCGCGGTAATTGTTTCGTCTGCCATGTGCTACTCCTTACTTCAGGGCCGAGGCTGGCAGGGTTTGCTCCTCCAGCGTCTCCGGCGCGTAGATAGCGGCCAGTTCGATTTCGCGCAGCACTGTCTTCATGCGGGCGATGTCGTGCCTGACCTCACTGATGCGGGCATGGTTCTTCAGCTTGCGGGTCGCGGTTTGGAAGCGCAGGTTGAACAACTCCTGTCGCGCATCCTCGACGTGCTGTTGAATCTCGCCCACGCTCATTAGCCTGATTTCTTCTGCAGTCATCGTTATACTCCTCTTAGTGGCTGAATAGGGCGAACTGGTGTTCGCCCTTATGGACGACGAAGCGACCTTTCAGACACATCAGTTATCCCTCGGCTTTGTCTTCGCCACCAGCGGCGGGCGCTTCGGCGTGCGGTGCAGCAGCATCATGTGCAGCGGTCTCTACCGCCTCAGCCTGGGCCTCGTGGAAGGCGTTGATCTCCTGGCGCTTCTTGCTACCCATGAAGCGCTCATCGAATGGTACGGCGTTGCCGGACTCGGCGCGGGAGACGATCTTGGTGCGTATCGGCAGCTTGTGACCGGCAAGGCGCAACGCCTCGCGGGCCTCCTCTTCCTTCACGCCCGCAATCTCGAACAGCACGCGACCAATCTTGACTACGCTAACCCAGTGGTCGGGTGCGCCCTTGCCCGAACCCATGCGCGTCTCTGCGGGCTTGGCGGTCATCGGCTTGTCGGGGAAGATACGGATCCAGACCTTGCCACCGCGCTTGGTATAGCCAGTGATGGTGCGGCGGGCCGCTTCGATCTGGCGGCTATCAAGCCAGATGGTATCGAGGGCGACCAGGCCAAACTCGCCGAAAGCAACATAGTTGCCAGTATAGGCGTGGCCTCGTGACTCACCCCGGTGGGTCTTGCGATGCTTGGTTCGCTTGGGCATCAACATGGTTAAGCTCCTTGCTCCGCTGCCGCTGGTTCAAGCAGGTCGGTGGGGTGGACGGTGGGGGCGGCTTCCTTCTTCGCGGGCAAAATGTCACCCTTGTAGATCCAAACCTTGACTCCAATACGTCCGTAGGTGGTGCCAGCGTGGAACACGGCGTAGTCGATGTTGGCACGCAGGGTGTGCAGCGGCACTCGGCCATCCTTGTCCTGGGCGATGCGGGCGATTTCCGCGCCGCCCAGCCGCCCGCTGACCTTGACCCTGATACCCTTCGCGCCCAGGCGCATCGCCCTAGTGACCGCCTGCTTCATCGCCCGCTTGTAGCTGATGCGCTTGGAGATCTGGTCGCCGACACTCTCAGCCACCAGGTAGGCATCGAGTTCCGGCTGGCGGATTTCGCTGATGTTGAGGCGCACCTTCTTGCCCGACACCTGCTCAAGCTCCTTGCGAAGCACATCCACCGCTTGGCCGCCCTTGCCGATCACAATACCCGGCTTGGCAGTAAACAAAGTGACATCGACCTGGTTGGCGCTACGCTGAATCTCGACGCGGCTAATCGAAGCGTTGGCGAGTCGCGTCAGCACCATCTTACGCAGACGAATGTCTTCATGCAGCAACTCGGTATAATTGCGGTCGGCAAACCAGCGTGACATATGTTCAGTGGTGATGCCGAGGCGAAAACCGATCGGATTTACCTTTCGACCCAAACTAGGCCCCCTCCCTATCCTCTACGACAACAGTAATGTGGCTCATCCGCTTCAGGATGCGGTCGCCCCGCCCCTTGGCGCGGGCCATGTAACGCTTGATGGTCGGCCCTTTGTTGGCGAAGATCTCGCTAACGAAGAGGTCGGCAGGGTCAAGCTGGTAATTGTTCTCCGCGTTGGCAATCGCGCTGGCAAGGCAGGAGCGAACGTCGCGGGCGGCGTGCTTGGGCAGGAACTGGAGGATGTCCAGCGCCTCCTGCACCGGCTTACCGCGCACCACGTCCACCACCAGCCCCACCTTCTGCGGTGAGCTGCGGACAAACTTGGATACGGCTCTGACCTTCATGATAACTCCTCTGATTACTTGACGCGGGTTGAACGTTCGGCGTGCGCGTGGCCGCGGAAGTGACGGGTGGGCGAAAACTCACCCAACTTATGACCGACCATGTTCTCAGTGACGTATACCGGCACATGCTTCCTGCCGTCGTAGACACCGATAGTGTGGCCGACCATCTGCGGAAAGATGGTGGATGCCCGCGACCAGGTCTTCAGCACCTTCTTGGTGTTGGTGCGGTTCAGTTCCTCGATGCGGTGCAGCAGCCGCTCTTGAATAAACGGCCCCTTCTTGGTTGACCTGCTCAAATGCTTACCTCCCGGATAATTGCAGATTGTAGATTGCAGATTGCAGATTGCAGAATGTGCTTCGCCTTTAATCTTAAATCTGCAATCTTAAATCTGCAATCCTATTTCTTGTGACGGCTACGCACAATCATGTTATCGGTGCGCTTATTGTTGCGGGTGCGTGCGCCCAGGGCGATCTTGCCCCAGGGGGTCTGCGGCACGCCGCCACGGGGGGCGCGGCCCTCACCGCCGCCATGGGGATGGTCGCGGGGGTTCATTACGCTGCCACGTACCTCAGGGCGGAGGCCCATCCAGCGAGCGCGGCCCGCCTTACCAATGTTCTCGTTCTCGTGATCCAGGTTGCTAACCTGACCGATGGTCGCCATGCAGTCGACGTGGATGAGGCGCACTTCACCACTAGGCATACGCACCTGGGCGTAGGTCTCGTCGCGGGCCATCAACTGGGCCGACGTGCCAGCGCTGCGTACCAGTTGGCCGCCGCGCCCGCGCTGCATCTCGATATTGTGGATCTGGGTGCCGAGCGGCAGGTTGCGTAGCGGCATCGCGTTGCCCACCCGAATATCGGAGCCAGCGCCGGACTGCACCGTGTCGCCCACCTTCAGGCCGTTGGGGGCGAGGATATAGCGCTTCTCGCCATCGGGATAGTGGATGAGCGCAATGCGGCCTGAGCGGTTGGGGTCGTACTCGATAGTGGCGACTTTTCCGGGGATGCCGGGCTTGTTGCGCTTGAAGTCTATGATGCGATAGAACTTCTTGTTGCCGCCGCCACGATGGCGGGTGGTGATGCGACCCTGGTTGTTACGCCCCGCCTTGCTCTTCTTGATTACCAGTAGCGACTTCTCAGGATGATCGGTGGTAATATCCTCGAAGGTCGAGACCGTCATCGTGCGTATTCCAGGCGAGGTTGGGTTAAACTTCTTTAGTGCCATGGTTTCTCTCCTCTAACGACCCCTCACCCCAACCCTCTCCCACAAGGGGCAAGGGGAAACGGGTGGGTGTCCTGGTGTCGCCTTAGACCTCTTCAAAGGCCTCGATGCGCTGGCCGGGAATCAGGGTAACGATTGCCTTTTTCTGCGCGGGGCTAAACCCGGCGCGGCGGCTGGTGCGGCGGTTGCCCGCCCGCTTGCGCGGCACGTTGATGATGTTCACAGCGGTGACATTCACGCCGAAGATTTGCTCGACCGCATCCTTGACCATCTGCTTGTTGGCCTCGTGCGCCACCTCGAAGATGTATTTACTCATCGTCATCAGGTGGGTGTTCTTCTCGGTCAGCACCGGGCGGCGAATTACGTCAAACAGATTCACGCTTAGGCCTCGCTCTCTGCGTCGCCCGCATCGGCGGGGTTGATGGTGCGCTTGCTGCGCTTGGGCTTGACCTCTGCCTCGGTTTCGGGTGCGGCGTTCTCCGCCGCTTCATCAGCCTTCATGTAGGCCGGTGTCTCGCTATCCTCAGTCTCGCTAATATCTACAGCAGGCGGCGCGTCAGTGGTGACCACAACATTCGGCATGGCGGTAAACACGGTGGGTTGGGTAGCTTCGGTCTCAACGATAGCGGAGGCAGCGCCGTCAACATTAGTGCTGGTGTAGACGGGGTTGCCGTCATCGGCCAGGATCTCACCGATGGTGTCCAGCGACCCAAGAGTCAATAGGATGCGCTCATACTTGAGCATATCCACCAGACTGAGGTACTGGGCGAAGGTGAGCTTGCAATCGGCAAGGTTGCCAGCGGCGCGGTAGACGTTATCCAACCGCGATGGCAGCATCACCAGGATGCGCTTGCCGCCAAGGTTGAGGCCATCGAGCAAGCCCATCATCGCTCTGGTACGCGGCTCCAGCTCATCGAGGTTATTCACAATTGTGATCTGGCCGTCGCGGGCTTTGGCGCTGAGGGCGGAGCGCATCGCCAGGCGGCGCATCTTGCGCGGCATCGCCTGCTCGTAGCTGCGCGGGTGCGGCCCGAAGACCACGCCACCACCACGCCATTGTGGGGAGCGGCGCGAACCCTGGCGGGCGTTACCAGTACCCTTCTGGCGGTAAGGCTTGCGCCCGCCGCCGCGCACATCGCCGCGCGTAAGCGTGTTGTGGGTGCCGAGGCGGGCGTTGGCCTGCTGGCGCACTACCGCCTGATGCAGCACCGCTATATTCGGCTCGATGCCGAAGATGTAGTCGCTCAGTTCGAGCGTGTCCACTACTTCACCTGCAAGGTTATAAACCTGAGCTTGCATACTAACTTGACTCCGTTTCTGTGTGCTTTCCGGCTGCTTGAGGCAGCGGTGTCGGTTTCTGCACATCTGGTCAAAGGCAGAAGGTAGATTGTTCTGATACTCTCCCCTCCCACCGGGAGGGGCTGGGGGTGGGTCTACAACGCTACCAGAACTTTTGTTAACCAGCTAATCATGCCCATGCCCATGCCTCGTCTTACCCCTTGCGCCGGTGCGGGCCAATCGGCGTACGCACGACGATGAGGCCATTGGCGGCACCAGGCACCGCGCCACGCACCAGCAGCAGGTTGCGTTCGGCATCAACACGGATAATCCGCAGGTTACGCTGGGTGACGCGCTCGCCGCCCATTCGCCCAGCCATACGCAGGCCCAGGTAAACGCGCCCTGGCGTGGTGCCGGAGCCAATCGAGCCTGAGCGGCGCAGGCGGTCGGACTGCCCGTGGGTCTTGGGGCCACCCCTGAAGTGGTGGCGTTTGACCACACCGGCGAAGCCCTTACCTTTGCTTATACCAATCACATCCACCATGTCGCCCTCGTTGAACAGGCTGACATCGAGCTTCTCGCCAACGCTGTGTTCGCCAGCGCTGTCGGTGCGAAACTCGCGCAGGTGGCGGAGCAATGGCGCATTCTTGTTGCCCTTGCGTAGATGCCCGGCCTGCGGTTGGTTGACGCGCTTCTCAGTAGTTTCCTCGAAGCCAATCTGCAGGGCGGCATAACCATCCTTGCTGTCGGCAGTCTTCACCTGAGTAACGTAGCAGGGACCAACTTGCAACACGGTTACACCGCTAACGATACCCTTGCTATCGAAGATCTGGGTCATGCCCAGCTTCCTTCCCAACAACGAATCAATCATCTTAACTCTCCTTCAGCGTCTCAGGTTGGCTATAAGGTCAAATCCTGACCGTTTGCGCTCTGGCGGACGCTCGCTACCTCGGCGATAAACCGGGTGCGATGGTGACAGCCCCACCCTTAGATAGATAGATAGATGGCGGGCCGCAGGTACCAAACTCTACAGCTTGATCTCGATGTCCACACCAGCGGGCAGGTTCAGGCGCATCAAGGCGCTGATCGTCTTCTGGCTAGGCTCGACTACATCAATAAGCCGCTTGTGGGTACGAACCTCGAATTGCTCCTGCGAGTCCTTGTCAATGAACGAAGAGCGAATCACGCTGTAGCGCTCGATGCGGGTGGGCAGCGGGATTGGTCCCGCCACCTTCGCGCCGGTGCGCTCGGCGGTCTCTACAATTTGCAGGGCCGATTGATCCAGTATCTTGTGGTCGTATGCCTTGAGCCGAATCCTTATCCTCTGTTTTGCCATCAGTTCTCCCTTACTGCTTTGATGCAGGTGGTTATGAGTTGAACGCCCGCCCGCTCTCGTCTCGCAGCGAGGCGAGTTCCAGCGGGTATACGCAAAAGGAAGGCGCTACGCTTGGGTCGTAGCGCCCCAGGTACTATCTCACTCCATGATCTTGGTGACTGCACCCGCACCCACCGTGCGCCCACCCTCGCGGATGGCGAAACGCACGCCTATCTCTAGCGCTACCGGCACGATTAGCGTCACATCCATCTGCACGTTGTCGCCTGGTACCACCATCTCCATCCCCTCCGGCAGCTTGATTGCCCCGGTCACGTCCGTGGTGCGGATGTAGAATTGCGGTCGATACCCGTTGAAGAACGGCGTGTGCCGCCCCCCCTCGTCCCGGCTCAGTACGTATACCTCCGCC
>JANXYP010000412.1 GCA_025355955.1 Chloroflexota bacterium
GAGCGGCTACCCCGCTGGCATGGCTGGCCGCTACGCCGGTGCCATCGTAGCTAGCGTACTGGCTGGGGTCGCACAGGTAGCAGGAGCCGCTCGGCACGCTGCTACGCACCGCCACGCCGGGGGCGACCATCTGCGGCTTGGACGATTGAGCAATAGGCGAGGGGCCAGTGCGGCTAAATTGGGCAACATTGTCGCTGATGTCAGTCGCGCCGACCGTGAAGCTCTCTGGATAGGAGCCGGGCGCGTTGACGCTGCATGAGGGTTGCCCTGGCAGGGTGTCGCCCGCATTGAACACTGGCAGGATACCGGCGGCTAGCCATGCTTGCACCGCGGCGCGGTAGGTCTGGTTAGCGCCGTCGGCGGCACCCCAGCCGTTGTTGGCGATGCGCGGGCGCAGGTCCGGGCGGGGGTTGTTGCCGCTCAGGTCGGTGGGAGCCAGCATCCACTGCATACAGGTGAGGATGTTGGCATCCTGCCCGTAGCCGCTGCTGTCGAACGCCTTGCAGGCGATCCAATCGGCAGCGGGGGCGACCCCAATCTGGTTGGTCTGGCTGGCATCCTCGCCCAGCGCCACGCCCAACGAGTGGGTGCCGACCCCATTATCATCCAGCGGCGCGATGCTTCCGCCCACTGCGTCGTACCAGTTATAGTTGTTGCCGGGCAGGATGGTGCTGCCGCGATACTGGCGGGTTAGCGCAGGGTGGCTGACGATTGCGCCAGTGTTGATATCGCCAACCGTCACGCCCGCGCCGCGATCGCCCTGCGCCCACACCTGCGGCGCGTTAATCAGGCTGATGTTCCACTCCACCGCTGCCGGGCTGGTGGCCCGATGCAGCGCGACGATGTGCTGGCGACCAGCAGGCACCAGCGCGGCCACCTCCGGCAACTGGCTGAGGGCAGCAATCGAAGCGGAGTCGCCGACCACATAAAAAGCGTTGACGATCCAATAAGCATGATAGCTCTGCACCGCGCTGCTGCTCTGCAATTCCTGTAGCCGCGCCACCACCGCCGCCTGGCTGCCAGTCGCGGCGATGAGCCGCTGATAGACTGCATCGCCCCGCGCCTGCCAGCCGAGATCGCCAACGCGGAGGTCGGCCTGCTGACGCAGCAGCGCGAAGTAACCGACATTGCCGCTGCCGGTGAGAGGCAGGCGTGGATCGATCGTGGCGATGGTTTTGCCGTCCGTAGGGGCGAACCGTTGTTCGCCCTTGCTGGGCGTAGCCGCACTCAAGATAAGCAGCAGGCTGGCAAGCAGCAGCCAGGTTAGGTACTGGTGTTTGTTCAAGCTCTTTTCCTTAAAGGCAAAGCAAGCTCTATGCTTACTTACAACAGTATTCCTCTATAATCTTAGTGTGCTGCTCATCAAGTAGATGTTCACATAGCAGCGCCTTGACCCAGGCTTGGATTGCTGCTTCTTCACGCCCAGCCTTGCGGTAGAGGTCGCCAAGCTGGAAGAAGTAGGTAGGGTCATCGGGACTGACCTTCAATGCCCGTTCAGTCCAGTCAATCGCTTCGGCAAGGCTGATCTTTCCGGTGGCCTTGTGATACAGTCCTGCTGCGGCAAACAGCGTTGAACCGTTCTTGGGATTAAGTTCGATCGCTTGGCGGTATTCGTTGGCTGCCTCGCTTGGGTCCACGTCCGACAAATACTTGCCCAGCACAGCACGCAACCTGGCATCGCCAGGTGCAGCGGCAACTGCCTGCGCTGCCCAGCTAATTGCTTGCTTTTGCGCTTCTTCAGGGCCGATAGAAGGATATGAGGATTCACGCCTATCTGCTTCTGCCGCTGCTATATCTGCTAGGCTAGGAGGATGTTGCCCCACTCGCCCCGGCGACAACCCGCCAATAAATCTTGCATTATTATTGTGCTGCTCTTTGCCAGTCAAGGCATAGTAACAACTGGCAATTGCCGCAAGCAAATTCGGATCTGAGCCAAAGCGATTGATGATTTCAAGGTACATCTCTATAGCAATATGCTGATGGTCACTTGCACGCAGGTTATTTGCGCTGTGCAAGTGGTAAAGGATTTGCTTGGGGTTGAAGCTCCTCATAAACTCAGGATACCCAGCGTGGAGAGGCACTGAACTCAAGAGCGCCATGCGGCAGCACGCCTCGGCATCCTGAATGCGGCCTTCAGCAGCATAGAAATCTGCCAAATTATAGTAGGCGTGGCTATGCTCAGGGTTGACTGCAATAGTATGCTCAAGCCGCGCAATAAAACTTGCTCGCCGCTTTAGATCTCGAAGGCTATTGTTGAAGAAAAATATCGAGCTAGTGAGCGCATTTTGATAATCTGGATCTACACTGATGGCTAGATTGAAATAATCTTCGCTTGCTTTGTAGTTGGTGCGGACAGACTCGTCAAAACCCAGCTTTTGCGGAAAAACGGGATCGTGGGGATCAAGTGCCATAGCCACTTTAAGGGCATAGATACCAAGGCTAACTCTGTAATTATATTGCAGCCGCCCATTAGCAGGACTAGATGCTGCTTGCTGCTTGAGAGCAAGTGGTTCTTGTTCATAGTCTAGCCCTTTTGGAACAAGAGTAGGCCCTATCTCCAGAATATCCTCCGGTATACCCAGGAAATCAGGCACATAAACAACGCTCAAAAGCCTCCAAAGCCTGGCACAAGCGCGATGTTGTCTGAGCAATTGGATAGCCAGTTGCGCCGCCGCCTCTCGCTGTTTGGTCCGGCGCAACTCAGTGATCTTTACAAGCTGACAGAGTAGGTCGGTGTTCGGACTCATATATTTTACCTCTATAGTACAGCAGATACTAAGAGCATTAACGCACACTCTCTATCGCAACGCCCGCCGCGCTGGTAAGCGGGATGCGGGCGACCACGCGGGTGCCGTCGGGGCGGCGCGGACCGATGCTGAGGCTGCCCCCCAGCAGGGCGGCGCGTTC
>JANXYP010000048.1 GCA_025355955.1 Chloroflexota bacterium
CGGCCAGCAATCCACCCGGCTGGGTGGCGGTGCGGGTTAGGGCCAACGGGCCGTTCGCCAGCCGCGCCCGCTCCCCTGCGCTCAGGTCAGGGTCGATCGCGTCGGGCGAGGCAGTGCGTGGCGGCTCGGCCACCGCGCGGGCGCGATTCGCCCCAGTGTCCGCCCTGCTTGCTTCTTCGGTAACACTCATCGTGCCTTGCCATCCCATTCGGTTATCGGCTGCGGGTTGATAGGGAAGATTGCTGCTGCATCCTACAATATTATATACGAAAGGTGGGGGAAAAGGTATACAACTCACCAGGGCGGGCCACCGCCCGCCCCTACACCAGCGCTGTTGGGTTAAGATTGCCTACTTGTTAGTATTACAGCCTCAGTTGGCAGGCAAGATGAAGTAGCTACGATTGGCCTGGACACTGGGCGGCAGGGTGTATGCCATGCGCCCCATAGGCATCAAGTTAAGAAAGTAGGGGATGAGCTTGGGGGTTGGGGGTTCAGCCCCCAGAGGCTCAAGCGCATCAATGCCCATCGTATGCCACCCGCTAGCGGCGCGGCCAGGGGTGCGGCAAACCCGCAGCATAGCGGGCGGGCTGCATCTGTGGGCTGAACCCCCAGACTCCCAGAGAGCGATCACCATTAGGCACAAATCAGCATGATGTGGGCGGCTGTTTCCTTAGCTTGATGTCTATTCTATGGGCGTATGCGATTCGCCCATACCCCAATCCGACGCTAATATGCCAACTGAGGCTGTAATATTAGGTGCCAGGGCGCGATAAATCTGCGCCCCTACGTCCGCTATTTCCGTTTGACCGCTGTACAGCCAGGGCGCGATAAATCTGCGCCCCTACAGAAGCGCATTATTTGCCATTCACCATTTACCATTCATCATTTACCATTCTTTACTAATCACTAATCACTGCTTAACCGTGACGGTGGCGCTGACGGGATCGCCGACTGGTGCACCCTGCGCGTCGTAGGCGGTGGCGGTGATGGTGTGGTCGCCGAGGGTGGTGGTCCAGGCTACAATCCAGGGCGGGCCGCTCTCGCCGACAGTGCTGCCGTCCACCGCGAACACTACGCGGGTAACTAGGGGGGAGTTGACGATCGCTTGCAGGTCTAGCTGGCTGCTATAGATGTATGCGCCAGCGGTGGGGTAGAAGATGCGAAGTGCAGCAGTGGTCGTCAAGATCGGGCTGCCTGATGGGGTGGGCGTGGTTTGCGGTGGGGTTGCGTCAATGCTCACTGCTGCGCTGACGCTCGTATTGCCACCCGCGCTGCGGGCAATCACGGTCAGTTTGTGTGGGCCAGGCAGCGCGCTCCAGGTGAACTGGTAAGGCGCGGCGGTGACATAGCCGACTGGCACATCATCCACATCGAACTCGACCTGGGCGATTGTCTCGCCGCCAACCATGGCCCGGATCAGCACCGCATCGCCAGGCTTGAAGCGGCTGCCAGCGGTGGGTGCGGTGATGCTGGCTAGCGGCGCGCTGCGCTCCACGCGCACGCTGCTGTAGGCGGCGCGGGTCTGAGTGCCGTCCGCCGAGGTGAGCGTAAGCCGCAATTGGTACACCCCCTCCGGCACCAGGTCGGTGTTCCAGTTGTCGAGGAAGCCGCTGTTGACAACGGTGCGGTAAACCGTGCTGCTGAGAGGACACCAGTTGTTGCCATCGCTGCTGTAATCGAGCGTGTAGCTGCTGAAACTATCCGCGATAGCGGTGCCATCCACCTGAATCATGCCCCGCACCGTGCTGCCCGCTGGCGGGGCGGTAATCGCCAACTGCAGGTTGGGAAAAGCGCTATCGGCGACCGGGTTAGGCGGCAGGTTTGGTGAGGAGTTGACGATAATCGGGATTGGCACGGCAGACGGCTTGGGCGGGCCGGGCTGATCGCATACCCTGGTGGACGCTTGCACAACCTTGTTCTTAACCGCCCAGTTGCTGTACTCGTCGGGCAGGGTGGGGAAGGGTAGATCCACGGTCAGGGTTAGTGGGCAGTAGGGGTTGGCGATGCAGACAGGATGGTTGGGTAGGTTGCAGACGTGGACGAAGTGGTAGATATTGTCCTCGACTTGTGGCTCATTGCCCTTGATAAAGATTTCATCATGCACATCCTTGGCCGCCGTGCAGGCTGCACCCGGCTTCATCCCATCTATACCGCACACCGGGTCGGTTACGATGTCGTCGGGGCGAGGGAAGGTTAGCTGCAGTGGCTTGTCCGGCGCGTCGCGCAGCACATCCTCTAGCGGCGGGTTGGCGAACACGCCCTCCATGAAGTCGTGCCAGATGGGGCCAGCGCCGCGTGCGCCCGCTACCTGCTTCAGCGGCGCGTTATCGTTGTTGCCCAGCCACACGCCCACCGTTAGGTAGGGAGTGTAGCCCATCGTCCAGTTGTCGCGGTAGTCGTTGGTGGTGCCAGTCTTGGCGGCGGCGGGGCGGCTCAATTTCAGGGCGTTGTCCTGGCCGAAGATGTAACTGCGGGCCTGGTTATCGGAGAGGATGTCGCTGATCAGATAGCTGACTTCGGGGCTGAGTACCTGCCGCCTGGCGACGGTGTTGGGGTCATACTTATCCAGCACGTTGCCATTGGCATCTTGCACCTCCAATATCGAAACGGGCGGCACGAACTGGCCCTGGTTGGCGAAGGTGGCATACGCGCCGGTCAGCTCCAGCAGCGTGACCTCGCCGCCGCCCAGCACCAGCGATAGGCCATACTGGTTGGGGTTGTCACTTAGCGTGTTGATGCCCAGGTCGTGGGCGAGGGTGAGCGTATCCTGCACGCCAGCGTATTGCAAAGTCTTGACCGCCGGGATGTTCAGCGAACCAGCCAGCGCCTTGCGGATTAGCACTGGGCCATGCTCCAGGTTGTCGTAGTTGCTAGGGATATAGAAGCTAGGCCCGCCGTCGGGGAAGGCGGTAGTAATGTCGGCCAGCATGGTGGCGGGGGTCCAGCCCTTGCGGAATGCCAGCGCGTACACGATCGGCTTGAACGACGAACCGGGCTGCCGTGGTGAGACTGTGACATTGACCTGACCGAACTGGGGGTTCTTGTAGTCCACGCTGCCCACCATCGCCAGGATCTCGCCGGTCCCCGGCTTGAGCGCAACCAGCGCCGCGTTGTGGGCGTTCTGGTCGGCAAGCTTCTGCACCTGGTCGGCAACGATGCGCTGGCCGAGTTGCTGATAGTTTAGGTCGAGCGTGGTCGTCACCTTCAGCCCGCCGCGATTGACCATCTCTTCACCATATTTAGCCACCAGTTGCGCCCGCACGTAGTTGACGAAGTGGGGGGCAAGGGTGTTGGTATCGTTGCTCTGCATATTGGGATGGACATCCTCCGACAGCGCGGCATCGGCCTGCTGCTGAGTGGCAAATCCTTTCTTCACCATCTGATCCAGCACATGGGCCTGGCGCTGCTTTGCCAGCTCGAAGTGCAGAGCTGGATCGTAAAAGGTGGGCGCTTGGGGCAGACCCGCCAGCAGCGCGGCTTGGGCCAGGTTTAGCTGGTTGACCGGGCGGTTGAAGTAGGTTTCGCTGGCCGCTTCGATGCCATAGCTGAGGTTGCCGTAATATATCTGGTTGAGGTAGATTTCGAGGATGTCGTTCTTGTTGTATTGCTGGGTCAGACGCAGGGCCAGGGTGGCTTCGCGGATCTTGCGTGACAGGCTCTGCTCGTCACCCTCGGGCAGTAGCACGCGGCGAACTAGTTGCTGGGTGATGGTGCTGCCGCCACTGCTGCCTTTGCCGGTAGCGTTGATGTAAGCGGCGCGCACGATCGCCAGAGCATCCACCCCCTGGTTGGAGTAGAAAGTGGGGTCTTCGACCGCCAGAGTAGCGGAAATGACGTAGGGCGAGATTTCGTCGAGGTGCTTGTAGGTGCGCTTGCCTTGATCCCATATCTTGTAAAGCAGGGTGCCATTGCGGTCGTATATTTCGGTGGTCTGGAAGGTATCAGCGCGGGCGGCAAGGTTTTCAATCGAGGGCAGATCGCGGGTATAATAAAAATAGAGGCCCGCCGCGAGACCAATGCCGCTGCCGATCATCAGCAGCATGAGTAGCAGCAAAGTGCCGAAGAAGCCGCCGAACAGCCAGGCAGCGCGTCTCCGTGTGCGCTGGCTGCCCGCCTGCCGCGCCCGCCCAGTATGACGGGTACGCAGCGCCCGCCGTTGCACCAAAAAGAGGGGCAGTGTGCGCCGGTTTGCCTGCCCCACCACGCCTGCTACCACCCGCTGCCGCTCGGTTAGTGGCGCAGGTGCAGCCAGCTCCCGATTCGGTGTCGGTGCAGCAATGGGCGCTTCGCTCTCCCCCATCTTCCATGTTGGGGGGGGAGTCGGGGGCGCGGTCAGCGTCATGCCATTGACGTAATGAATGGGCAGCTCATCCCAATCAGGATCGTGGCCGTTGTCATTGGCGTAAGGGATACGCTGGCGGGTGCCATTGCCTTGCCCCTGCATCTGCTGCTGCAGACGGCGACGACGCGCCATCCCCTTCAGGCGTTCGATCTTGATCAGGTCTTCGCGGCTAAGTTGCGTTTGCTCTAGCATAAGAGTACAGAAGTTAGAGGGTAGAAGTTAGAAGGTAGAGATTGGAAGGTAGATAGTTGATTATGGCCTAGCCAGCGGCGTTGGCACATTGGGTAATATCCCACACCTTTGCTGCTATCTTACATCAATGCGAGGGGTTTGGCAAGCGGATTATGTCAAATGGGGTACTGATGGCTTTGATACTGGACGACTGAGCGTATGCGATTCGCCCCTACACCAATCTGGCCTTAATATGCCAACTCAGGCTGTAATATTAGGATCTTGCAGTCTTACTACGCCCCTTCATATGCAAATGACTGATGTTTCGTGTCATATGGTTAGGGTTTAGCGGTCAGAAGCTTTGTCGGAAGGATGAGCGATGGTTTTGATGTTCATCGTTCTGGTTGTTCCCGCCATCTTCTGATAGACCTGCAACTGCACAGTATCGCCGGGTTGGTGCGCCAGCAGCAACGCTGCCAGGGGATGGAAGTCGTCGACTGCGGTGCCGTCTACGCTGATGATCACATCATCTGGTTGGATGCCAGCAATGCTGGCCGGGCTGCCATCGGCCACTGTTTGGACGATTGCTCCATTGCTGAAGGATAGTTTTCGGTTACTCATCTCGTTATCGGAGACCATCACGGTGGAGACCCCTAGCCATGCGGCGCTATCGTTGGCGGGGGTGATCGACATTACATACAGGTTATCAACTCCGCCCTCGCGGTCAGAGATAAAAGCCACCTCGTTGGTTACCGGACTCTAGACCGGATCCGCATCGTAGGTACCGAGGTTGTCGGAGAGCAGGCGGAAGGGCTGGCCCAGCTTGCCCTGTTCATCCAGAGCAATCACATAGCAACGCGATTGCTGGTCATAATAGGTGAAGGTAATTAGCCGATCGCCTGACCGCCAACTGGGCTGGCCTTCATCAGCAGGGGTATTGGTTAGCTGCGTCTCCGTACCAGTAGCGGAGTTCATCAGGTAGAGGTTGGTGGATTTGTCGCTCTCTGCTTTGGGGAAGACAAAGTAGCGGTCGCTCGATGAGCTAGCGGCGAACCAGTAGCCGGTATCCAACTGGCGGATATCACGAAGGCCGCCATGCGTGCCAACCTGGTATACGTGCAGGTTGCTGCTGCTGCTATTGCTATCATCGGCTACCACCAGCGTTGACGAGTTGCTATCAACAATGGCATACTGATTGGTATCGAGGGTATCGCTGATCATGCGGATCGGCTGACCGCCATTGGAGTTCATGTAGTAGGCGCGATATAGGCCAATGCCGTTGCTGTTGGTAATCCAGCGGGTAAAGCCAATTTGGTTGTCGCCAAACCAGACCGGCTTATAATCGTTGACTCCACTATCGGTGGTAAGCTGTTGGGGGTCGCCGCCGCTAGCGGGAACAGTGTAAATGTGGCGCTCAGGGCTGCCGCTATTATGAATGGCGAAGGCGAGGCTGGTACCGTGGGAGTTCCAGGCCGGGTAGCTGTAGAAAACGTTGTGATCAGTATTGTTGGTCAGCTTACGAATCTTGCCACGAGTGAAGGGTCTAGCCGCTACTGGTGCGTTGGTTGGGCTGATGTTGGCAATGGTAGTAGGAGTAGGGTCGCTCGCAACGGTAGTAGGAGTAGCGTCGACCGCAATCGTGGTAGGCGTAGGGGTAGTAGGATGGCCGCCGCTGATGCCACCATTGAGCAGCAGGAAGCCGCCCCCACCCAGCGCGGCAAGCAGCACAACGATGGCGATGCCTACCAGCGCGGTGTTGCTCTTGCGCTTCTGCAACACTGGCTGCGGCGCGTAATAAACTGGCTGGGCCGGTGGGTTGACGGGCGCGGGGTACGCTACAGGTACGGCTGGCGTGCCACATTCACCGCAGAAAGTATCGCTGGGTCCCAGCGCCGCCCCGCAATTGACGCACTGTCGTTGCATAAACCCCCCTGGCTGTGGTAATTCCCTCTTTACCGTCAACTTCTACTTGCCTGCGCCGGTTACAATGGCGTATACCGTGGCGATTATCTGGCCTTTGCCGTCCCACTTGCCGAGACCGGGTTTGGTGGGAATGGCGATGGTGAAGTCGTTACTGCCACCAAGCGGAATTGGGCCTACGTTAGCCACCCAACTACCTGCAACGCTGTTGTCATTATTGAAGAATACAATCTTCAGAATCACGCTCTGCATCGGAGCAATGGCGGGAGTGGGAACGGCTGGCGTTCCCGGCCCGACTATCTGGGGGGCGTGGGTGGGTAGCAGGTTGAGTTTATCCGTAATCGTCAGCGTCAGATTCGCGCCGGTGTAATAGTTGGTCACAGTAACGTTCATCGGCGGCTGCGGCGTAGTCCCTGGCAGCGGCGTGGTACTCGGCACGGGCGTGACGGTCACTTGCACAATTACGTTTTCGCTGCTCACCACTGGCGCTGCGCTAATGTTGGGTATCTGCACCCGTTCGCTGCCGGGCGGGGCGACTGGGGTGGGGCTTGATTCGGGGAATGCCGCGGTCAGACCGTTCTGCTTGCCATTGTAGATAAAAAATGTGGCAGCGGCGAATACCACCAGCATGAAGCCAACCAGCAGGGCGGTTAGGATCAAAGCGCTGGTGCGAGGCGGTGGGTAAGGGCGGCCCGCCATCACCGCGCTCTCGGCATCGGTGGGGGTCATCAGCGGCGTACTGGTATCCAGGTCATCTTCCAGTTTAAGGCGGGGATTACTCACGATCTTGTTCACTCCTATTCACTGGGATTTGGCTACTAATTGCCCTACTACCGTTGGCGATGGCGCGATGCCGATGGTCGGCTGGTGATCGGTCTGCACGCTGCTGATCAGGATGTCGGCTTTGGCGAAGGTGCCGGGTGGCTTGATGCTAGTCTGGCCCTTGCCGATCGCCCCCGGCGCAATGCCCTGAATGGTGATGATGCCGCTGTTGCCCACCTGCCCACCCTTGCTGTCGAGCAGGCGCACCAGCAGGTTGACGGTCTGAACGTTGTCCTGGCCCTTGTTCGCCAGGGTCAGGTCGACGGTCACGCTACCATCGGCCTGGGTGTTGACATTCTGGCCCACGATCGCCAGTTGGTCGGCATAGTAAACGGGTCGAGGGGTGGGAATCGCCGCTGCGCTTTGCTGCGCCGCCCGCTGGTTGCCCTGGTTGACCGTCAGCAGAATGGCAGCGATTGCGATTGGGATGCCCACCAGTAGGATGACGGTAAGGTAATCGCCAATGCTGCGCCCGCGCTTTGCTGCGGCAGGGGTTTCACCCTTGCGGCTATAGTCCACTGCGGCGAAAGCGTCTTCCGGCTGCTCCTCGTAGCGGTATACACTCAGCTTGTATTCAAGCTCAGGGTCGTCTTCGGGAACATTGGCGGCCACTTCGCGGGCGGCATCAGTATCGCTGATAATCCGCTCCACCGGCGCATCGTCGGGCAGCCCGCCGTTCTGTCCATTTGCCAGGTGGTTATCCGTCGGCCCTACCTGCCGCCCATTCTCGCTCATCAATGCGCCCCTGTTCTATAGACCGCTGCAAACCGCTGCTGCGCTGAATTATAGCACACCCTAATTCGTGCTGTAAAGGCGGTTTGTGACTGATGTGCTCGCCTCGTGGGCAGCAAGCTGGGCAAGGGGTTGATTGTCGAGCGCTTGCGCTTGACCATGGGTGGCATACGATCGCTCCTTTGGCCTTGATTATAGCATGGGTGAAGAGATGGTCGCAAGGCAGGTGCCAGGTTCTACCTACCCCCAAACCGCGATCTTTGTTATAATGAGCCGCGAACTGAAGCACAACGCCTGCTTCTGTATATAGCATAGAGAATGGCATTAACCTTATCGCCCTACAATCATGACCAACATCCTCAAGACTCAAAACTCAAAACTCATCACTCAAAACTCGATTGTCCTGCTGGTGTACAGCATCATCGCGGTGGTGATGACCTGGCCGCTGGTCTCCGACCTGAGCGGGCATATCCTGCGCGGGCGGGTGGACGAGTATATGTTCATGTGGGGCTTCTGGTGGATGCGCTACGCGCTCGGCACGCTGCACACCTGGCCGTTCCACACCGATATGCTCTACCATCCCTTCGGCACCGAAC
This sequence comes from Chloroflexota bacterium, assembly GCA_025355955.1. GTDB lineage: Bacteria > Chloroflexota > Chloroflexia > QHBQ01 > QHBQ01 > QHBQ01. The sequence continues at coordinate 8,584 of JANXYP010000048.1, forward strand.
TGGCTTTCCACACCTGGTCGCCGCTGGTCAGCACCCTCTCAATCCCGGTGCAGAATGTGTGGGGCGTGGAGGTGGCCTTCAACCTCGCTATCCTCGCCTCCTACATCTTCAGCGCGTTCAGTATGTACCTGCTAGTTACCTACCTGGTGCGCGATCGGCGAGCGGCGTTCGTTGGTGGCCTCATCTTCGCTTTCTCCACCTTCAAGTTCTACCAGACCACCGGCCACATCCACGTGATCAGCACCCAGTTCTTTCCCATCTTCCTGCTGCTCTTCATCCGTATGTTGCGCGAGAACGACCACCGTCGTCGCCATGCTGCCTTCGCGGGCCTCAGTCTTGGCTTCATCTTCCTGATTGATTACTACCAGACCGTCTATGCGATGTTCTTCGCGCTCTGCTACCTCATCTACTACCTGTTTGGCCGCGACCAACCACCCGCCCCCAGCCCCTCCCGGTGGGAGGGGAGTGCGACAGTCCCCTCCCCCACCGCGGGAGGCCGGGAGAGGGAACTAGCCGCGCAAGCACCCACCCCCAGCCCCTCCCGGTGGGAAGGGAGCGCAGCCGACTCCTCCCCCGTTGGGGGAGGCCGGGAGAGGGAACTAGCCGTGCAAGCACCCGCCCCCAGCCCCACCCGGTGGGAAGGGAGCGCAGCCGACACCTCCCCCAACGGGGGAGGCCGGGAGAGGGAACTAGCCGTGCAAGAACCCGCCCCCGCCAGGGGTAGACGGCGCATTGCTGACCGCCGTGTGCTGCTCTCCACTTTGGGGTTGCTGCTCATCCTCGGCGTAGTGTTCGTGATCATTGGCGCACCGCTGCTGATAGCCGATTTCATTGCGATTAGAGACGGCTACTATGTGAAGTGGCCGGGCGAGGATACCTACTTCGCCGACGCGATCGCCTTCTTCGTCCCTGCCAACCCACTGCTCTCTGGCTGGCAGCCGGGCGCGATGAACTGGTGGGACAGCATGGGCAACTGGGCGGCGCATCCCACCCAGGCTTCCGGCCTGGTGCAGCAGGCGATCTCCTCGTTCTACAACGGCACCGAGTCGTGGGTGTTCGCGGGTTATCTCACCCTCATCCTGGTGGCGATCGGCACGCTGCGGCTGTGGAAGCGGCAGCCGGAGTACCGCTTCTGGGTGGTGTTCGTGGTCATCTGCTACCTGTTCGCGCTTGGCCCCACCCCCCACTTTGCGGGCAACACCATCACCTTGCCGGGCGATTCCAGCTTCTGGAACGCGCTGCCCTTCGTGCATCAGGACGCGGCGGGCAACCCGCAGATGCCTGGCCCTTACGCGCTGTGGGCGGCGATTCCGCTGCTGAACAACGCCCGCATCCCCGCCCGCTTCGACCTGCTCATCACCATGGGCGCAGGTATTATGGTGGGCTACGCGCTGGCCGACCTATTTGCCCTCATCCCCCACCGCTGGCCGAGGCTGCGCCCCGCGCTGCTCACTACCGTGCTGCTCTTCCTGATCTGCTTCGTCACCCTCTTCGAGCATTTCGTGCTGCCCTTCCTCGCTGATGGCGGCCACCAGCTTGACGAACCCCGCGCCGCCTACGCCGCTATCGCTGCCGAACCGAACGACTATGCAGTGCTGAACCTACCGGAGTATACCGGCCTGGCCTCCGATATGAGCTACGAACACACCATGTACGAGCAGACCATGCACAATAAGCCGGTGCTGTTCGCCGGTATCTCCCGCCCATTGCTGGCCTTTAAGCCCTACTTCATTCGCGAACGCTACGTCAACATCCTCACCCAGCTTGCCCCCACCTTGCAACCAATGGAGCAGAACCTGCAAGCCGCGCTAGCCGACCCTATACTGATGGACTTCTATCGCCAAGAGGGGGCGCGGCTGCTATACTACCTGAACATTGGCTACCTCGTAGTCCACCCGCCTGCACTGGCCCCTAACGCCTTGCAGTTCATCAATACCACCCTGCCGCTGCAGCAACTCTACCCCGCTGGCCCACCCGTGGGCAATACGGTGGTCTATCGGGTGCTGCGTGATCAACTGCCAGTGGTGCAACTGGACAGCGTGACGATGGGCGACGACTCCTCCGCCGTGTTCCGCATGATGGGCTTCGACCGTATCGAGCGTGATACGGCGGGCAGCGCGCTGGGTTACAGCTGGATGACCAACACCCACGCGCTAATGCTCACGCCGGTGCGCGTACCTGCCGATTACACGGTTAGCTTCAACCTACGCCCAATGCTGCCCTCCGCTGGTGGCAGCCAGATCCTCAGCCTCTATCTCAACGACGAGAGCCGCCCCGCTGCGACTATCACAATGACCAGCGCCGAGTGGCAAACCCAGAATGTGAGCATCAGCCGCGACCACTGGCTGACCGGCCTCAACAAGATGACCATCCGCGCCAGCTACCTCGCCCCACCCGGCGCGGCCCCACCTCGCCCGCTTGCGGTTGCTTTCAAGACGATTACCTTCAGCCGCAAATTAGCCGTCCGTCAGATGGGGTGCAATTCATCAAATTGCAAAACGTGGCTGGTGTAGGGGCGGATTGTGTCCGCCCTGTTAGGGATGGCAACGAATGAATGGTGTAGGGGCGGATTGCGTCCACCCTGTTAGGGATGGCAATGAATGAATGGCGTAGGGGCGGATTGCGTCCGCCCTGTTAGGGATGGCAACGAATGAATGGCGTAGGGGTGGATTGCGTCCACCCTGTTAGGAATGGCAATGAATGGTGTAGGGGCGGATTGCGTCCGCCCTGTTAGGAATGGCAACGAATGAATGGCTTAGGGGTGGATTGCGTCCGCCCTGTTAGGGATGGCAACGAATGAATGGCTTAGGGGCGGATTGCATCCGCCCTGTTAGGAATGGCTGCCAGTTGTTGCCAACCCCGCCTGCATTGTATAATAGCGTTATGCCCGAAACCTTTGCCGCCCGCATACAAGCAGCAATTGCCTGCCAGCGCAGCATCGTCTGCGTCGGCCTCGACCCCGACCCGGCCCGTCTGCCTGCCGAGTTGCGCGACCTGCCGCCCGCCGAGGCGGTAGTGCGATTCAACACCGCGATTATCGACGCGACCGCGCTCTATGCCGCTGCCTTCAAACCCAACTTCGCCTTCTATGAGGCGCTAGGCGCGGATGGCTGGCAGGTGCTGGCGCAGACTATCGCCGCCATCCCTAACGGCCCGCTGATAATTGGCGATGCCAAGCGTGGCGACATCAGCAGCACCTCTGCCGCCTATGCTACCGCTGTGTTCGACCGTTTGGGCTGCGATGCGGTCACGGTCAGCCCCTACCTGGGCGGCGATAGCGTTGCGCCCTTCCTGGCGTACAGTGAGCAGGGACGCGGAGTGTTCATCATCTGTCGCACCTCCAACCCCGGCGGCGCGGATGTGCAGAATCTGAGCGTCGCGCATCAGGGTGACGACATCCCGCTTTACCTCAAGGTTGCCCATCTAGCCCGCGAGTGGGACGGCGGATGCGGCGCAGTGGGTCTGGTGGTGGGTGCGACATACCCTGACGAACTGGCCGCTGTGCGCCGCATTGCCCCCCACCTACCCATACTCGTCCCTGGCATCGGCACGCAAGGCGGCGACCTGACGGCCATCCTGGCCGCCAATGGCGGCGGCCCCGCGCTAATCAGCGCCTCGCGCAGCATTACCTACGCCGCCCGCGATGGTAGCCTCGCTGATTACGCTGCCGCTGCTGCAGAAGCTGCCCGCGAGTTGCGCGATCAATGTGCTGCGGGTGTGCGTCAAGTTCTTGCATAACCGACCAGGGCGAACCACGGTTCGCCCCTACCGAACGCTTGCTCTACAAGAACCTGACGCGCACTCATGTGCCGCAAAGGGATTTTAGATTTTAGATTATAGTGATATAATATGCGAAATACTAAACTCGAACCGCGCCGCTTACGTAACAATTGAAACTCCCTCACCCCTTGCGGGAGCGGGTTGGGGTGCATAGAAAGCCCCTCTCCCCTTGCGGGAGCGGGTTGGGGTGAGGGGTAAATGTCCAACGAACTGCAAACGCTGGTACGCAACGTGCAAATAGATGAGGTGGTGCGTCTGCGTAAGCCGCACCCTTGTGGCAGCAGCGATTGGCTGGTGGTGCGACTGGGCGCGGACATTGGCCTCAAGTGCCTGGGCTGCCAGCGCCGCGTACTACTGCCCCGTTCCGAGTTCGAGCGACGTGTCAAATCCTTTATTAAGACGGAGAAACCTGCCAGTGAGTAGCCCAAATCAGGTAGCCGAAGGCACCACCGAGATCGTGAAAACCGAGCGACCTACCCAGCCGGTTAAGACCAGCCGCTCCACCGGCCAATTGCCCGAACAGCCCGTGGAGAGCGTGCTACGCAATCATAACTTCCTGCGCCTTTGGATTGCCCAGGCGCTGTCTATGTCGGCGCAGAACATGATCAACTATATGCTGATCGCCCAGGTAGGCACGATTACCAACGGGTCGGCAGTGGCGGTCAGCGGTGTGATCCTCTGCTTCACCGTCCCTTCGATCATCTTCGCTGCCATTGCGGGCGTGTTCGTCGACCGCACCAGCAAGCAGCGGATGCTGGTCATCACCAACGTGCTGCGGGCTGTCTCGATCATCGGCTATATGCTTACCATCCAGCATCCGCTCGGCATACCCTTTGCCCTACCAGTGGTTGCTACCTTGCCGATCATCTACATCACCACCTTCATCTTCGCCACCATCAGCCAGTTCTTCACCCCGGCGGAGGCGGCCACCATCCCGCTGCTGGTCAGGCGCGAACAGCTGATCTCCGCCAACGCCTTCTTCAATCTCACTTTGACTATCGCCCAGCTTGCTGGGTTCGCCGTCCTCGGTCCCATTCTGGTGCGGCTGTTCGGCTACGAGCCGCTCTACTTCCTCATCTTCGCAATGTATATCATCTGCACCGCGCTTGTTTACTTCCTACCCAAGAAGGAGCCGGCCCGCGAGGTGAGCAAGACTGACGGTTTTAAGCAGAACGTTGGCAAGATCGTCGAGGAGGTCAAGGAGGGCTGGACCTTCATCCGCAGCAGTCGTGTAGTGATGACCGCGATAGTGCATCTGAGCATCGCTGCTACGCTGCTAATGATACTGGCGGTGATTGGCCCCAAGCTCCTTATCGAGTTCTTCAACGGCACCAAGATGTTCCCTGATCCCGCCACCGCCGCGCAAGAAGCGAGTAAGAACCTTATCTACCTGATCGTGCCGGGCGCGGTTGGTATGGTGGCGGGCGTGCTGTCGGTCAGCCGTATCGCTAAAGAACGCAACCGCGAGGCGCTGGTTAACTACAGCCTGCTGGGGGCAGGTGGCACCCTCATGTTGCTAGCGATTGCCAACTTTGGCCTGGGCCTGCTCGGCAATACGGTCCTGGGTCACAACTTCTCCACCACCACCCTGCTGATTATCCTCGGCATCCTTACCTTCGCGCTCGGCGTAATGAACTCGTTCATCCAGGTGCCGTCTCAGACCATTCTACAGGAATATTCACCGGAGGAGATTAGGGGTCGCGTGTTCAGCGCCTACCAGACGATGCTCAACGTGCTACTCATCTTCCCGCTGCTGTTCGCCGCAGTGGTAGCCGACTTCATCGGCGCACTCTATACCATGGCGATATTGGCAGTAATTGTGATTGCAGTTGGCGCTTACACCACGCTGCTCTATCGCCGCCATCTCGTCAGCGGTGAGGATGCCGGTGTGCTAACGTCGGAGAGCAAACCCCGTGAGATGATCGAACAGGGCAGCCTTACCACAATCGGCGGCCTGACCGACTACAACGAGGCGGATGGAGCCAAGGTGCCTGCCCCCCCTACTGGCACTGCCGCACCAGACCAGGCGAAAGAGTAACGCCAATTAGCAGTATGGTGCCACTATAGATTGAGCCAGGGCGAACCACGGTTCGCCCCTACAGAGCTGTCGCATCGCCTCGGCTAATTGGTATAACGCCCCTTCATCCTGGCTGCAACTTCCACCCGCCAATTTGCGTATATAACATAGATTAGCAGTTAGGCAACTCAAGCGGGCGGCCCGCCCGCCGTGATCGGGAAGGTGCAATTTGCGGAACGGTTTTCGCTGCCTCTACCTGGCGACCCTGATCGCGGGGTTCGCGTTCATTGCCGTGCCTGCCCCCAGTCACGCGGCAGGCAGTCACGTTGATGTGCTTACCTTCAAGGGTGAGGTCAACCCGGTCAGCGCTGGTTACATCCAGCGGGGCATCAAGAACGCCGAACAGGACGGTGCGGCTGCGCTGATCATCACAATGGACACGCCGGGCGGCCTGGGCAGTTCGATGGACGACATCATCCAGGCGATACTCGCCTCTAACGTGCCGGTGGTCGTGTTTGTCACCCCCGGCGGAGCGCGGGCGGGTAGCGCGGGCGTGTACATCACCTTCGCGGCGCACATCGCGGCAATGGCTCCTAATACCAATATCGGCGCAGCCCATCCCGTATTCGCGGATAGCAGCGGCAATGAGCTGCAAGTTTCTGACGAGATGAAGGCCAAAGTGACCAACGATGCAGTGGCAAAGATTCGCAACCTTGCCACCACGCGGGGGCGCAACGTGGATTGGGCCGAGCAGGCGGTGCGACAGAGCGTCTCCGTCACCTATCAGGACGCGCTCAACCTACACGTGATTGACATCATTGCCAACGATATCCCCGACCTGTTGCACCAGATGGACGGGCGCACCGTCAAGATGGGCGCGGCGCTTACCCCGCTGGTGCTGCACACCGCAGGCGCAAGCGTCAACAACATCGAGATGGGCTTCTTCGAGCAGGTTCTGTTTGCCATCAGCAGTCCCGATATCGCCTTCCTATTGCTCACTCTGGGCGGACTGGGCCTCTTCTTCGAGCTAGCTAATCCGGGTTCGGTCTTCCCTGGGGTGCTGGGTGGGCTATTTCTGCTGTTGGCCTTCTTCTCACTCGGCACCCTGCCGGTCAATTATGCGGGGGTCGCCTTCATTGGCTTCGCCTTCGTGCTATTGATCGCCGACCTGTTCCTGCCTACCCACGGCATCCTTACCTTTGGCGGAGTGGTCTCGCTGATCCTGGGTGGCGCAATCCTGATTGACACTGGCAACGGCGGTGGCATCTACCTGGGGGTCGATCCCTGGGTGCTGATTATCGTCGCGTTGCTGGTAGGCGGTTTCTTCGCCTTCGGCGTGACAAAGGCGATCCAGGCGCGGCTCAAGCCGCCAGCTACCGGCCGCGAGCAGCTGATCGGAAAGCTGGCCGAGGTGCGGGTGCCGCTCAAGCCACGTGGCTTGATCTTCCTTGACGGCCAACTGTGGGGTGCGGTCTGCGCTGAGGGCGAGGTCCCCGCTGGCAGCATCGTGCGCGTGGTTGCTATCAATGGCCTGACCCTCACTGTTGTGCTCACTGCCCCCCTGCAGGCGGAGCAACCCACCGCCAGCCTGCCGCTTTGAGTGCTGAGTGCTGAGTGCTGAGTGCTGAGTGAAAAGCATAGTCATCCCTAAGCTTGATCAACTAAGCCACAGCAGGAGTTGAGGGAGAAATCCCGCGCCAGACTAAAGCTGGGGTTGGCAAGCGGCAAAAAGCCCCCAGCGGGGGTTGGCAAGCAGCAAAAAGCCCCCAGCGGGGGGTTGGGGGAGAAATCTCGCAACTTCGATCACGCCTATTGACGGTGCTAACCCGGCAGCCAACTGAAAACGGTTAAGAGGACCATAGCGCCTGGGCGAGACTCTTCCCCAAGCCCTCGCTGGGGGCTGAGATTAAGGCGCGGGCGGCGTTTGCCCGATGGCGATGTAGGGGTGGGTGCAACCCGCCCAAGTGAGCATGATATAGAGGCGGGCCGCACCCGCCCTGGCGTAAAGGAGAGAAGCAAATGTCGGTAATATTGCAAGCGGGACTATTTAACCTACCCGACAACCTCAGCCCGTGGATTATCATCGCTATCATAGTCGTGTTCTCCCTCTGGATCCTCAGCTCCAGCATGAAGATCACCCAGGAGTACGAGCGGGCAGTGGTGTTCCGCCTCGGGCGGCTGGCTGGGGTGCGCGGGCCGGGGGTGATCTTCCTCATCCCCATCCTCGACCGCATCCGCAGGCTGGACCTGCGTACCGTCACCATCGACGTTCCCGCGCAGGAGGTGATCACCCGCGATAACGTGACCATCCGCGTCAACGCGGTGTTGTACTTCCGCGTGTTCGACCCTGCGCTGGCGGTGGTGAACGTGCTGAACTTCATGCAGGCAACCTTGCAAATTGCCCAGACCACCCTGCGTAGCGTGCTAGGCCAGTCGGAGCTTGACGAGTTGCTTGCCCACCGTGAACGCATCAACCAGCAGTTGCAGTTCATCATAGACCAGCAGACCGAACCGTGGGGTATCAAGGTCAGCGTGGTCGAAGTCAAGGATCTGGAATTGCCGCAGAGTATGCAGCGGGCGATGGCAAAGCAGGCAGAGGCCGAGCGCGAGAAACGGGCCAAGATCATCCATGCCGAGGGCGAGTTCCAGGCCAGTAAGCAACTGAGCGCGGCGGCGGAGATAATTGGCCGCGAATCGGCCACTCTGCAACTGCGCTACCTGCAAACCCTGACTGAGATCGCCTCCGAACGCAACAGCACCATCATCTTTCCGGTGCCGATCGAGTTCCTCAGCCTGATTATGGGCGGTGCAACCCAGCACGGCAGCAACGGCAGCGCAGCGCATTCCAATTCTCTGCCTGCCGATATAACCGGCCCCGCCCTTGCCACACTGATGACCGGCGCGGCTGCTGGGGTCAACCCGCCCGCTCCCGTACCGCGGGCGGCGACCCAGGCGAACACCAGCGAACAGCCGCTGGCCGAGCCATTCCGCAACCCCAGCCCGCCCCTGCCGACCACACCGCCGCAGTCGCAGCGACTGAGCATCCCGCCGCAGTATCCGCCGCAGCAACCAAGCCAACCCCCTAATCCGCCAGCGGGGGGGTTGGGCAACCAGCATCGCTAGCCAACTTTACCCAGCGCATAGGCCACTGCGTGGGTCAGGTTCATCGCTTGCCCAGCAGCCCAGGCGCTGGCAAATGTGCCTTCGTCAAGTTGGACCCGCACAGCCTCCAGAGTGTGATTGTATTGCTCTAGCTCCGACGGTGGCACCGGCACCCCAATCGCTTGGCGCATTGTCTCAGCAGCGCCAAGCATCTGAGCCGCACGCGGTCCCTCTCCATTGGCGAGCGCCAACTCAGCCAGCGACTCCAGGCTCACCGCGATGCCTTCTTTATCACCAAGCTCCTCAAACAACGTCAGACTCTCGCGCAGATAAGCGGCGGCTTCCTGGTAATCATCCTGGCGGATTGCCAGGGGGGCGAGATTGTGTAGCGAGATCGCCATTCCCCAGCTATCCTCCAACTTTCGGCGTATAGTCAGACTTTCGGTGTAAAACAGTTTAGCCCGCGCGTCATCGTGCAGGTAGCAAGCGGTCAGCCCCAGGTTGGTAAGGCAATTTGCAATGCCATAGAGATAATCGAGTTCACGGAAAAGAACCAATCCCTCCTCGAAGAAACCTTGTGAGCGTAGATAATCGCCCTGATCCTGGGCAATCAATCCCAGGTTGTTCAGCGCGGTCGCCATCATTCGTACATTGCCCAGTTCGCGGGCCAGCGCCAGTGATTCGTGGTGGAATCGGGTCGCTTCAGCGTAGTTGCCCTGGTCGAAGGCCAACGATCCCAGCCGATTCAGCAGTTTAACGCGCAGTTCTGGCGAGGTAGTCGCGCTGCTTGCCAGCGCCTTCTCCAACCAGCGCCGCCCCTCACTGATATAACCGTGCATATACCAGAATTGCGCCAGTGCCGCGCTCATCCGCTGGGCTGCCTCCGCCTCATCATGTTCGAGCAACCAGGCAAGAGCAGCGCGCAGGTTATCGTGTTCCTGCTCCAACCGTGCCAGCCACTCTACCTGCCTTGCTCCCTGCACCCCACCCTCCGCCCGCTCCGCCAGGGCCAGCGCGTATTCGGCGTGGCGCTGCCCTACCATAGCCGCTTCACCCCGCTCCACCAGCAACTCCTGGGCATACTCGCGAATTGTCTCCAGCATGATGAAGCGCGGTTCGCCACCGCCACCCCAACCCTGCCCCGAAATGGGGGAGGGGGAATTGGATATACCCTGCTCCGAGATGGAGGAGGGGGAGTTGGCCCGCAAAAGGCTATTGTCGGTTAGAGAACTTATCGCATCCAACATATCCAGGTCCAGATTGGGGGCAGCGGTCGGTTGGTCGTCAGCCAACGCCAAATCTGCAATCTTTAGTCGGAAATCGCAAACCACTCCCGCCGCCTCTGCGCTGCAACCGCCGACGAATATGCTGACACGCGCAAAGAAGACCCGTTCCGCATCGTTAAGCAGGTCGTAGCTCCAATCAATCGCGCCACGCAGGGTTTGCTGGCGATTGGGCTGGTCACGGGGGCCGCCAGTGAGTAGGCTGAGGCGGTTGCTGAGGCGGACCAGGATTGCCATGGGCGTGAGCAGTTTGACGCGAGCGGCGGCCAGTTCGATTGCCAGCGGTAGGCCATCGAGCCTTGCACAGATACCTGCGATTGCGCTGGCGTTCTCGGCGGTAATGACGAAGTCGGGCCGCACCGCAGCTGCACGCTGGGCGAACAACTCCACCGCTGCGTAGCGGGCAAGCTGATCTGCAGGGGGCAGGTTGCTGGGATCGGGCAGGGTCAGGGGTGGCACGTTGTACTCGTGTTCACCGTAGAGGTGCAGCACCACCCGGCTGCTGACCAGCGCTTTAAGCCCAGAAGCGACCTGCAGTAGCTCGCTGACCAGCGGCGCAGCGACAGCCACCTGCTCGAAGTTATCCAGCACCAGCAGCAGTTGCCGTTCACGTAGGTAAGCCTTGAGTGTATCAAACAGCGGCTGTTCGCCTACTTCCTTCACCCCCAGCGCCACCGCGATCGCAGAGACGACTAGCCTGGCATCGCTAATCGGCGCTAGCGGCACGAAGTAAACCCCGGCGGCGAAATCGTCGAGCAGATCGGCGGCTACCTGCAGGCTGAGGCGGGTCTTGCCCGCGCCGCCCGGCCCAGTCAGTGTAACGAGGCGAACGGCGGGGCGGCGGAGCAGGTCACACACCGTCTCAACCTCGACTTCGCGGCCAATCAACACGGTTGGTTGGGCGGGCAGGTTGTTGGGTTGGGCATTCAGGGTCTTGAGTGGGGGGAAGTTGGCGGGCAGGTCGTGGGTAATCACCTGAAATAGCCGTTCGACGCGAACCAGGTCGCGCAAGCGATGTTCGCCGAGGTCTCGTAGCGCCACTCCCATCGGCAACTGATCGGTATTCAGCGCGCAACTGGCCGCCGATAGCACAGTTTGGCCGCCAGAGGTCGCGCTAAGGATGCGGGCGAGGCGGTTGAACGTCTGCGGCGCGAAGTAGTCGTTGCCGCGCAGCTCGGCGTGGCCGGTGTGCATCGCCATCCGCACCTTGACCTCGCCGATCTGCTCGGCCCAGGGTTCGGCGTGCAAGCCACGTTGCGCCGCCAGGGCAGCCGCCAGCGCGTCGTCTGCATGGGCGAAGGCGGCGCAGAAGGCATCACCGATAGTCTGGAAGACATAGCCCCTATGAGCTGCGATGGCCGCCCGCAGGATGGCATCATGGCGGGCCAGCGCCGCCCGCATCGCCTGAGGATGTTGCTCCCAGCGGCGGGTGCTGCCCTCGATGTCGGTGAACAGAAAGGTTACTGTTCCAGATGGTGGCTCATGCATGATCCGCCTCTTGAGGCGTACTCATTGAGGATTGGGGTGAGGTGGGGATAACGGCGAGTACAACAATTAGGCTGTGCAGGCACAGCGGTCAGAATTACAATGCGTCTGGCTCTGGCATTGCAATCCCACGATGCTATTATAGCATAGTTTTGCATTGCGTCAATTGCTGCAAGCCCTGCTATGGGGTCAAATGAGGTGTTGGTACTTGCGTTGGCAATACAACGGGCGGCGTTGGGGTAAAGGGCGGTGGCTCAGGGTTGATGGTATCCTCCACCAACATAAAGGCGTACTCTGCATTTGCGACTACTGCTGCTTGCCTGGCTCCGGCTATTCCTGCCGCTGCCAGATCGTTGCGTACCGCCTCTGGTGTAACGTCAATGTAGAAAGTGGTTGATTCGGCTGCGAGAGCGGGCAAATCCCTGGCATCGACCCATGTGTGTGTAGCGTAGACACCCATAAGCGTGCCGTGATTTTCGATGACGTAGAACTTCATCGCGTTATCCAGATCCGCCTGGTTTATGGGGTCTTGAGGGTCGAGCCTTTGATTTGCAGGCCACATCATGATGCGACGCGGCGATACCGTCTCATCAATGAACCTTGCCCACGAATAGCCGGTTCGCAGCCCATGCGACTTGACCCAGCTACGGAACTGGTCTATTGACAGGTATTGATTAAAGACAACGTAGACCTCAGCCTCACCATCACGGCTTGCGATTTGCGGCAACAACTTCTTGTTAGCTTCAACGTAGCGTTTCATGCCATCGGTTCTCTTGTTGTAATCTACATAGACGTAGATCTGGCCGGGTTTTATCCGAATATCGCCGTCGCCTCCATCCGTGTTGCTCTTACGTGCGTAATATTGCCACGCCCCGAAGTTGGCATCATGTAGAAGTACCCCTGAGAGCGTGGGTACGGCTGGCGGTGGCTTGAGCGCCTGACTCTGCGGTGTACTCTGCGTTGCAGGTTGTGATGTTTGCGGCTGGGGCGATGCAAGCAACGCTGATACAAGCAGTGTTGCGCCACCGATAATCGCTAGCACCATAAGCAATTTACTCGTCGAAGCAGTTGGTTTCATCCTAAAAGCACCTCCACCGCCACGATGGTAATATCGTCGGCCTGCGCCCCGCTGCCGCTGTACTCGCGCAGGCGGGCGAGTATGTGCTGCACCAATCCATCCGCGCCGCCACTCGTATCGTACTCACCGATCAGCTGCTCCAGCCGATCGAAGCTGAACAACTGGCCGTCGGGGTCGCTGGTCTCCACTACCCCGTCGGTGTAGCCCAGCAGCAAATCGCCGGAGCATAGCGCAATGCTGCTCTGCTGGTACTCCAAACCCTCCTCGATGCCCAGCGGCAGGGTCATACCCCCCGGCTGTAGGTAGCGGCACTGCCCGTCGCGGCGCAGGATCGGCGACAAGCCGCCCGCATTGCCCAGGGTCAGGCAGCGGTTGGCGGTGTCCAGCAGCAGATAGGTGAGCGCGACATAGCGGCGATCGCCCAGATCCTGCACCAGCCACTTGTTGGCCTGAGTAAGAGCGGGGGCGGGTTCGATGTAGTGACCGATCTCGCTACGCATGGTGTTGCGGGCCAGGCTCATCATCATCGCCGCTGGCACACTCTTGCCGCAGGCATCGGCAACCACAATGCCCAGCTTGTCGCCCAATGGGACGAAATCGTAGAAGTCGCCGCTGGTTTCCTGGGCGGGCAGACAGATGGCGCTGATGCGGAAGCCGGGCGGCTGGGGTACGCTCTTGGGGAAGAGACCCTGTTGGATTTCGCGGGCGATCTCCAACTCGCGGGCAATGCGTTCGCGCTCGGTGGCCTCGGCTAGCAGTTGCGCGTTGCGGATGGTAAGCGCCGCCTGGGGGATGATGCTACTGAGCAGGTCGATGTCCTCGCGCAGTACGCCCGCGCCGTTGCGCTTTCGTTGCAGCAGCAGCAGACCCAGCAGCTCACCGCGACTGACTAGCGGGATGGCGATGATGATGCCGCGCCGGAAGCCGACCTGCAGCGCGGGCCGGGCTGCCTCAGGCATATCGCCGGGGATGGCCGCCATGTTCAAAGGGCGGTTGTAGCTAATCAGCCAATCGTGCAGCTCAGGGGGCAGTTCGTAGCTGGTAGCCCAATCGGCCCGCGTCACCGCGCCGCTGTCGCTAGCGGCGCTGAAGCGGATGCCCCGCTCCCGCCGACCTGCATCGAGCGCCGAGGCGGAGTCGCTCAGGTATAGGGCGCTGCCCTCCACTGCGCCGCGCGGCTTGAGGTAGAAGGCGCTGTCCTCCAGATCCATGATCATCGCCACCTGCAGCACCAGGTTGCGGCTCAACTCCTTCACATCGTAGATGTCGCGCATATGGTTGGCGAAATCGAGCATCGCCTGGCGGAAGACGAAGCGTTCGCGGAAGAAAAACCGATCCACCACCCGCTGCAAGCGGTCGCGTAGTGGCTGGAACAGAATGGCGATGATCAGGGTGGT